>NZ_BAAHXK010000001.1:0-359699 GCF_054656915.1 Methylothermus subterraneus
GGCGGCAAATCCTTAACTGAATCTGAGCGTGAGCGGGGAAGATGAAATCGCGGTCTTTAGCCGCCAGCTCGAGCGCTTCGCCAGCACGATCCGCCAACTCCTCGGGCAGGTCAAGCAGTCGGCGCAGGAACTTAACCAAGCCGCCGCGGCGATGGCCAGGATCGCTCAGCAGACCGAAACCCTCGCCGCCAAGCAGAACCACGCGACCGAACAGGCGACCGTCACCATGAGGCAGATGAGCGCGGCCATTCACGAAGTCGCCCGAAGCTGCAGCGCGGCCGCCGAGCAAGCGCTGCAAACCGACACCCAAGCCGAGCAGGGCCGCAGCGTGGTGCTGGACGCGCGCGATAAAATCCGCGAGCTCGCGGCGGAAATCGAACTGGTCGCGCAGGAACTCGAGCGCTTAGAAAGCGGCAGCCAAAGCATAGGCAAAGTACTGGAGATTATCCGCGATATTGCCGATCAGACCAACTTATTGGCCCTCAACGCCGCCATCGAAGCCGCTCGCGCTGGGGAGTACGGGCGCGGGTTTGCGGTGGTCGCCGAGGAAGTGCGCACTTTGGCCAACCGCACTCAGCAATCCATCGCCCAAATCCAGACCACCATCGACGAGCTCCAAGGCCGATCCCACGCCTGCGTGACGCGCATCGAACAAAGCCGGCGCAAAGCTCAAGAAAGCGTCCACGCGACCGAGGCCACCGCGGGGGCTTTGGAAAAAATTCTAGAAGCCATCGCTACGATCAAGGAACTCAACACCCAAATCGCCGCTGCGGTCGAAGAGCAAAGCACGGTAAGCAGCCACATCGATACCAACGTCGCTGAGATCCACCAGGGCGCTAAGGAAGTGGCCGCCCAAATGGGGCAAGTCTTAGACGCCAGCCGCCGCCTCGAAGCCATCGCCGCCGATCTGGAGTCTAAGGTGGCGCAGTTTCAGACTTAAGCAAACTCAGCGCCGTTCAGGTTACACTATCGACTATGGCCAGAACCGACCCTTCGTTAGACAAGATCGAACCGAATTTGGAACCATCGCAACCGGAAAAGTTGGGCTTTTCCCAGTTTTTTTTCGATACCCACCCTCAGGTTTGGAAGCTTTTGAGCTTCTATGACCGCTTCGAGCAAGTGGTCAGCATCCTCGTGACGATGGTCATCTCGGTGGTGATCGTCTATGCCTTGTTTGCCCTCGTGCACGAGGTCTTCACCGGCTTGATCCTCGGGCGGCTGGACCCTTTTGAGCACACCACCTTCCAACGCCTGTTCGGGGCGATTATGGCGGTGCTCATCACTCTCGAGTTCAAACACTCGATCATCAAAGTGACTGTGCGCGCCGAAGGCATCATCCGCGTCAACACCGTGATCCTGATCGCGCTGCTGGCGATCGCGCGCAAATTGATCATCCTCGATTTCGAGCGCACCTCGCCGGCCTTGCTCGCTGCGCTGGCCGCCTCGATCTTGGCCTTAGGCGTGGTCTATTGGCTGCTGCGCAAACAGTGATGCTTAAAAAAGCAGTATGTTAGAGTCACCTCTTCCTAGACCATTAAGGAGCAAGCAATGTACCTCAAATCAGTCATAGGCTTAGCATTGCTAAGCGCAATGCAAGCTACAAGCAGCGCCGAGCTCAAGGTACCCATGCACCGCGTGACCGAACACGGCATCGGCGCTCCGCTAGGCCAGATCACCGTCTCCGAATCCAAATACGGCTTGGTTTTTACCCCCGATTTGAGCGGCCTCCCTCCCGGGCTGCACGGCTTCCACCTCCACCAGCATCCAGACTGCAGGCCGCAGGAAAAGGACGGCAAACAGGTCGCCGCGCTGGCGGCGGGAGGGCATTACGATCCTAAGGGAACCAACCGCCACGCCGCGCCCTGGGAAAATGGCCATTTGGGCGATCTCCCCCCGCTCTACGTGGACGCCGACGGCAAGGCCGCGTTGCCGGTGTTGGCGCCGCGCCTCAAGCTCTCCGACCTCAAAGGCCGGGCCTTGATCGTCCACGCCGGCGGGGACAATTACTCCGACCATCCCGCGCCCCTAGGTGGCGGCGGGGCCAGGATCGCGTGCGGAGCCCTCCCTTAAGGATACAGCGCGATCCCATCCAAGCCGGCAGTCTCTGGGAGACCTAAGGCCAGGTTCATGTTTTGCACCGCCTGGCCGGCGGCGCCTTTGACCAGGTTGTCGATCACCGCCAGCACCACCACCGTATCCCCGCCTCCCGGGCGGTGTACGGCGATGTGGCAGCGGTTGGAGCCGCGCACTTGGGAGGTGGCCGGGTGGGAGCCGGGCGGCAAAACCTCGACGAAAGGTTCAGCAGCGTAATAGGACGCAAACAGCGCCTGAAGATCCGCCTCGCAGCGCAAGCGCGCATATAGGGTCGCGTGGAGGCCGCGGATCATCGGTGTAAGATGCGGGACGAAGGTCAGCCCGACCGGCTTTCCCACCAGTTCCTCAAGCCCTTGGCAGATTTCGGGATGATGGCGGTGGCCGGGGACCGCATACGCTTTGAAGCTTTCGCCGGCCTCGGCCAGCAGCAGGGAAACCTCGGCCTTGCGTCCGGCGCCGGAGACGCCGGATTTGCAGTCGGCGATCAAAAATTCCGGCTCGACCACGCCGCTTGCCAAAAGCGGCCAAAAGCCAAGCTGCACCGCAGTGGGGTAGCAGCCGGGACAGGCGATCAGGCGCGCGCCTTTAATCTTTTCGCGATGGATTTCAGGCAGGCCATAAACGGCTTCGCCGAGCAGCTCGGGGCAGGCGTGCGGCTGGCCGTACCAGCGCTCCCAGAGCTTAGGATCGCGCAGGCGAAAATCGGCGGCCAAGTCGATCACTATCTTCCCGCGCGCGAGCAAGTCTTTAGCGTACTGCATCGCTACCCCATTGGGGGTGGCGAAAAAGATTACATCGCACGCCGCCAAGGCTGAGACGTCGGGCGCTTGCAAGCGCAAATCCACCACCCCGCGCAGGTTGGGATAGACTTCAGCCACCGGCCTGCCCGCCTCGCTGCGCGAGGTCGCCACCGCCAGTTCCACCTCGGGATGGCGCGCCAACAGGCGCAGCAGCTCCACCCCGGCATAGCCGCTGCCGCCGACCACTGCCGCTTTGATCATCGTTTTCCCCGCTTTTAAAAGCTATAATTTTACGCCAATGTACGTTCTTGGTATCGAAACCTCTTGCGACGAGACGGGCGTTGCCGTCTACCATTCAGAGCACGGTCTGCTCGCCCATCGCCTATACAGCCAGGTCAAGCTGCACGCGCCTTACGGCGGGGTCGTGCCGGAGATCGCCGCGCGCGACCATATCCGCGCCCTCACGCCGCTGATCCGCCAAACCTTGGCCGAAGCGGCCTTGAGCGTAGCCGACCTAGACGGGGTAGCCTACACCGCCGGCCCCGGACTGATCGGCGCCTTGCTGGTGGGTGCGGCGGTCGGCCACAGCCTGGCTGTGGCCCTTAAGGTACCAGCGGTAGCGGTCCACCACCTCGAAGGCCACCTATTGGCCCCGCTCTTGGAGCGCCCAGAGCTTGCGCCGCCGTTTTTGGCCTTGCTGGTTTCGGGCGGGCACACGCTGCTGATCCAAGTCGAAGATTTAGGGGTTTACCGCGTCCTCGGGGAATCGATCGACGATGCGGTCGGGGAGGCTTTCGACAAGGTCGCCAAAATGCTGGGGCTTAAGTATCCAGGCGGGCCAGAGCTTGAGCGCCTGGCCGCCCAAGGACGCCCCGGCCGCTTCCATTTCCCCCGCCCCATGACCGACCGGCCCGGCCTGGACTTTAGCTTCAGCGGCCTCAAGACTCAGGCAAGGTATACCCTGGCCCAGGCTTCGGGCGACACGCAGGACCTGGCCGACCTCGCTTACGCGTTTCAAGAAGCGGTGGTCGACACGCTTGCGATCAAAGTCCGCCGGGCGCTGCGCCATACCGGCCTGAAGCGGCTGGTGGCCGCCGGCGGAGTATGCGCCAACCGCACTTTGAGGGAGCGTCTGGCGCAGGTGGCAGAGCAAGAAGGCGCCCGGCTGTTCCTCCCGCGCCCGGAGTTTTGCACCGACAACGGCGCGATGATCGCTTTTTGCGGCTGCCT
Organism: Methylothermus subterraneus; assembly: GCF_054656915.1. Classification (NCBI taxonomy): domain Bacteria; kingdom Pseudomonadati; phylum Pseudomonadota; class Gammaproteobacteria; order Methylococcales; family Methylothermaceae; genus Methylothermus; species Methylothermus subterraneus. The sequence goes on from NZ_BAAHXK010000001.1 coordinate 4,065, forward strand.
GCGCCTGCTTGCCGGGCAGCGCGAGGGACACGAGATCCGGGCCCAAGCCCGCTGGCCGCTGGAAGAACTGCCGCCGATCAACCTCGGATGCGGTCTTCCTCGCCGCGCAGCAAGCGGCGGATGTTGTCGCGGTGGCGAACGATCAGCCAGCCGGCCATGACCGCCGCCACCGCGGTAATCGCCGGGGTACGCAAGAGCCAGTGCGCGTACAAAGGCGCCAGCGCCGCGGCGGTGAGCGCCGACAGCGAAGAAATCTTGGAAAGTTTGGCCACGGCGAGCCAGGTGCCCGCCAACATTAGGCCCAGCCCCCAGTGAATCCCGCTCAGCACCCCGAGCGCGGTGGCCACGCCTTTCCCCCCTCGGAAACCGAAGAACACCGGATAAAGGTGCCCTAAAAACGCGGCCAGGCCTGCGGCAGCAACGACGCCGGGTTCGGCTCCCAAACCGCGCGCCAACGCCACCGGCAAAAAGCCTTTGAGCACGTCCCCGAGCAAGGTCAAAGCGGCGGCCGGCTTGCTGCCCATCCGGAGCACGTTGGTGGCGCCCGGATTGCCCGAGCCTGCGGTGCGCGGGTCAGGCAAGCCCCACAAGCGGCACACGATCACCGCGCTGGAGATCGAACCCAAAAGATACCCCGCAGGCACCCACAACCAAAACCCCACCTTGCCTTCTCCCTCGTCTGTGTGTCACCCTAATCGGCCCGTCAACTTCGCAATCCAAGGCGATCCATGGACATTATATTCTTGCGTGGCTTAGAGATCGAGACGACCATCGGCATCTACGAATGGGAACGGCAGATCAAGCAGACCGTGATCTTGGACCTGGAGATGGCCACCGACATCCGCCGCGCAGCCGCCACCGACGATATCCAACACACCATCGATTATAAGGCGGTGGCCAAACGGCTGATCGGGTTCGTGGAAAAGAGCGAGTTTTACCTTGTGGAAACCCTAGCCGAACGCATCGCCCAGATCGTGCTCGAGGAATTTTCGGTCCCTTGGGTTCGCCTAAGCCTTAACAAAAAAGGCGCCATCTCCGGCGCCAGCGACGTGGGGGTGATCATCGAGCGCGGCGAGCTTCCCCGTGGTTAGAGCCTTCGTCAGCATCGGCAGCAACTTAGAACGCGAACGCCACATTCGAGAGGCTCTGGCCGAGCTCGAAGAAAGCTTTGGCGAGCTTTCCGTCTCCAGCCTTTACGAAAGCGAGGCCGAAGGCTTTGAAGGGCCGCCGTTCTACAACCTGGTGGTGGGATTCGACACCGAGCTTACGGTAGAACAGGTCTTAAGCCGGCTTAAGGCGATCGAACGCCGCCACGGCCGCGGCCCCGAAAGCCGCAAGTTCGCCTCGCGCACCTTGGACTTGGATCTGATCCTCTACGGCGAGGAGGTGATTCAAGATTCCCAAGGCCGGATCGTGCTGCCCCGGGAGGATATTTTGCGCTACGCTTTCGTCCTCGAACCTTTGGCCGAGATCGCCCCCAACTTACGCCATCCTTTATCCGGCGAAACCTATCAGGCGCTTTGGCAGCGCTTCGATCGCCGCAAGGTTCGGCAAACGCGCCTCCCGCTTGCGCTCATAGGCTACGGCCGCCGTCCACCGCCAGCACCTGGCCGGTAACGTAAGGAGCGTCGCAGAGCAGGTATTTGACCGCTTTGGCGATGTCCTCGGGTTGACCCAGGCGGCGTAGCGGGATGGTATCTAGCAAGGCTCGTCTCTCTGCCTCAGGCAGCGGGGTCTTGGGCCACAAAATCGCCCCCGGTGCCACCCCGTTGACCCGCACTTCCGGCGCCATTTCTTTGGCCAGCGCCTGCGTCAGGGCGAGCAAACCCGCCTTGGATACGCTGTAGATGGGATAACTTAACCTTGGGCGATAGGCATAGACGTCGATGAGATTCACGATCGCGCCCCCGCGGCGCTTGAGTTCAGGGAAGGCCGCCTGGGACAGAAAAAACGGCGCTTTGAGGTTGAGATCGAGCAATTCCTCCCAGTGCTCTTCGGTCGCCTCCTCCAAAGGCGTGGGATAAAACCGCGAGGCGTTGTTGACCAACGCATCCAGCCTTCCCCAAACGGCCGCGGCTTCCTTCACCAGTCTTGCCAGCGCGCTCACCTGCCGCAAATCCGCCGCGACCAGGCGCACCGAATCCGGCCGCTCGGCTTCCAGGCGGGTTTTGAGAGCAACCGCTGCGCGCTCGGAGCTTAGGTAGTGCAGGACCAAATTGAACCCTTCGCGGTGCAGAACCTCGGCGATGGCGGCGCCGATCCGCACGACCCCGCCGGTGATCAAAGCGACTTTAATGGCCATACCAAAGCTTTAACCCGATCAACGCCAAACTCAAGGCGAACAGGCGCTTTAGCACTTCGCTCGGCAAGCGGTGAGCTAATCTTGCTCCCATGGGAGCCGTCACCAAGCTGGCGGCGGATATGGCCGAAAAAGCCGGCAGGTACACGTAGCCAAGACTGCCGGGAGGAAGACTTGGCGCATTTAGCCCCAAAAGCGCGTAGCTTAAGGTCCCCGCTAAAGCGATAGGCACCCCCAAAGCGCTCGCGACCGCCACCGCCCTCCGGATAGGAAAGCCGCTCCAGAGCAGAAACGGCACCGTCAAGGTGCCTCCCCCGATCCCAAGCATGGCCGAAAGCGCGCCTATGAGGCTCCCGGCCCCGCCGTAAACCCAAAGCCTAGGCGGCGCCTGACCGGCTGGCGGTGGAAAGCCCCGGACCATCTGCGCCGCAACTGCCAAAAGATACGTCGCAAACAGGGTTTTAAGCCAACCGCCCGGCAAGCGTTCGGCCAACCAGGCGCCGCCGCCCGAGCCTAAGACGACGCCCGGGGCCAGGCGCCAAACCGCCTGCCAATCCAGCGATCCCAGCTTGTGGTGGGCCCACGCCGAAGCGGCCGCCGTGACTGCAACGGTCGCCAGCGAGGTAGCCACCGCCGCCACCGGGATAGATTCGGGCGGAAACCCCTGCCAAGCGTACAGGAACAACAGCGCGGGTACCAACACGACCCCGCCGCCCAAGCCGAACAACCCGGCCACCAGGCCCGCCAACGCCCCCGCCGCGCCGTATAGGGGCAGTTGCCAAAGCGACCCCACTCACCAATTCCCGATGTCGGCGTTTTCTCCCTCGCCTCCCTCGGCGTTGTCGGCGCCTAGGGAATACAGGTCATAATCCATCCCGCCGCGCCGGGGCGGGATCTCGTAGTGGAAGGGGAACCCCCAAGCGTCCTTGGGCAGTTCTTTCTTACGCAAATACGGGCCGTTCCAGTTGGGAAGACCCTCCGGCGGGCTAAGCAAAGCCTGAAGACCCTCCTCTTGGGTAGGATAGCGGCCGTTGTCGAGGCGGAAATTGTCTAACGCAGTGGCGAGCATCTCGATTTGCGATTTGGTGGTCTTGATCTGGCCTTGACCTAAGGCGTTTATCAGCCTGGGGCCGACCAAGGCCGCGAGCATGCCCAAAATGGCAAGCACGATCAGCAACTCGATCAGGGTAAATCCCAAAGCACGTTTTGGCATCGACTCTTCTCCTAAATGGTACTGCGCTCAAAAGGACGGCAAAACAACAGCCCAAGTTCGTACAAAAACCACATCGGCACCGCGAGCAGCGTCTGGGAGATCACATCCGGCGGCGTCAACACCATTCCGATCACAAACGCCGCCACGATCACATAGGGACGCTTGGCGGCAAGCGCGGCGCGGGTGGTGATTCCGCTCCAAACCAGCAAGATGGTGGCGATCGGGACTTCGAAGGCCACGCCGAAGGCAAAAAACAGCGTCAGGATGAAATCCAAATAGCGGCTGATGTCGGTCATCACCGCCACCCCTTGGGGCGCGGTGGCGGTCATGAACTGAAAGACCAAAGGCAAAACCACCAAATACGCAAACGCGCCCCCAAGATAGAACAAAACCGTACTCGCCGCCAACAAGGGCAAAAGCAGGCGTTTTTCGTGGCGGTACAGCCCCGGCGCGACAAACGCCCAGACCTGATACAGCGTAAACGGCATGGTGCCGAAGATCGCGACCACCAAGGCGAGCTTAAACGGGGTCAAAAACGGCGAGGCCACGTCGATCGCGATCATCCGGCCGCCTTCGGGCAAATGCTTGAGCAGAGGACCGGCCAAATAGGTATAGAGCCGGTCGGCGAACGGAGCCAGGCCCAAAAACGCCAACAGCACCACCGCGACGACCTTGAGCAGGCGGCTGCGCAGCTCGATCAGGTGGGCGATGATGGGCTGCTCAGGACCCAACTCGGACTCAGGCGGAATCGTCATCGACAACGGCAGCCTTAGGCTGAGCGCCTGCTTGCTCTACAGTTTGCGGCGGAATCAGCGGCTGGCGTAACTTTTGCTCCAAGTCCCGCAGGTGCTTCAAGGAATCCCCTTGCTCCAACGACGCCTTAACCTCTTCCAAAGCCAATTCGCGTTCGATATCGGCTTTTACCTGCGCCACCAAGCTGCGCGCCCGGCGCACCACAAACACCGTCGTGCGCACGGCCCCAGGCAACCGCTCCGGCCCCAGCACCAACAAGGCGACGATGCCGACCAATACCAATTCCCAGAACCCAATGTCGAACATCGTCAGGGTTCCAACGGCTGGCGCTGCGGACGCTCCGGTTTTTCCTCAACCTGCCGCTCCGTGCCGCCTTGCGCCTCGATCTGCGCAAGCTCTTTAGACTTTACCGGGCTTTCGGTTTCCCCTTCGCCCAGCGCGTTTTTAAAGCTTTTGATCGCTGCCCCCAAATCCGCGCCGACATCCCGCAACCTGCGGGTGCCGAACAACAGCAGTACGATTACCAGCACGATCAACAACTGCCAAATACTGATCCCCATAACGCCTCCATAATCCAACTCAGGCATTTTACCCTTGCCGCCCCTGGCGCGCCGCCTTCTCCTCAAGACCCGAGCGGCCAAAGCGCGCTTTGAGCTCGGCCAGCACCTCCTCCAGCTCCAACCCTTGATGCACCAGCAACACCAAAGTATGAAACCAAAGATCGGCGGCTTCATGAATCAAAGGCCCGCGCTCGCCGTTTTTGGCCGCGATCACCACTTCGGTGGCCTCCTCGCCGAGCTTCTTTAAGATCGCATCCAAACCCTTGGCGTACAAAGAAGCCACATAAGAACTTTTAGGATCGGCGTGCCTGCGCGCCTTAAGCACTTGGACCAGTTCCTCGAGCACCGGTTCAAACGCCATAGATCGCCTCGGGGTCCTTTACCACCGGCAAGTCGGTCTGCCAACCCCCGCGCTCCAGGCGGCGATAAAAACAAGCCCGCCGACCGGTGTGGCAAGCGACGCCGCCTTCCTGGATCACTTTCAGCAACACCGCATCGCCGTCGCAATCCAGGCGGATCTCGCACACGCGCTGACGATGGCCGGAAACCTCGCCCTTGCACCAAAGCTTACGGCGCGACCTGGACCAATAGACCGCCTCGCCCTCTTGCAAGGTCAAGGCCAGCGCCTCGCGGTTCATCCACGCCAGCATCAGCACCTCGCCCGTGCTTGCCTCTTGGGCGATGACCGGCACGAGCCCCTCTTCGTTCCAGCGCACCTCGTCCAACCAGCCGCTCACAGCCGCACCTCGATGCCGCAGCCTAAAAGATACTCTTTGGCCTGCCTAATCGAATACTCGCCGAAGTGGAAAATGCTCGCCGCCAACACCGCATCCGCCCAACCTTCCAGGATTCCTTCGGCAAGATGGGATAAACTGCCCACCCCCCCGGAGGCGATCACCGGGATGGTGACGCGCGCGCTCACCGCCCGCGTCAAGGCAAGATCGAATCCTTCCCGGGTGCCGTCGCGGTCCATGCTGGTAAGGAGGATCTCACCGGCGCCCAAAGCTTCCATCTTGGCCGCCCACTCGACCGCGTCGATCCCGGTCGGCTTTCTGCCGCCGTGGGTGAAGACCTCCCAACCTTGGCCTACGCGCTTGGCGTCGATCGCCACCACGATGCATTGCGAGCCGAACCGGCGCGCCGCCTGGCGGACGAACTCCGGCTCCGCCACCGCGGCGGTGTTGATCGCCACCTTGTCGGCGCCGGCGTTGAGCAGCCGACGGATGTCGTCTAAACTTCGAATCCCCCCGCCCACCGTCAGCGGGATAAACACGCAGCCGGCCACCTGTTCCACCACCTGGACCATGGTCGCGCGGCCTTCGTGGCTGGCGGTGATGTCCAAAAACGCCAGTTCGTCCGCGCCCTCCTCGTCGTAGCGCCGGGCAATCGCCACCGGATCGCCGGCGTCGCGGATATCCACAAACCGCACGCCTTTGACCACCCGCCCGCGATCCACGTCCAAACAGGGAATAATGCGCTTGGCCAGTCCCATCAGTACTGCTCGGCTAATTTGAGCCCTTGGGCGAAATCCAGCGTTCCCTCGTAGATGGCGCGACCGGTAATGGCGCCGATCACGCCTTTGTCGGCGATCTCCCCAAGGGCGCGGATATCCTCTAAACTCCGGATTCCGCCGGAAGCGATCACCGGGATGTGAATGGCCTCGGCCAAGCGCGCGGTCGCCTCCACGTTCACGCCGTCGAGCATGCCGTCGCGGCTGATGTCGGTGTAGATGATCGCTTCCACCCCCTCGTCTTCGAACCGCCGGGCCAGGTCGATCACGTCATGGCGGGACAGCTTCGACCAGCCGTCGATGGCCACTTTGCCTTCCTTAGCGTCCAGGCCGACCAAGATGTGGCCTGGAAATTCCAGCGCCATGTCCTCTACGAAGTGCGGCGCGGTAACCGCCTGGGTGCCGAGGATCACGTATTTTACCCCCGCGTCCAGATACTCCTGGATCGTATCGGCGTCGCGGATTCCTCCCCCCACCTGCACTTCCACCTCGGGGAACGCCGCGGTGATGGCGCGGATCACCTCCGCATTCTTGGGTCGGCCGGCCAAGGCGCCATCGAGATCCACCACGTGCAGGCGCCGGGCACCCTGCTCCACCCAGCGCCTGGCCGTCGCCACCGGATCGTCGGAAAACACGATTTCTTCCTCCATCCGCCCTTGACGCAGCCGCACGCACTTGCCGGCTTTCAAATCGATCGCGGGAATCAACAACATGGGTTCTCTCTCACGGTGACCAAGACAAAAAGTTAAACAGCAGGCGCAGCCCCATCCGTTGGCTTTTTTCCGGATGGAACTGCACGGCAAACAGATTATCGCGCGCCAGCGCGCAGGCAAAGGGACCGCCGTAATCGCACGTTGCGGCGACATCTTGCGCCGATTCGGGGCGGGCCAGGTAGCTGTGCACGAAATAAAACCAGCTGGCTTGCGGAATGCCCTCCCACAACGGATGGGGGCTAAGTTGCTGGACCCGGTTCCAGCCCATATGGGGGATTTTCAGCGGCCGCCCCTGAGCGTCTAAACCCCGTGGAAACCGGACCACCCTGCCAGGCAACATCCCAAGACAGGGCACCCCTCCTCCCTCCTCGCTCTCTTCCAGCAGGGCCTGAAGTCCCAGGCAGATCCCCAAGAGCGGGCGCGTCCGCGCCACCTGCCGGAGCACCTCGATCAATTGCCGTTGGCGCAACGCCGCCATGCAGTCGGCAATCGCCCCAACCCCAGGAAACACCACCCGATCGGCGGCTAGGATCGCTTCGGGATCGGCGGTGACCAAAACGCGCGCCGCGGAGGCAACGTACTTTAGCGCCTTGGCGATGGAGTGCAAATTGCCCATGCCGTAATCGATTACGGCAACGCAGCTCATACCAACATCCCCTTGGTCGAAGGGACGCTGCCCTGGGCGTCCCGACTAAGAGCCGCACGCAAGCTGCGACCGAAAGCTTTAAACACGGTCTCGGCGATGTGATGGGCGTTGCGCCCGCGCAGGCAATCGATGTGCAAAGTCACCAGCGCGTGGTTGACAAAGCCTTGGAAAAATTCGCGGATCAGGTCCACGTCAAAGCTACCGATCAGCGGGCGGGGGAACTCCACCTCATACACCAGGCCGGGGCGGCCGGAGAAGTCCACCACCACCCTCGAGAGCGCCTCGTCCAAAGGCACGTAGGCATGACCAAAACGGGCGATGCCGCGCCGATCTCCCACCGCGTTGGCGACCGCCTGGCCCAAGGTGATGCCGATGTCTTCCACGGTGTGGTGGGCGTCGATGTGCAGATCGCCGCGGGCGGTGATTTCTAAATCCAGCCCGCCGTGCTTGGCCACCTGGTCCAACATGTGCTCCAAAAACGGAATGCCGGTATTTAATACCGCCTGGCCCGCGCCGTCGAGATCGACGCGCACCGTGATCTGGGTTTCAAAGGTACAGCGCTCCACCTGCGCCTGCCGAGAATCGCTCATGATCGTTTCTTAGAATTGGACTTGGCCCAAGCCATTCGCTCGCCGTGCTTATCCTAATCGCAACCTCTGCCGCGCAAAAGCCCGCTTAACTTTGCTCCCAAGGCAGGCCATGGAACCGCCAACCGCCCAAGGTGCTGCGGTGCTTGTTCGGATCCAACGGGCCTTCAAAACCTTCGTCGATGTTGATCAAGATCTCATACCCTGCCGCCGCCATCGCCTCAGCCGCCTCCAGAGAACGATGGCCGCTGCGGCATAAAAACAAGATCGGGGTTTTGGGATCGGGTACCGCCGCCTTGACCGCAGCGACGAAGTTAGGGTTAGCTTGCATAGGCAGACCGTCCTTCCACGGGATCAAGATACAGCCTAGAGGATGCCCCACGAACAGGTGTTCGGCGGTGGTGCGCACGTCGATCAACACCGCCTCGGGGTGTTCTTGCAGGAACTTCCAAGCCTCAGGCGGCTTAAGGTGGATAACTTTGGATTCCGCCATATTCGCCTCCTTTATATACCTGAAATTGCGGCCGCTCGCCCACCAAATACGCCTCGTTGCGAAAACCCTGCCCCAAATCGCCGCATCGCCCTTCGTCGCGGAAGGCCCGCACGATGAGACCAGGAAAAAGCCGCAACAGTTCGTTTTCTTCCAGAAGATACGCCGGGTTCTCAGGCCCGCTTGAAGCCGCCTTGGCGCGTACGAAAGTTTGATAATACAACAGCCCGCCCGGCTTGAGCGCCGCCGCAATCTTAGAACACAAAGAGCGCACCAAAAACCGGCTTACCACGATCACGTCAAACGCCTGTTCGGGCCAAGGCACGGCCGTAACATCGACCGCCTGTGCGTTAAGCTTCCATCCCAAGGCGCGGCGGCGCAGCTTTTCGATCGCCACCTCCGAAAGGTCCCATGCGGTCACTTCAAACCCCCGTTCGGCCAAGAACAGCGCGTTGCTTCCCAGACCGCAGGCCAGATCCAACGCGCATCCTGAACTTGGCAAAAGATGCGCGTTTTCCACCAGCACGCGCGCCGGAGGCGGTTCGTCGGTAGCCTCTTGGTAGATCCGATCCCATTTGGCCTTTAAGTTCATAAAATCTTTAGCTTTTCCAATAGGCCGGGCTGAAAAGGACCAAGAGGGTGAAGATTTCCAATCGTCCGAGCAACATGGCAAGGCTGGCCAGCCACTTGACCGCCGTTGGCATGGATGCGAAATTCGCCGTCACCTCGCCCAACCCGGGACCCAAGTTGTTAATGCACGTAGCCACGGCCGAAAACGCCGTCACCTGATCGAGGCCGGCGACCATCATCAAGACCATGATGACGGCAAATACCGCCACGTACAAGGAGAAAAACCCCCACACCGCCTCCACCACGCGGGGCGACACCGGGGTTTTGCCGAGTTTTACCGGAATCTCCGCCTGCGGATGGATCAGGCGCAAGATCTCGCGCACGCCCTGCTTGTACAAGAGTAAGACCCGGATGACTTTGAGCCCTCCGGCGGTGGATCCGGCACAACCGCCGATAAACACGCTAAAGAGCAACAGCACCGGCACAAACGCCGGCCACCGGCTGTAATCGGCTGTGGTAAAGCCGGTGCTGGTCATGAACGAAACGGTCTGGAACAAGCCCTCGCGCACGCTTTCCCTAAACGGCAATCCGTTTTGCCATAACGTTGCGCTCACGATCAACGTAAACAGCACCAGCAAGCCGACGTAAGTGCGCGCCTCGGAGTCCCGCCAATACAGCGCAAACCGCCCGCGGCGCAGGGCTTCGAAGTGGACGGCGAAGTTGATTCCCGAAATGGCCATGAACCCCACGGCCAGCCCTTCGAGCAGCGGGCTGTTGAAAAAGCCAAAACTGGCGTCGTGGGTGGAAAATCCTCCCGTAGAGATGGTCGCAAACGCGTGGCAGATTGCATCAAACCAACTCATCCCAGCCAGGTGATAACTCACCGCGCACGCCGCCGTGATTCCTAAGTAAACCGCCCACAGGGCTTTGGCGGTCTGGGCAATGCGCGGGGTGAGTTTGACGTCCTTCATCGGCCCGGGCAGTTCGGCGCGATACAGCTGCATTCCCCCAATGCGCAGCAAAGGGAGCACCGCCACCGCCAACACCACGATCCCCATTCCCCCCAGCCATTGAAGTTGCTGGCGGTAATATAGGATCGAGGCAGGCAAATGGTCCAAGCCGACCAACACCGTCGCCCCCGTGGTCGTCAGTCCGGAGACGCACTCGAACACCGCATCGCTAAACGACATCACCGGTTGCTTGGCGAGCACCAAAGGCACCGCCCCCGCCAAGCTGATCGCGATCCAACAACAGCTGACGACCAAAAACCCATCGCGCACTTTAAGCTCCTGCTGGACTTCGCGCACCGGCATCCACAGCGCCCAACCCAGCAAAAACACCAAGGCAAAGGCGAGCAAGAAGATCTCTTCCTGGCCGTCGCCGAAATACCAGGAGACCCCCAACGGCGGCAAGAAACTCAAGCTGAAAAACATAAAAAACGCGCCGACGATGTGCAGTATCATCCGCACTTGGATGACTGTCACCAAGTCAGGCGGCCTCCTTGGCCTCGAACAGGTTTTCGACCAGCGGGATCAGTTTCTTGTCGAGCAAAAACAGCACGATGTGATCGCCGTCTTCGAGCCGCGTATCGTGGTGGACCTGGATGACCTCGCGGCCACGGATCAGAACGCCCGGCACCACCCCGTCCGGCAATCTGAGCTGTTCGATCGTGCGCCCGACGACTTTGGAGCGCCCCGGGCACCCGCGCACCACCGCCTCGAGCGCTTCGGCCGCGCCGCGCCGCAAGGAATGCACCTGCACCACGTTCCCGCGGCGGATATAGCGCAACAGGCTGCTGATGGTGACCTGGTCGGGAGAGATCACCAAATCGACCAGGTCTTGCACCAGATCGACGTAGGCGGGGCGATTGATGAGGCTGATCACCCGCCGCGCCCCAAGCTTCTTGGCCAGCATCGCCGACAAGATGTTGACCTCGTCGTCGTTAGTGATCGCGCAGAACACGTCCATGTTCTCTATGTTCTCGTTAAGCAAAAGCTCGCGCTCGGAAGCGTCCCCCACCAACACCACCGTTTGCTCCAGGTCGGTGACCAACTTGATCGCGCGCTGGGGGTCTTTCTCGATTAATTTGACCTGAAAACGCGACTCCAAGGCTCTGGCCACGCGCTTGCCGATATGGCCGCCGCCGGCGAACATCAGGCGGCGGTAAGGCTGATCCAAACGCCCCAGCTCGCTCATGACCGCACGGATCTCTTCCTTGGGCGCCATGAAGTAGACTTCATCCCCCGGCTCGATCACCTGATCCCCGGTCGGCACGATGGGCTGGCCGTTGCGGAAAATCGCGGTGATGCGCGCGTGCGCTTTGGGAATATGGCGGTGCAGGTCGCGGATCGGATGCATCACCAAAGGGCCGCCTTGGTCGGCGCGCACCGACACCAAGCGCACCCGGCCGGAGGCAAAATCCAACACCTGGGAAGCGCCGGGATATTCCAACAAGCCGGTGATGAACTCGCAGATGATCTGCTCGGGGCTGATCAGTACATCCACCGCCAACCCCCCGGAACCGAACAACTCGGGATTTTGGGTGTACTCGATCGCGCGCACGCGGGCGATTTTCTTAGGCACCTTGAACAAGACGTGCGCGACCTGGCAGGCGAGCATGTTGGTCTCGTCGTCGCTGGTCACGGCCAAAATCAGATCCGCGTCGCTCGCACCGGCCTGATCTAAGATCACGGGGTGGGCGGCATTGCCGGTCACCGTCGCGATATCGAAGCGCTCCATCAGCTCGCGCAAGACATCGGGTTTGGTGTCGACCACCACGATGTCGTACTTCTCCTGCGCCAGATTGGCGACCACGCTGGTGCCAACCCGGCCGGCGCCCAGAACCAGGATTTTCACTTAGCGCTTGTCCTTGAACTTGATCCCGAGCGAGTGCAGTTTGCGGTACAGATGCGTGCGCTCCATGCCGATCGCCTGCGACAGGCGCGCCACGTTGCCGCCGTGTTTGTCTAGGTGGTATTCAAGATAAGCCTTTTCGAACCGCTCGCGCGCCTCTTTAAGCGGCAGATCGTAGAACTCAGGCGCCTCGATCGTTTCCTTGGTGATGATCTCGCCTAGCGCGGTCTTGACTTCCTCCAATTCCACTTCTTCGCCGCTGCCCAAGATCAACAGGCGATGGACCAAGTTTTTCAGCTCGCGAATGTTACCGGGCCAGGCGTAATTGCGCAAGAAATTTTGCACCGCTACCGGAAAGCGCCTAAAGGCGAGCTTCTCCTGGGTGACAAAGCGATCCACGTAGAAATTCAAAAGCTCGGGGACGTCCTCAGGGTGCTGGCGCAGCGGCGGCACGCCCAAGGTCACCTCGTTGATAAGATAAAACAGGTCTTTGCGGAACCGTCCGGCCTTGACCTCGTCTTCCAGATTGCGCCGGGTCGAGGACAAAACGCGCACGTCCACCTTGACCTGTTCGCTGCCTCCCACGCGAAGAAACGCCTTGGACTCCAGCGCGCTGACCAAACGCAGCTGGGTCTCCTCGTCCATGTCCCCGACTTCGTCCAAAAACAGCGTGCCGCCGTGCGCTTGCTCGAGCAGGCCGCGGTGGATCTTGCCGCCCTCTTCCTTGCCGAAAAATTCCACCGCCGAGTATTCCGGCGCGATGGTCCCCACTCCCACGGCGATGAACGGCCCCTCGCGCCGCAGACTGTGCCTATGCAGATAGCGGGCGAGGGTTTCCTTGCCGCTTCCCGGCTCGCCCACGAACAAAACGCGCGTATCGTACTGGGCCAGGCGCTTGACTTGATCGCGCAGGCGCGCCATGGCCGGGCTTTTGCCGACCGGCTCGATTTCGAGCTTCTCGCCGACCCGCGCCAGAGGTTTGCGCAAACGCTCGGCCTCGAGGGCGCGCTCTACGGTGGCAAGCAGCTTGGCCATCGACAGGGGCTTTTCCAAGTAATCGAACGCCCCAAGACGCGTCGCCTCCACCGCCGTCTCCACCGTGCCGTGCCCGGACATCATGATCACCGGACACGTGGCCCCTCCGCTCACCCACTCTTTAAGCAGGCTGACGCCGTCGGTATCCGGCATCCAAATATCGAGCAACACCAAATCCGGCCGGCTCTCCTTAAAGCAGCGCCTGGCTTCAGCGCCCGAGTTCGCAGTGACGACTAAAAATCCTTCGTCTTCGAGGATCTCTCGAACCAGATCGCAAATATCCGGCTCGTCGTCGACGATCAAAATCTTAGTCCGACTCATAACTCGCTGACCGCTTCGTTTCGGTAAACTGAGGACGAGGCGTTGACAATCGGCAAGCGAATCACAAACCGCGCCCCACCGGTAAATTGCCGATCCAGGTAAATCGTCCCGCCGTGCTCTTCGATGATTTTCCGGACGATCGCCAGCCCAAGCCCGGTGCCCTTAGGTTTGGTGGTCACATACGGATCAAAGATTTGATCGGCCCACTCGGCCTCTACCCCGGGACCGTCGTCCTCAAGGGCGAGCTCGATGCCGTCGAATCCTCGTTCGCTCAAGCGGCGGGCGGTGATTTTCATATGCACCGGCGAAGTCCCCGCCTCTAAAGAATTCTTGATCAAATTGTGCAACACTTGCCTAAGCCTTAGCGGATCGGCCTTGAGTTGAGGAAGATCCGGCGCCAGCCTAAGCTCGAACTCGATTCCCGCCGAAGGCGGATACAAGACCAGCACCTCATCGATCAGTATATTAAGCTCCAAAGGCTGAAACTGCATCTTCGGCAACCGGGCGTATTCGGAGAAGGCGTTGACCATCGCCTTGAGCGCCTCGACTTGTTGGACGATGGTCCGGGTGGAGCGTTCCAGCACCGCCGCCCCTTGCTCGTCCAACTGCGGTCTTAGTTTATGCGAAAGCCGCTCGGCCGCAAGTTGGATCGGGGTCAAGGGGTTCTTGATCTCGTGCGCCAACCGCCTGGCGATTTCGCTCCAGGCGGCGTGCTTTTGCGCCTGTACCAGCGCGGTGATGTCGTCGAACACCAACACCGCGCCGTGGCGCTCGCCGTCGACGCCGGTCAGGGGGCTGCCGCGGCACAGCAACACTTTCTGCCCCTGCGCGCAGGTCAAAGTCACCTCCTCCCGCCAGACGCCTTCGGCGCCATCGAGCCGGGAACGAATCAAGCGCACCAAACCTTCCAGGGCTGGGTTGATTTCCGCCAGCTCTCTAAACGGCCGGTCCTGGAGCCGGCTGCAGTCGACTTCCAAAATGGCTTCAGCCGCCTGGTTGGCGGTCTTGAGGCGAAATTGCGCGTTCAAGGTCAAGACCCCAGAGGAAAGATGCGACAGCACGGTCTCTAAATACGCGCGTTGATCTTCCACCTGGCGCCGGGAGCGTTCGGCTTCGTCGCGGGCTTGGGCCAGGCGCGCGGTCATGGCGTTGAAGGAGCCGACCAACAGCCCCATATCGTCCTTTTGCAGAATCGGCAAACGCTTGTCCAGATTGCCTTGGGCCACCGCGCGGGTGCCTTGGACGAGCATCTTGATCGGCGCCACGATCCGGCGGATGCTCAAGAAAGCGGCCCAGGTCGCCGCCAGCATCGTGACCTGGAGAATCAAAGCCAAGGTCAAGGAAAAGCTGAATTTGAGCGAGCGGCGCAGGTAGACCATCTGCCGGTAATGAGAATACGCCGATTCCACGGTTTGCGCCAGCACGTTCAAGCGCTTCGGCAATTGATAAAGCGCTTGCAGAAAAAGCGGCTCGTCCAGCTCGAGGGGCACCAGCGCACGCACTTGCAATACCGCTTCCTTGGCGTCCTTAACCCAAGGGGTGGGCGCAGGATCCAGGCTCACATAACCGCCTTCTGCGGCCCGATCGAGCAAGCTGGGATCCGGCAGGCTCGGCAGAATCAAACCGACGCCCGCGCTGCTCGTGGCGACGATCCGCCCCTGGCGGGTCAACAAGGTCAGCTCCGCCGCCTCGCTCTGCTCCCGCAAGCGGTCCAGTTCGACCGGCAACAGCGCCTTGGAAACCCGGTTCAATTCGACCGCCAACTCGCGGGTGCGCTGCAGCAGCACGCGCATCCTTTGCTCCAGAGCGGACTTGCCCAGTTCCAGGGAGCTCTCCATGGCCCGGTCGATCTGCACGTCGAACCAACTGTCGATGCTGCGGTGTAGGAACTGTAGGGAATAGTAAAACACGATCGCGGCTGGCGTGAGCGCCAACAACACAAACAACAGCACCATCCGCAAAGCCAACCGGGAACCGGCGGCGCGCTTGCGGAACTGGCGCACCAGCCAAACGCCGTTGGCGACGACCAACCCCAAAAGCAGCGCCCCACCCAAGACGTTGATCCCCAACAGCCACGAGTACCAGCGGCTCAGCTCGGAGGCGGCCTGAGTGGCCGAGCTCATCAAGTGCAAAGGAACCAGGAGGATCCCAAACAGGACCACCACCAACACGCTCAAAGGCAATTTCAATCGACCAGTCGCCATCGGTAAGGAGACGAACGCAGGCGCCACGCGGGCGAAAAATAAGCTAGCACGCGCAATGCCCAGGGCAGCCGCTCGAGGTTGAGTTTGACCCACACCTCGGCATAGCAGTCGCGAGCGGGACGCCAATCCTCGGCCACCGGCAGCGCGACCTGCTTAAGGTCTCCCAACGCTTCCAGCGCTGCGTCCAGCTGCGCAAAACTGCGCTGGAAGTCGTTGCTCTCATCGATCACCCGATACACCTTGGCCAGAGGATAGTATTGAATGCGAAAATCCAGATCGCGCCGCCACACGGTCGCATCCCACCCCCAGCGCGGCCGGCGAATGCGCGTTTTCACCGTCAGCGTCAACGGGATTCCAGACTCTAGAGCCTCGATGACCGCCGGGCTGAAACGATAGGCAATCTTCGCCGTCAGCGCAAAGGCATCGCTGTGCCGCAGCAAACGCGCATAGAGCACGGTAAACCCTTCGTCTCGAGCAGCCAAGTGCGCCGCCCATACGGCCAACAGCGCGGCGACAATCTGCCTTAGCATTTCTCCAAACAGGCGTAGAAAAAGCCGTCCATGTCCTGCTCCCCAGGAAGAATCTGCCGCCCCCAGCCGGTAACCTGGCCCCAGGCGGCGTGGATCGGCACAGCTCGGGCGTCGGGATGCTCGGCAAGGAAAGCGCGAATTTGCGCCTCGTTCTCTTCCGGCAGGAGCGAACAGGTGACGTACAGCAACCTCCCTCCGCGGGCGAGCAGCGGCCAGACGGCGCTAAGGATCTCCCGCTGCCTCGCCGCCAGGGCGGCGACGTCGCTTTCGCGGCGCAGCAGTTTGATGTCGGGATGACGGCGAACGACGCCGCTCGCCGTGCACGGCGCATCGACCAAGATCCGCTCGAAATGCCTCCCATCCCACCAGGACGGATCGCGCGCGTCCGCGCAGATCAAGCGCGCTTTGCCGGCTACCCCCGCGCGGGCCAAATTTTCCCGCACGCCTTGCAGGCGCTCTTGGGAAACGTCCACCGCCACCACTTCCGCAAGCTCAGGGCAGCTTTCCAAAATGTGCAAGGTCTTGCCGCCTGGGGCAGCGCACACGTCCAGCACCCGTTGCCCTGGCTGCACCGCCAGCAAAGGGGCCGCCAACTGGGCGGCGGCGTCCTGCACCGAGACCAGGCCTTGGGCAAAACCGGGCAACTCCTCCACCGGCACCGGACGATCCAACCGCAACGCCGAATCGACCGCCGCCACCTCCTGCGCCTTGAGACCCTGGGCGAGCAACCGCTGGGCATAAGCGGCACGGGAGACGCGCGCCAGATTGACGCGCACGGCAAAAGGCGGATGCGCCAGGTTCGCCGCCAAAACGGCCGCGGCTTGACGCGGCCAGGCCTGCTCGATCCTTTGCCTAAGCCACGCAGAGTGACTGACCGAAGCCTCATAGTCGGCCTCGGCGGCTTTCTCCAGCGCGTCCCGCTGGCGTTGGTAAGCACGCAGCAGAGCGTTGATGAGCGGCCTGGCCCACGGCTTGGCCGCCGCTACCGTCTCGGCTACCGCCGCGTGGGGTTTGACCGCCATGAACGCGAGCTGGTGCAAGCCGACTAGGGCCAAGGCGTGGATCTTTGGATCTTTGATCGGCCGAACACAAAGCTGGCGCAAGAGGAATTCGAGGCGGTGATACCAACGCAAGGTCCCAAAACTCAACGCCTTGCAGAACGCGTGTTCTTTGACCGGCAACTGGCACAAGGCCGCCGGCAAGGCTTCCGTTAAGGACCGACCCGCCAGAACCTGACCCACCACCTCGGCAGCACGCAGACGAACGCCGCTCACGGCAAGATTATCCAAGGCACAGGCCTTGACACCGATGAGCATTGAGGAAAGCCTCGGCGGCCATAATCCGGCCGCCTGGCAACTGCACTTCCAACAAGCGCAGGCACCCCTCGCCGGTCGCGACTTCCAAGGTCTTTTTCGCGCGGACGATGGTGCCAGGGGCCTCATGCGCGCTACACTCGACCGCTTCGGCGCGCCAGATTTTAAGCCGCTGACCGCCAAACTGGGTAAACGCCACCGGCCAGGGATTGAACGCTCGCACTTTCCGCGCTAACTGCCCGGCAGACTGCGACCAATCCAAGTATGCTTCGTCCTTAGCGATCTTGTCGGCATACGTGGCTTGAGATTCGTCCTGCGGTTTCCATTCCACCGTGCCCTTGGCGAGGGCGGCGAGGGCCTCAAGCAGCGCCTCCGCCCCCAACCGGGCTAGCCGCTCGCAAAGCGCGCCTGCGGTCTCATGCGGTAGGATGGGCACAGCTTTTTGCAGCAGCATAGGTCCGGCGTCGAGCTTCTCCACGATTTGCATGATCGTCACCCCGGTTTCTTTATCGCCGGCCAAGATCGCGCGTTGGATCGGAGCTGCGCCGCGCCAGCGCGGCAGCAGCGAGGCGTGGACGTTGATCGCCCCGAGGGGGGGGATAGTCAACAGCGGTTTAGGCAGAATCAGGCCGTAAGCGGCGACTACCAGCAGGTCCGGCTTGAGCCGGGAAAATTCTTCGATGACCTGCGCGCTGCGCAAGGTGGGCGGCTGCCTCACAGCGAGCCCATAACTTAACGCCGCCTCCTTGACCGGGCAGGGCTTGAGTTGGTGGCCCCGCCCGGCAGGACGGTCGGGTTGGGTGTACACTGCGATCACCTTTTGGCCCGCGGCCAAAAGCGCTTTGAGGCTGGGCACGGCAAACGCCGGCGTGCCCGCGAATACGATCCGCATGGATCAACTCGTCGCTACCGCCAGCAACTTTTCTTTAGCCTGACGGGCAGCTTTGCTCAGCTTCTTGCGGATTCGCTGGCGTTTGAGGGGCGAGAGGTAATCTACAAACAACTTGCCGTCCAGATGGTCGATCTCGTGCTGGATGCAGACGGCGAGCAAACCTTCAGCCTCCAACTCAAACGCCCGGCCGCGGCGATCCAATGCTTTGACCTTGACCTTGTCGGCCCGGCGAACCTTTTCAAACACCCCGGGCACCGACAAACACCCCTCTTCGCGCTCTTCCACCCCGCTGCGGGCTAAAATTTCGGGATTGATCAAGCACAGGGGCTGGTCTTTGGTCTCGGAAACATCGATCACCACGACCCGCTTGGCCACGTTTACTTGAGTGGCTGCAAGACCTATGCCGGGAGCGGCGTACATAGTCTCGAAAAGATCGTCCACCAAACGCAAGATCGCCGCATCCACCGCCTCTACCGGTTTGGCCTTACGCCGCAGCCGCTCGTCTGGAAATTCGAGGATCTCTAATAAGGCCATCTTTGCCTCTTAAGTTTCTATTTAGGCTGGCATTTTAGCCGAATTGAACTAGACTGTGAACGAACGCTTTTAAAAGACTCCTCTTACTGGCAAAAGTTGCAAACCGCTGGAGAAAGCGCAACCATGCACGCCTTGTGGGTTTTAAGCCTTGCCTTGGTTCTAGGTTTCAAGTCGCCTCAAGCGGGCGCCGAGGAAATCGCCTTGGCGCAGAATCCGCCGCAGCGCTACACCGTCGTCCAAGGCGACACCTTATGGGACATCGCCGCCCGCTTCCTCAAACACCCCTGGCAGTGGCCAAAAATCTGGAAAGCCAACCCTCACATCCACAACCCCAACCGGATTTATCCTGGGGACGTGCTGATCTTAGAATACCAAAACGGTCAGCCCTATCTGGTCCTCAAGCGGGGCGAGCAACCCGCGCTGGAAAAGCTGACGCCCAAGATTCGGGAAACCCCCATCCAGCAGCCCATTCCCACCATCCCCTACGAGGCGGTACGCCAATTTCTGACCACCCCAAAGGTCGTAACCAAAGAAGAGATCGAGTCCGCCCCCTATATCGTCGGCTTGGCCAATCGCCGGCTCATCGGCGGCAGCGGCGATAAAATCTACGTCCGCGGCGGCAAATTAAGGGACTCCAATTACACCGTGTTCCGCCAAGGCAAAGCCCTCAAAGACCCGGAAACCAACGAAGTCTTAGGTTACAACGCAATTTACGTCGCCGACGTTTATTTGACCCAAACCGGCGATCCGGCCACTTTCACGCTCGCCAAGAGCGTGCGCGAGGTGTTGGTCGGCGACCGCCTGCTTCCTGCCACCGAAGAAGCCGTGGTCATGGATTACCATCCGCACCCGCCAAGCCGGGACATAACCGGGCATATCATCGAATTCCTGGACGGGGTTTCGCAGATCGGGCGCTACAGTGTGGTGGTGATCGACCGAGGCTTGCGCGACGGTCTTGAACCGGGCCATGTTCTAGAGATCTGGCGGCACGGAGCCAAAGTGCTCGATACCGTCGGCCCATCCGCTTCCGAATGGGTCGCTTTGCCGGCCGAGCGCTCTGGCCTGGTGTTGATTTTCCGTCCGTTTGCGCGGGTCAGCTACGGCCTGGTCATGGAGGCGAACGCGCCGATTTATTTAGGCGATCAGGTCAAGCGCCCTTAAACCCAATTGCTTCCTAAAGCGTCTAAGCTCCGCTATTGGCTCGCCCTGGCCCAAACCCCCGGCCTGGGGCCAAAGACGTTTCAGGCTTTGATCGAGGCCGGTGTGGATCCTGAAGAACTGTTTTGCCAACCGGCCTCGTATCTGCGCGATCTCGGCCTGAGCGCGGCGGTCATCGAAGCGCTGCGCCGCCCCAACTGGAAATCGGTCGAGCGCGCCCTGGCCTGGGGCACGCAACCCAACTGCCAGGTCTTGACCCTCGCCGATCCCAGGTATCCACCGCAACTTAAGGCCATCGCCTCGCCTCCCCCGGTGCTGTTCGTCCAAGGTCAAGTCGAGGCGCTGCAACGAGCGCAGCTGGCCATCGTCGGCAGCCGCCATCCCACCGAGGCCGGACGCAAGCTCGCCTTTGCGTTTGCCAAGAGCCTGGCGGAATTGGATATCGCGATTACCAGCGGCCTGGCGGTAGGAATCGACAGCGCCGCCCACCAAGGCGCGCTGGCCGGCGGCGGACAAACCCTCGCCGTGCTCGGCACCGGACCGGACCGGATTTACCCCTCCCAGCACCAAAACCTGGCGGCGGAGATTGCGAGAAGCGGCGCGCTCGTGTCAGAATTTTTCCCAGGCACGCCGGCGCGTGCCCAGCATTTTCCCCGCCGCAACCGGATCATCGCGGGGCTAGCGCTGGGCACCCTGGTCGTGGAAGCGGCCCGGCGCAGCGGCTCGCTGATCACCGCGCGGTTTGCTTTGGAACAAGGCCGCGAAGTCATGGCGATTCCCGGCGCCATCCACAACCCCCAAGCCAAAGGATGCAACGCGCTGATCCGGGAAGGGGCAAAACTGGTGGAAACCATTGAAGACGTCTTGGAAGCCTTAAACCTCATCCCGTCCCGCACCGCACCGGCCCCCCGTTCGGAGTGGCCGGCGCAACCTTCAAGCAGTGAACTTAGTGACGATTATCGCGACTTATTAGGTAAAATCGATTATGTTCCCACACCGGTGGACCGGCTCGTAGAGGTCACCGGCTTGCCTCCGCAGGAGCTGGCTTCTATGCTGCTGGTGTTGGAGCTGGAAGGGTATATCGCCGCCGCCCCCGGCGGGAGTTATCAACGGATCAAATAATTTCATAAGGCCCAAAAGCGCCATGAAAGAAAACGTGTTTGACGTATTGTTGTATTTGTTCGAAAACTATATGGGCGAAGATCCGCAAACGCTGCCGGATCCCGACTCCATCCGCACCGAACTGATCGCTGCCGGATTTCCCCATCGAGACATCGATAAAGCGTTTCAGTGGTTGGAATCCTTAACCGAAAGCCAGCCGATCCAGACGACGATGCCGACTTTTCGCATTTATGCTCCTGAGGAGATGGCTAAGCTGGATACGGAGTGCCGGGGGTTGCTGCTGTTTTTGGAACAAAGTGGGATTTTGACTTCTTCGAGCAGAGAGTTGGTCATCGATCGCGCCATGGCTTTGAGCTCCGAAGAACTGAGCCTGGAAAAACTCAAGTGGATCGTGCTCATGGTGCTATTCAGTCAACCGGACCAGGAACTGGCTTTCGCCCGGATGGAAGACCTGGTCTACGACAACGCTCCGATCGCTCTCCACTGATCTTACGCTTAATAACCAGCCAGCATTATTCATGGCCCAACGTCTAGTCATCGTCGAATCGCCTGCTAAAGCTAAAACCATCGCCAAATATCTGGGATCCGGCTTTAAGGTGCTGGCCTCGTATGGGCACGTGCGCGATCTCCTTCCCAAAGAAGGCGCCGTCGATCCCGAGCGCGACTTCGCCATGAAATACGCGGTGATCGACAAAAACAAAAAGCACTTGCAATCCATTCAACAGGCGGCCAAGCAAGCAGACGTTTTGTATCTGGCCACCGACCCGGACCGCGAGGGCGAAGCGATCTCCTGGCATATCCTCGAACTCCTCGACAAAAAGGCGCTGGCCGGGAAAGCGGTGTATCGGATCGTGTTTCACGAAATCACCCAGCGCGCGATCCAAGAAGCTCTCAACCACCCAGGCCAGCTCTCCATGGATCTGGTCGATGCGTACAAGGCCCGCCGCGCTTTGGACTATCTGGTGGGATTCAACCTGTCGCCGCTGTTGTGGAAGAAAATCCGCCGGGGGCTTTCGGCAGGCCGCGTGCAAAGTCCGGCCCTGCGCATGATCGTGGAACGCGAACTCGAGATCGAGCAGTTTCAACCCAAGGAGTACTGGACCCTTGAAGCCCAGTGCCAAACCGCCGACCAGCCGTTTACCGCTAGGCTAATCCAATACCAAGGCGACAAGCTCAAGCAGTTCAGCATTGCCAACGCCCAAGACGCTCTCGCCATCCGCGAGAACCTTCTCAAGTCGGCCCAAGGCGAGCTGCGCGTCGTGCGCGTGGAAAAGAAACAGCGCAAACGCAACCCCCCGCCTCCATTCATCACTTCGACCTTACAGCAGGAAGCGGTCCGGAAACTTGGCTTTTCCGCCCAGCGCACGATGCAAATCGCCCAACAGCTTTATGAAGGCATTGACCTCGGCGGGGAGACGGTGGGCTTGATCACCTATATGCGCACCGATTCGACGCAGTTGGCGACAGAGGCGGTGGCGGAAATCCGCGATTTGATCGCCTCGCTGTTTGGCCAGGACAATCTGCCGACAACGCCGCGAACGTTCAAGACCAAGGCCAAAAACGCCCAAGAGGCTCACGAAGCGATCCGTCCGACCTCGATTCATCGCCTGCCGCAGCAGGTCAAGCCGTATCTGACTTTAGAGCAATTTCGGCTTTACGAACTGATTTGGAAACGCACCGTGGCCTGCCAGATGATCCACGCCACCCTCGACACGGTCGTAGTGGACCTGGCGTGCGGGGCAGCTGCCAACCTCTTCCGCGCGACCGGTTCGACCGTAGCCCATCCAGGCTTTTTGGCCGTATACGAAGAAGGCCGGGACGAGGAAGGGGGCGAGCACGAAGCCGGGCTCCTGCCTCCCATGCAGGAAGGCCAGCGCGTGCACCTTAAAGACATTCTCGCCCATCAGCATTTTACCGAGCCTCCGCCGCGCTACACCGAGGCCAGCTTGGTCAAGGCGCTCGAAGAATACGGGATCGGCCGGCCTTCGACGTACGCCAGCATTATCTCCACCCTTCTGCTCCGGGAATACGCGGTGCTGGAAAACAAGCGCTTCAAACCCACGTACCTCGGTCGCATTGTCAACCAATTCCTGACCGAGCATTTTACCCGCTACGTGGATTACCACTTCACCGCGGATCTGGAAGATCAGCTCGATGCGATTTCGCGCGGAGAAAAACCCTGGATCGGGGTGCTGCGCGAGTTTTGGATGCCGTTCAAACGCTTAGTCGAGGAAAAGGAAGCCAGCGTAAAGCGCTCCGAAGTCACGCAGACGCCGCTCGACGAGCGCTGCCCGGAATGCGGCGGGCAACTCAGCATCCGCCTTGGGCGCAACGGCCACTTTATCGGCTGCGCCAACTTTCCTGAATGCAAATACACCCGCGACCTCGACGCACCCGAAGAAAGCTTGGCGGCGGAAGAAACCGGTCCTTGCCCCAAATGCGGCGGGCAGCTGCAAGTCAAGACCTCCCGTTACGGCCGCTTTCTCGGCTGCAGCAACTACCCCAAATGCCGCCACATCGAACCGCTGGAAAAACCGGAAGACACGGGGGTGCTCTGTCCCAAGTGTCAGGCAGGCACCCTACTCAAGCGCAAGTCCCGCAGCGGCAAAATTTTCTACGCGTGCTCGACCTACCCGAAGTGCGACTACGCGCTTTGGAATCCCCCCGTAGCCGAACCCTGCCCGCAATGCGGTTGGCCGATCCTGACTTTAAAAACCACCCGCCGGCGAGGGACAGAGAAAGTTTGCCCGCAAAAGAGTTGCGGTTTTAGCCAACCGCTCGAAGAAGCCCCCCTCGCCGCCGAAGCCTAAGCCGTT
This sequence comes from Methylothermus subterraneus, assembly GCF_054656915.1. Lineage (NCBI taxonomy): Bacteria > Pseudomonadati > Pseudomonadota > Gammaproteobacteria > Methylococcales > Methylothermaceae > Methylothermus > Methylothermus subterraneus. The sequence continues at coordinate 28,184 of NZ_BAAHXK010000001.1, forward strand.
TGCCTGCGCTAAGCGGCGGCGCCGATCCAGCCTGGCTTAAAGGTATATTCCACCGCGCGAAAGCCGCCTGGACGCGCGCACAGCGCGGCGCAAAACGCCTCTCCCACCCACTCGTGGACGGTCCAAGAAGCCACTGGCCCCAAAGCTTCAGGCGCGGCCACAAGTCCCTTCCCGAGGGCAAAGACCAAGCGGGAGAGGCCAATACTCAAGCCCTGGCCGGACGCTTTGGCAAGCGCCTCCTTACACGTCCAAAAGCGCAAAAAAGCGAGCAATTGCTCTTCTTCCGCCAAAGCCTGCCAGGCCTGCCATTCCGAAGGAGCAAGGCAACGCCGGGCCAGACGCTCCAACTCCTTGAGCGGGCGCAATATCTCCATGTCCACGCCGATCTCCCGGCTCTGAGCCACCGCCAGCAGCATCTTATCCTGGGAGTGGGAAAGATTGAACGCCAGCCTCTGGTCTCCTAAAAGATACGGTTTACCTAAAGGCTCGCGCGCAAACATTAGCGCTTTAGGAGCAAGACCTAGGCACAAGCCGAGCAGCCAACGCACCTGCCCCCAGCAGGCGATGTGCCGAAACCGGCTGAGCGGCCGCCAAAGGCGCCGCGCCCTCCGCTTCTCCTCGGCGGAAAGCACCTTCCAGGCCAGCTCTAGGTCTTGGGCCGGAAGGTCTAAAGACAGCCAAAAGACCCGCACCTCATCTTGCTGCAGCGGCCCAAACCAGGGTGCCTTCATTCCACCTGCGCCCACCCCTCGCCGCGCGGGTCGGAGGCCGCCTCGACCCGGTTCAGCCGCCGATCCCAAACGATCGCCTGCAAGTTGCCATAAGGTTTAGGCAAAGGACGCAAACGGTGCCCTAAAGCCTCAAGCACTCGCCGCTCGGAGGCCGTCAAGGCGCCCGGCTCGTATTGGATTTCGTCGGGCAGATATTGGTGGTGAAAGCGCGGCCAGGCAACCAAGGTCGCCGGGCCGAAACCTGAGGCAAAATCCAGCACCGCCAGGGTGATCATGGAGATAATCCGACTGCCTCCCGGGGTGCCTACGATAGCCACTCGGTGCCCAGACTCCAAGAAGGTAGGCGCCATGCTCGAGAGCATGCGTTTGCCTGGAGCGATGGCGTTGGCCTCGCCGCCGACCAAGCCGTAGAGGTTAGGAACTTGGGGCGCCAGCGCAAAATCGTCCATCTCGTCGTTGAGCAACACCCCCGTCCCCGGCACGGTAAAACCCGAGCCGAACAGATAATTGATGCTCAACGTGGCCGCTACCCGATTGCCTTCCCGGTCAAGGATAGAGAAGTGGGTGGTATCTGCGCCTTGCTCGATTTGAATTGGCGTATCGGCCAGCCACGCGCTCGGCAGGGCACGGTCAAGGCGGATCGCAGCGCGCAGGCCTTCGGCATAAGCCGGGCTCAAAAGCAGCGCCACCGGGGAAGGGATAAAATCCGGATCGCCAAGGTACAGAGCGCGATCGCGGTAAGCGCGGCGCCAGGCTTCCACGATCAGGTGTTTGGCGATGGCGGTATCGAGCTGCGGCAGGGGCCATGCCGCCAGAAGGTTTAAGGTTTCCAGCAACACGACGCCTCCCGCCGGGAGAGGCGCAGTCACGACCTCAACCTGGCGGTAACGGCCGACCAAAGGCGGTCTTTCGACCACTCGATAGCGGGCCAGATCCTCGAGCTGCCAAATCCCGCCGGCGCGGCGCACTTCCTCCACGAGACGCCGGGCCACCCAGCCGGCATAAAACCCGCTCCGTCCCTTGGCCGCGAGCGTCTCCAAAACTTTTGCCAGATCCGGCTGGACCAGGCGAAAGCCCGGCTCAGGCGCCCGTCCTGCCTGCAAGAAAATCTTCGCGCTTTCCGGATAGCGTTGGAGCGCCTCCAGGCGTTCGCGAACCTGCTGCAAATAGCGCTCGCCGACCAAAAACCCGTGGCGCGCCAGCGCGATCGCCGGCGCCAGGCTTACCTTTAACGGCAGCCGGCCGTAGTCTTCGGCCAAGTGCGCCAGCGCCGCCGGAAGTCCCGGAATGGCCGCCGCCAAAGGGCCATCGACGGAAAGCCCAGGAATCACCCGCCCTTGCGCATCCAAGTACAGGCTTCGGTGAGCCGCCAGCGGGGCGCGCTCGCGCGCGTCTATCGCCGTTTGCAAACCATCGCGCGCCCGATAAAGCAGAAAAAACCCGCCGCCGCCTAACCCAGAGCCGGCCGGCTCCACCACCGCCAGCGCCGCCGCTACCGCCACCGCCGCGTCGAAGGCGTTGCCGCCGCGCCTTAAAATTTCCAGTCCTGCGGCGGTAGCTAGCGGATGGGCCGTGGCGACGGCGGCTTTTGGTGGCGCGGGGACTGCCGCCGCGCTCGCCCACCACGCGAGCAGGCAAGCAAGCAGGAACGACTTCATCTGCGGGTTTTAGTCAGACGCAGATACTTTTGATACAGAAGCTCGCGCTCCTCACGCCGCTCCGGATCAGGGACGATGCAATCCACCGGACAGACCGCGACGCACTGGGGAGTTTCATGGTGACCCACGCACTCGGTGCAGCGCTCCGGATCGATCACGTAGATTTCCTCGCCTAAGGAAATGGCTTGATTTGGACACTCAAACACGCACACATCGCAAGATATGCAGCTGTCGGTGATCTTCAGCGCCATCATCCACCTCGTTGGAAAATTTCACGCAGCCGCCGTTCCACCGGAGGAGGCACAAACGCCGCCACATCGCCCCCTAACCGGGCGATTTCCTTGATCATACTGGAAGACACAAAGGCGTACTGCTCGGCCGGAGTTAGAAATACGGTCTCGATCTTTTCTCCCGCCAGACGCCGGTTCATCGCCGCCAGTTGGAACTCGTACTCGAAATCCGACACCGCCCGCAGCCCGCGCAGAATCACCTGCGCCCCGTGTTGGCGCGCGCAGTCCACCAACAGGCTGGTAAAGCCGATGACCTCCACATTGGTAAGACCGGAAAGCACTTGCTTGGCAAGCGCAACCCGCTCGTCCAGAGAGAGCAACGGGCGCTTTTCGCGGTTTTCCGCTACCGCCACCACCACCTTGGCAAAAATCCCAGCCGCCCGGGCCACCAAATCGACATGGCCGTTGGTGATCGGGTCAAACGTGCCAGGATAGATCGCCGTTATTTGGCTCTTACATACAGACGACAACCTACCTCCCCGACCCGCTTTTCGCGCAGCTTCTCCCACCGACTCGGCACCGGGGGGGCAAAGCGGCTTTCGGCCTCGACGTAAATTTTCGCCGCCGGCTTAAGCCAACCTCGCTCCTCCAAGAGGCGGCAACAGACTTCCACCAGCCCTTGCCCATAAGGCGGATCCAGAAACACCAGATCGAACGGCTCGGCCAAGGCTTGTTTAAGAAAGCGCACCACCTCGCTGCCGACGATCTCTACTTGACTGGCGGCCAGCCTGGCGCGGTTTTCAAAGAGCCGCTTTACGGCCTGCGGATGAGACTCCACCAGCACCACGCTAGATGCCCCCCGCGATGCCGCCTCGAACCCAAGCGCCCCGCTGCCGGCAAACAGATCCAGACAGTTTGCCCCCGCCACGTCTTCCCGCAGCCAGTTGAACAGCGTCTCGCGCACTAACCCCGGCGTGGGGCGCAAGGACGCCACCCTGGGGAAAGGCAATCTCTGCCCTTTTAAAGCGCCGGCGAGGATGCGCACTTCATTCTTGTTTCTCATGCGCTTTCAGACCGCCCACCACGACGGTCTTAAACCGATCCGGATCGAGCCGGCGGCGAAACGCCTCGATCACCGCCTGCCGGGTGACTGCATCCACTTTTTGCGTGAAGGTATCGAGGTAATCGAGCGGCAGACCGTAAAACCCGATCATCGCCACGTAATCGGCGAGCTTGGCGTTGCTGTCGTAGTTGAGCACAAAAGAGCCGGTGAGGTTGCGTTTAGCGGCGGCAAGCTCTTCTTCGCTCGGTCCCTGTTCGAGATACGCGCGCAGAGTTTGCACCAACACCTCAAGCGCGGCTTGGGCCTGATCGTTTCGGGTCTGGAGGCTGGCAAGATAAGGGCCGTTTTGCTTTAGCGGCAAGAAATAACTGGCGACGCTATAGGAAAGACCCCGCTTTTCCCGCACTTCCTTGACCAACCGAGAAGTAAACCCTCCCCCGCCCAAGACGTGGTTGCCCACATACAGCGGGAAATAGTCCGGATCGCCGCGCGCTATGGCCGGCATCCCGGTGAAAATATGCGTCTGAGCCGAAGGAAACGATTTATACACCCATTTGTCGGTACTCGCCTCCTTCACTTCCGGAATGGGCGGGGCCGGTTCCCCGGCAGGCAGCGCCCCCATCAGCTTGTCGGCAAGCGCTTGCGCGCCGCGGCGGTCGAGCGCGCCTACGATAACGACCATCCCATTCCTGGCCACGTAAAAGCGCCGATAGAAAGCCTTAAGATCCTCCCGTTGGATGGCTTTTACCGTTTCGATTTCGCCCTCGGTCGGATGGGCGTAAGGGTGATCGCCGTAGATCGCCTTGAAGAACAGCAGCGACGCCAATTGTTCGGGAGATTCTTCGCGCTGCTGCAACGCGAGCACGAGGCGCTGCTGTTCGCGGGCAAAATCCGCTTCGGCAAAGCGCGGCGCGCTCAAAATCGTGCGCACGGTCGCAAGCGCCGTCTCGAGCTTGGCGGGATCGGTCAGACTGCGCAGGTGCAGCCAGGCCAAATCGCGCGCAACTCCGCTGTCCAAGCGGGCGCCAACGCTCTCCAAGCGGCGCGCGATGGCGTCGGCGTCCCAACCTCCGGCGCCCTTGTCGAGCAAGCCAGAGGTCAAAGTCGCCAAACCGTATTTTTCCCCGTCGAAGGCGCTGCCGGCGGCGAACACGAGCCGGATGTCCACCAGCGGCGGTTCGGGATTGTACACGTAATAGACCGCCGCGCCGTTTGGGGTCTGCCAGCGCTCGATCTTAGGGCCGGCCCAGACGGCCATGGTCCATAGCCCAAGCACGAGCCAGAGGCAAAAACGTTCAGCGCACATACTTATCTCCCATTCCGGATTCTGACTTAGGCTTCGGCTTTTTCGCAAGCGGCAGAGGTTCAAGGTAGGCTACCGTAAGCCGCTCGGGGATCAGGTACTTGCGCGCCACTTCTTGAACCTGGGCGGCGGTTACCTGATGGATTTGCTCCTCATATTCGTCCATCCGCTGCCAGCCCAAGCCCACCGTCTCTAACAGACCGATCTGCATCGCCTGATAAAACATCGAGTCGCGCTCATACACCGTCTCGGCGGTTACCTGGGTTTTGACGCGGGCCAATTCCTCAGGGGTAACCGGTTCGGTTTGAAGCTTCTCCACCTCGGCGCGTAAGGATTGTTCCAGTTCGACAAGAGTATGGCCTTGGGCCGGCGTCCCTTCGAGCACCAGAAGGTTCGGCAAGCGGTCGTAGAGATCGTAATTGGCGCCGACGGAAGCGGCGACTTGGCGGCCGCGAATTAGGCGGGAAGTCAGGCGCGCGCTTTCGCCGCCATCCAAAATCCCGGCCAACACCGCCAACGCGTACGCTTCCCAGCGCCGCTCCTTCGGCAGACTGGCCAGCACCGGCACTTTGTAGCCCATGATCAGGTAGGGAAGCTCGGCCGGGAGGCGCACCGTCAGCCGCCGCTCTCCCACTTGCTCGACTTCGGCGCGGGGTTTGAGAGGGGGGATGGCGCTGGGTTTGAGCGCGCCAAACCAGCGCTTGGCCAGCGCGAAGGTCCGCTTTGGATCCACGTCCCCAACGACCACCAAGGTCGCGTTATTGGGCGCATACCAACGCTCATACCAGGCTTTAAGATCGTCTAGAGTCAGATGCTCGATGTCGGAAGGCCAGCCGATGACGGGATGGCGATACGGGCCGTTGGTGTACGCTGTAGCCATAAAATACTCGTAAGTTTTAGCGCGCGGTTGGTCTTCAGTGCGCAAGCGGCGCTCCTCTAACACCACCTGCTGCTCTTTCCGGAATTCTTTTTCATCTAGGCGCAAATTCCGCATCCGGTCGGCCTCGAGCTCGAATGCAATCCCAAGCCGCGAGCGCTCTAAGCTCTCGAAATAAGCGGTGTAATCGGCGCCGGTAAAAGCGTTTTCACGCCCGCCGTTTTCCGCGATGATGCGGGAGAACTCTCCTGGGCCGTATTTTTCAGTGCCCTTGAACATCATGTGTTCGAGCATATGGGAGATGCCGGTCATGCCTTCGCTTTCATAACTCGAACCGACCTTGTACCAAACTTGGGAGACGACGACCGGCGCGCGGTGATCCTCCTTGACGACCAGCTTCAGGCCATTATCCAGCTTGAATTCGTGCACTTTGCCGGCGAAAGCCAAGGCCGGCAGCAGCAGAACCGCCCCCAGCCACCGTATCCGATTTGAGCTGATTTTGGTGTCCATCACCGCTCCTTACCCTCCATCCCAAAATTTAAAATTATGCCACGGTCGGCCCAAGGCCGCGGCAATTTCCGAGAAATTTGATATAAAATGACTTACCCCAACCAACCGCTCGCAGCGATGAAACCAAACCCATTGTGCCTTCACCGCCTGCCGCGATGGAAGGCTTATTTCGCCTTGTGCAAACCTAAAGTGGTCGCCATGATCGTTTTCACCGCCGTGGTGGGGATGTTCCTATCGGTGCCCGGTATGGTACCGTGGCCGCCGTTGCTGTTTGGGACTTTAGGCATCGCCCTGGCGGCTGCCTCGGCGGCCGCGTTTAACCACTACCTGGACCGCCACGTGGACGCAGAGATGAACCGTACCCGCCAACGGCCCTTGCCGCAAGGAGAACTCCCTCCTCATAAGGTATTGATCTTCGCTTCCGTGCTCGGCATTGCGTCGATGGTCATCCTGGCAGGGTGGGTAAACGGGCTGACCGCGGTACTGACCTTCCTGTCTCTGATCGGTTATGCGGTAATCTACACGGTCTATCTGAAACGCGCCACCCCTCAGAACATCGTCATCGGCGGGGTCGCCGGCGCGGCTCCCCCCATCCTTGGCTCTTGCGCCGTTCTAGGGACCGTCCACCCTTATTCGGTGCTTTTGTTCTTGATCATTTTCTTATGGACACCGCCGCACTTTTGGGCGCTTGCGATCGCCAAACGCAACGAATACGCCAAGGTCGACATCCCTATGCTTCCCGTCACCCACGGAGTGGAGTTTACCGGTTTGCAGGTCTTTCTCTACACCATTCTCTTGTTTGTTATTAGCCTAATCCCTTATCTTACGCGCATGAGCGGCCTGCTTTACTTGGGCGTCGCGGTTGGGTTAGGAGGTCTATTTTTGTATCTCGCTTGGCAATTGCGTTGCCGACCGCAAGACACCCGCTTGGCCATGCGCACTTTTGCCTATTCCATCTTTTACCTCGCGGGCCTTTTCACCGCGCTGCTGCTGGATCACTATTTTCGCTATTAGGTTCCGCCAAAATCGCTTTTAGTTTGCGGATGGCGTTGTTTTCCAGCTGGCGGATGCGTTCGGCAGAAACCCCATACACAGAAGCCAACTCTTGCAAAGTGACTTTCTTCTCCCCAAGCCAGCGCGATTCGATGATCTCGCGGCTACGCTCATCCAGTTGCGCCAATGCTTGCCCAAGTCGCGCGTGCAGCAAGCGATTCCATTGCGCTTCTTCCAACTGCAAAGCCGGGTCGGCTTCGTCCGCGCTCGCCAGATAATGCACCGGCGCTAAGGGATAGCCGGGCTCATCGGCCTCCGAATTGTTTTCAAAAGCCAGATCCTGACCGTTTAAGCGTTGCTCCATCTCCCGCACGGTCTCGGCCTTTACCCCCAAATCCTTGGCAACCGCTTCGGTCTCTTCTGGATTTAACCAGCCAAGCTGTTTCTTCGCTTTGCGCAGGTTGAAAAACAGCTTGCGCTGAGCCTTGGTGGTAGCGATCTTGACGATCCGCCAGTTGCGCAGGATGAATTCGTGAATCTCGGCCTTGATCCAATGGACGGCGAACGAAATCAGCCGAACCCCTAAAGAAGGATCATAGCGCTTGACCGCTTTCATCAAACCGATGTTGCCTTCCTGGATCAAATCCGCCAAAGGCAAGCCATAGCCAAGGTATCTCTTAGCGATGGGAACCACGTAGCGCAGGTTGGACAACACCAAGCGCTTTGCCGCTTCGATGTCGTTCTCCTGCCGATACCGCCTCGCCAACTCGCGCTCTTCCTCCGCACTCAAGGGCGGAATCTGGTTCACCGCGAGAATGTAATCGTTGACGGAAGCGATCGATTTGCCAAAGTTCAACCGCGCTAGAGCTTTGTTCATGCTTTTTCCCCCTCTTATCCAAGTCCCCATTGGAGCGCCGAACCGTCTTTCCGGTTCCCTTCAGTGCACAGCCGCCGGCCGGGTTTCCAGCTCACCTGCGAACAAAGCATCGATAAAGGTCTGCGCTTCAAAATCCTGAAGATCCTCGATCCCCTCACCGATCCCAATGAAGCGGATCGGAATCCCAAACCGTTTGGCCAAAGCGAAGATTACGCCTCCCTTGGCGGTACCGTCCAATTTGGTCAGGACCAATCCAGAAACTCCCACCGCCTGGTTGAATTGCTCGGCCTGCGCCAAGGCGTTCTGGCCGGTGGTCGCATCCAGCACCAAGAGCACCTCGTGCGGGGCGGTAGGATCGAGCTTGGCCAAGATCCGCTTGATCTTAGCCAGTTCCTCCATCAAATTGGACTTGGTATGCAGGCGCCCGGCGGTGTCGGCAATGAGCACGTCTATCCCCCGCGCCTTGGCCGACTGCAACGCGTCGTAGATTACCGCCGCCGAATCGGCGCCAGGATGTTGGGCGACGACCGGCACCTGATTGCGCTCCCCCCAGGTCTTGAGCTGCTCCACCGCCGCTGCCCGAAAGGTATCTCCGGCCGCCAGCATCACGCTGTAACCCTGGCGTTTGAAACGCTGGGCCAACTTGCCGATGGTGGTGGTTTTGCCTACGCCGTTGACGCCCACGACCAGAATGACAAACGGCTTGTGCTCTAAATCGATGCGCAAAGGCTTACTGCACGGCGCCAAGCTCTCAAGCAAGATATCGCGCAGCGCTTGCACGACTTCGGCCCGCTCGCGCAGCGGCCGGCGCGCCAGCCTGGCGTTTAAGCCTTTGAGGATCTCTTGCGTCGCAGCCACCCCCACGTCGGCGAGCAAAAGGTGGGTCTCGATCTCCTCTGCCAAGTTCTCGTTCAACGTCCCGCCGCTCGCGAGAAAGCCGATCAAACCGTAGCGAGTCTTTGCCAGCCGCCCGCGCAGGCGCTCGAACACCGTCTCTGGTTTCGGAGACGGTGGGAAGGTTTCGACCTCGGGCAAGCGAGCCGTTTCCGGCACGAAAGGCGGATAGCGCAGATAAAAACCCACCGTAAGGACGGTAAGCAGCAGGGTGACCCCGATCAGGCTATGAGTCACCGTCAAGACGGGCCAAGCATACCGCAACGCGCCCATACCTGAGGCGATTTCGGCTAATAACAGAAAATTGAGCAGCAATCCAAGCTTGCTTAAATAGGGAACCTTAGGGTTGGAGCTGATCCGAATCGCCAGGCCAAACAGGGTAAAAAACACCACCACAGCTCCAAGCCGGTGGATCCAGTGGAGGGTGATTCGAGCTTGGGTATCCAAAAGCGCCCACTCCGTCAGCCCTTTACCCCATTGCTCCCAGAACGCCAAAGCGCGCCAATCCATAGGCGGCCACCAAAGCCCCTGACAGGTCGGAAAATCGGGGCAGGCAAAGCCGGCAAAGTTGGCGCCCATCCATCCTCCCAACACCAGCTGGGCCAGAGTCACCCACCCGGCCAGGCTCGCCCATCGGCGCAAGCCGTCTGTACCGGCCGCCTGCCTTGGTTCTCTGGGTTTGAGCGCCAAATACCAGCGCCAGGCCAACGCGGCCATCAACACCGCCACCAGCCAATGGCCAGTCACCAGCACCGGCAGCAACCGGCTTTTTACCAGCGCGGCGCCCAACCCCAGCTGCAGGGCATACAAAGTCAAAAGCCCCAAGGCTCCCCAGCCGGCCACCCGCCGATTTGCCTGCCACCAGGCAAGGCCGGCCAACCCGAGCAACACCCCACCCAAGGCCCAGGCCAGCAACCGGTGTCCCATCTGCAACCCCGCCTGGAACGGGTCATACGCGAAGCCAGGATAAGCTTTGAGCGCCTGTGCTGGAAGATTCTTAGGCGGCCACAGATAGCCGTAGCAAAAAGGCGCATCAGGGCACGCCAAACCCGCTCCCACCACCCGCACATACCCGCCCAGAACCAGGGCGGCCAGGATCAATACCAATGCAACTAAAGCAAGTTTTCGATACATGGGGGTTTTTATTCAACCGAGCCGCGAAGCGTGCAGCAAACGCCGTAAATCGCGATAGAGTCCGTAAGGATCGAATTTTTGATCATACCACATCATTAAGTTGCCTAAAGGGTCCACCAGCCAAACCTGATCTCCTTGCCTGCGGTTTTCCGGCATTAGATTGTGCAAAAACTCTAGGGAGACTTGGGCCAGATACAGATCCCCGTCTTGTTCTAAAAACTTCAAGGCCTCCGTTTCCGGCGGTGCGTCATCGACCCAGATCGCCAGACGCCGTACTCTAGGAATATCTTTGTTGAGCAGCAGATGCAGTTTTTGGGTAGCGGCTAAAGTCTCCTGGCATGCTTGGGTGCAAGTTTTAGGGATCCAATGCACGATTACCCAACGCCCCCGGATCTCCTGTAATGGCCGCGAAGACAACCCAGAGACTGGCTGCAACCGTTCGTAGGCAAACTGCCTAGGCGGCACGATCAAGGCGCCGTGATTTCCCGGCTTGCCCACCAGTCCAGGATGATTGACTAAGTACCAGGCTATTGCGAGCGGCAACCCCCCGACCGCAACGATCGCCCCAAATACCCACCAACTGCTGCGTCTTGTCTTTTCAGCCATGGGTTCTCTGCTTCATCTGCAATTCGCGCCCCCGCTTGAAGCCATGCCTAATCCAAAGTCCCAAAGCGATCAACGCAAAACTCGCCCATTGTAAGGCGTAACCCCGATTTCGGTGAGGATCGATAAAATCCAGCCGCCATTCGCGTACGTATCCGTCCTCCTGATCTGGGGCCAATTTTATCTGAAAGTCCAAGACCTCTCGCCCCAAACGTTGGGAAATGACCTTAGGATCGATCCGTTGCACGACTGCCGGCCAGCCCTCGGTAGGGATCTCCATGCCTTGCAAGTACATTCCAGGACTCGGAAAGCGATCTACCATGCCGTGGATGGTCGCCCGCTTTCTGGGAAGAGTCACCTCAGGCAAGCGCGTGCGGTCGCTGCCCGCCGCCACCCAACCGCGATTGACCAGCACGACCTGAAGGCCACCCTCGATCTCTAGCGGAGTCAACACTTCATAGCCGACGGTTCCACGCCAGGTGCGGTTGTCCAGCAACAAGGAATGGCCGCCGTCCCAAACCCCGGTGACGGTGACCGAACGATACCGCAACCGCCCCGCTTCGTTTTCTAAGCGTTCTTCGCCTCCCAAGTAAAGCGTAGGCGCCTCTCTCTCTTTTGCGTACAAGCGCAGCAGGGCTTGTTTTTCCTCGGCTCGATGCCACTGCCAGCGCGCCAAAGAGAGAAACGCCAAAATCGCCAACGCCGTCAGAAAAGTTAAAGTCCATTTGGGTTTGAAATAGAAAGCGTTACTCTTTAGCATTACAAGCTTTGCTTTTACCCCCACCGGCTATGTGGACCAAACTGCTCGTTCTGCTGACTTTTTTCGGCATTGTCTTGAGTCTAGGCTCGGCGCTTTATTATCTGCTCAACGACCCGAACCGCTCGCCGCGCACGGTCAAAGCCTTGACCACTCGGATCGCGCTCTCTTTAGTCTTGTTTTTCTTCTTATTGTTCGCCGCTTACCAAGGCTGGATTCAGCCTCACGGAATTCAAGCTAGGTGGATTTCTAGTGAAAAAAAAGGCGCTTCTTAAAGCGCCTTCTTACCGGCTTTGGCGTGAAGTTCAAAGCCAGTACACGAAAATAAACAGCCCAAGCCATACCACGTCGACGAAGTGCCAGTACCAGGCAGCGGCCTCGAAGGCAAAATGATGATCCGGATCGAAATGCCCGCGCCAGGCCCTAAGCAGCACGACGGTCAGAAAAATCGCCCCGATGGTCACGTGCAGGCCGTGAAATCCGGTCAACATGAAGAAGGTGGAACCGTAAACGCCCGCGCCTAAAGTCAGGCCCATCTCGGTATAGGCGTGATAGTACTCATAGGCCTGCAACAGGACGAAGCTCACCCCCAAGGCGATGGTCGCGATCAAGCCCTTGATTAGTTGATCGCGGTTATTCTTGAGCAATCCCCAATGGGCCCAGGTCACCGTCGCGCCGCTAGACAAAAGGATCAGGGTATTCAAAGCGGGAATTCCCCACGCCTCCATCGGCTCGAACTTTCCTCCTACGTGGGCGGGACCGTTGGTAGGCCACTCCGGCGCAAAATCCGGCCAGAGCATATGCGTGAACGCCCCCACCCCGGTCGTTCCTTCCCCTCCCAGCCAAGGCACGGCGTACATCCGGATGTAGAAGAGCGAACCAAAAAAACCGGCAAAAAACATTACTTCCGAGGCGATGAACCAGATCATGCCCCAACGGAAGGAACGCTCCACCTGCTCGTTGTAGAGCCTGGCAACGCTCTCGTGGATCACCTCGCCGAACCAGCCCACCATCATCCCGAGCACGATGAGCAGCCCAATCCCCATAAGCGCCCCACCAAGCCCGGAACCTAAGAGCTTAATGGAGAAGCCCACCATAAAGGTAAACAACCCCAGTGACCCGAGAACAGGCCACTTCGCTTGGTGGGGTAAATAGTAACTACCGCCTACAGACGCCATGACTTCCCCCTTCGATGAATTTCAGTTAAGGCTCCAACCAAACAAGCTCAGCAAGGTCACGACATACAACGTCAGTGCCAACAGCCCCAACATCGCCGCCAAGAGCCAATTTTTCTGGCGAACCTTCATTATTCGCACTCTATGGCCTTTTGGATATCCACGCCTTCAAAGGAGTGATGGTAAGGCATGGGCGAAGGCAGGTTCCATTCCAGGCCGTGGGACTTGGCGCCTTCCCAAACCTCGCCGTTGGCTCTCTCACCCACGCCCCGGATCGCTTGGTAAACCACGTAAACCAAGATCAACTGAGCAAAACCGAAGATAAACGCCCCCACCGTGGACATCTGGTTGAACTCAGTGAATTGGATCGCATAATCGGGGATGCGCCGGGGCATGCCGGCCAGCCCCAGAAAATGCTGGGGGAAGAAGAGCACGTTGAAGCCCAAGAAAGAGAGCCAAAAGTGCAACTTGCCCAAGCGCTCGTCGTACCGGACCCCAGTCCATTTGGGCAGCCAATAATAGATCCCAGCAAAGATCGCAAACACCCCTCCACCCACCAAAGTGTAGTGAAAATGCGCGACGATGAAGTAATTGTCATGGTAATAAAGGTCCGCCGGCGCCTGGGACATCATGATGCCCGTGAATCCACCGATGACGAATAACACGAGAAAACCCAAGGCGTTGAGCATAGGGGTCTCGAAGGTCAAGGAGCCTTTCCACATGGTGGCCAGCCAGTTGAACACTTTCACGCCGGTGGGCACCGCGATCAGCATGGTGGAATACATGAAGTAAAGCTCCGCCGGCACCGGCATCCCCACGGTGAACTGGTGGTGCGACCAAACGATAAAAGATAAGAAGCCGATCACCGCCGTGGCATAAACCATCGAGTTTTTGCCGAACAACGGCTTGCGCGCGAAAGTCGGGATAACTTGCGAGATAATCCCAAACGCCGGCAAGATGATGATGTACACTTCCGGGTGACCAAAGAACCAGAACAAGTGCTGAAACAGCACCGGATCGCCGCCGCCGGCCGGATTGAAGAAGCTGGTGGCGAAATACTTGTCGGTCAGCAGCATGGTCACCGCGCCCGCCAGCACCGGCATCACCAGGATCAACAAAAAGGCCGTGATCAGCCAGGTCCAGCAGAACATCGGCATCTTCATCATCGTCATGCCCGGCGCGCGCAAGTTGAAGATGGTGACGATGATGTTGATCGACGCCAGGATCGAGGACATCCCCAAAAGGTGCACGCTGAAGATGGTAAACGGCAAGGCATTGCCGGTCTGCAGCACCAGCGGTGGATACAGCGTCCAACCCGAAGCCGCTGCCCCGCCGTCCATGAACAGAGTGGAAGCCAGCAAGGCCGCAGCGAACGGCAACAGCCAGAAGCTCCAGTTGTTTAATCTCGGCAGCGCCATGTCCGGGGCGCCGATCATGGGCGGGATCATCCAGTTGGCAAAACCCGCAAACGCCGGCATCACCGCCCCAAACACCATGATCAGGGCGTGCAGGGTAGTCATCTGATTGAAGAAATGCGGATCGACCAACTGCAGGCCGGGTTTATACAACTCCGCCCGGATGATCAGCGCCATCGCCCCACCGACGAAAAACATGATCAGCGCAAACGTCAGGTAAAGCGTGCCGATGTCTTTGTGGTTGGTGGTCGTCAACCACCGCAGCCACCCTTTGGGAGGAGCGTGTTCGTGGTGCTCGCCGTGCGGTTCAGCTACCGTTGCCATGCTTAAGTCACCTCGCTACAAATTAAGGTTTACTCTTTGCTTGCTATTCCAGAACTTCGGAAGCGGCGTGGTTTTGTTTCCATTCGGCGACCCACGCCTTATATTCGTCTTCAGTCACCGCCTTGACCACGATCGGCATATACCCGTGATCGCGCCCGCACAACTCGGCGCACTGGCCACGATAGACGCCGGGCTTTTCGATCTTCACCCAGGCGGCGTTGACGTATCCAGGAATGGCGTCTTTTTTCCACCCAAAAGCCGGCACCCACCAGGCGTGGATGACGTCCGCGGCCGTGATCAAGAAACGGATCTTTTTGTTGATCGGGACCACCAAGGGATTATCGACGTTCAACAGATAATTATCCACTTTCTCCGGCGCCAGATCGGAACCCAATTGCCGCGCCCGGTTGCTCGCCTCATCCAGGCTACTGAAGAACTGGATACCCTCTTCGGGATATTCGTAGTGCCACTTCCACTGGTAACCGGTCACCTTGATGGTCATTTCGGCATCCGACGTGTCCTCGATGCGAACCAGCGCTTTGGTCGCCGGAACCGCCAGCCCGACCAAAATAAGCACCGGAATCACCGTCCAGACGATTTCCAGCTTGGTGTTTTCGTGGAAAGCGGCGGGTACGGGATGCTTGGATTTGCGGTGGTTGACGATCGAATAAAACATCACCCCGAACACCACCACCCCTATCCCTAGGCACACCCAAATGGCGTACATGTGGAAATCGTAAATCATCCGACTGGTTTCCGTCGGTCCGACGGGGATATTGAGCTGGTAATCCGCCGCTGCGGTCGCCGCCTCAAGACTTAAGGCCACCGTCAAAAACAGCCGTTTGAGATTAACTCGAGTCACGGAACACTCCCCTCATTGATCAACTACAAAGCCGGTTGTCGGTTGGGAGGCAAGGGCCTGGCGTAAAGATTTCGCCAAAGCCTGCTTTTCTTCTTCGATCAAAAACGCGCCGATCTCCACTCGCTTGCCGTGCGATCCCAGATAAAGCCTAGGCGCCTCATGCCAACGCTTCGGTCTAGACCACTCCAACCGCGCCCAGATCCGGTAATACTCGTGGCAACACCGCTTCTTTAGCGCAACTTGCTCGATCCGAATCTTCACCGCATCCAAGGTGATGATCTCGCGGGTTGCACTCTGGCGCAAGCTCCAATTCAGTCCATAGCCGAGCAGCCAGAGTTCAATTCCGGCGAAAGGCAGCACCGGCCACGCCCCAGCCCACGCAAACCCGCCTCCGATCAGCGCCATTCCCGTTCCTAACAAGCCAAGCAAGGCTTTGGCTTGGCTGCGCCGCAAAGACGCATTAGGAGACAATATCCAACGCTGCTGGAAGTTGCCACCCTCGTGCACGATCACGGCGGCAAAGACGGGCATAACCTCTTAAATTATGATCTAATGTAAACGATTGCTGGGTATGCCGCAAGGCGATTGCTTTTGCTCTAGATCAAATTCAATAACCCCATGATCGCGCCGCGCACCCAGGTGGGAATCGCCATCTTCTTCCTATTCCTCGCACTGAGCGGGCCAAGCAGCGCCCACGGTTCTTTTGCAGAAAAAGACAATTTCTGGCTGGCCTGGCATTTTAGCCTAGAAATCCTCCTGCCGCTGGTCCTGATCGTCCTGATTTATGTTCGTGGCCGCCAAAAGCGCCTGCACCAAAAAAAACCCGTATCCCTTGGACGGACCGTCGCCTTCCTCGCGGGGATGGGATGCTTTCTGATCGCGCTGCAATCGCCCATCGAACCGCTCTCTGACCATTTTCTGTTCATCCATCAGCTCGAACACATGTTGCTTCGGGTTTTCGGCCCGCTGCTGACGATCTTCGCCATGCCGCTCGCGCCTCTATTGCAAGGGTTGCCCTCGTGGCTGCGCCACCGACTTCTCTCCCCCTTGCTTCGCAGCTTTTGGATCCAGGCTCTGTATCGCTTTCTTAGCCATCCGGTAGTCTCTCCCATCCTGTTTGCGGGAACGATGATCTTCTGGCAGATTCCCCCGATTCACGACGCCGCCGTGCAAAACAGGTGGCTGCACGACCTGATGCACTTAAGCTTCATCCTCACCGGCTTTTTCTTCTGGTGGCTGATCGCCGACCCGCGCGGGGCGCGCGCTAGGTTGCCTTATTCGCTGCGGCTGATCGTGCTGTGGGCGGTCACGGTGCCCGATGCGCTGGTGGGAGCGTTGGTCACCCTGGCGCGATCGCCCCTTTACCAAGTCTACGATGTGTTGCACGGAAGCTGGCGCATCGACCGCTTGCTCGATCAGCAACTGGGAGGCATCTTGATGTGGAACGACGCGATGATCGGGGTTATAGGCATGGCGGTGGTGTTTTTGCTCTGGATCCGCGAGGATCGGCAGGTCAAGGCAAAAGCGCCAAGCTAACCGACCGCAACGCCGTACACGAGCACAAAGCTCGCCTGGATCGTTTCTTCTTCCCTTGGATAAGCGGCGATCAACTGCTTGAGCGCGTTCTTCCCGAGCAAGTGGCGCGGCCGTCCTAAGGTGACGTTGTGCGCCCCGATCCCCTTGATCTCCTTGAGCAAGGCCGGCACCGAAGGATAGCGCCGCACGATCGTCTCACGTTCAAGGCGCCAGCGGGAAAACCCCACCCCGCTTAAAGCCTCGTCGAAAAACCCCGGCGCGACAAAGCGGTTCACGTGGGTGTAGCCATCGACTTGCTGCCAAGCCCGGCGCAGCTCTTCCAAGGTTCCCTCCACCAAAGCGCTAAACAACAGCGCGCCGCCAGGCTGGAGCACCCGCCTTGCCTCGGCCAAAGCCCGGGTAGGGTCGAGGCACCACTGCAAGACCAGGTTGGCTACGATCAAGCCGGCCGAGGCCTCGGCCAAAGGCAAGGCCTCGGCGTCCCCAACCAGCAAGCTCGGCTTTTGACCTAGGCGGGAACGCGCCTGCCGCAGCATACCCTCGGAAATATCTACCAACAACAAAGGCCGCTCGGGATAGCGGCGCGCCAGCGCTGTCGCGCACCGACCGGTTCCTGCGCCGAGGTCTATAAGCCAGCCGGGCGGGAAATGCTCTGGCAGCGCGGCAAGCAGCAGCAAGCCGACCTGGTGCTGCAGCTCGGCGAAGCGGTCGTAGCTCGCTGCCGCCCGGTCAAAGGAACGCCGCATCCAGCGCTTATCCCAACTCACGCGGCCACCTCCTCCACCAGCGCCGCCAGCTCTTGGGGATGGGACAAAAACAGCGCATGGCCTGCACCCTTAAGGACCATCCGCCGCGCTCTGGGCAGGCACGCCGCCAGCCGCTCCGCGGCCGCGGCCGGCACCAGACGGTCTTGCTCCCCGGCGGCGACTGCCACCGGGCAGCCGACGTGCGCCAACGCAGCGCGCAGGTCGGCACCGCGCAAGATCTCCAGGCCCTGCCGCAGCACCGCCGGCGAAGGCGAAGGCCTTCTATTCCACGCGGCGCGCAACCGGCCAAGCAATTTGGGCGCCGAATCCGCTCCCAGGCAACACAAGGTCAAAAACCGCTGCAAGGTCGATTGCGGTGCGCGCTCAATTCCTTGAGCGAACTCGGCAAACACTTCAGGCGCCAGGCCAGGCCAATCGCCCTCGGCGAGGAACTTAGGGTTGGTCGCGAGCAGCACCAGCGCCTTGGCTTTGGTAGGGTACCGCCGGGCCAGCTCCAAGGCGACTTGTCCGCCAAGAGACCAACCCAGCCACACCGCCCCCCCCGGCGCCACCTCAGCCAGCGCCTCGGCGGTCGCGGCTAAAGTCCACTCCGGCCACGCCGGGCTTGCGCCGTGCCCGGGAAGCTCAACGCAGGTGACGCGAAACTTTCTCGCCAGGCGGGCGGCAAATTCCCCCCACACCTTTGAATGCATCGCCCACCCGGGGATCAGCACCAACGGCAGCCCCTGGCCAAAGCTCGCCGTGTCGAGGCGACTCATACGCTGCGCGCCAAGGCCTCCAGCAGCTGATCGACCTGGCGCTCGCTGTGCGCCGCAGTCAAAGTAATGCGCAGGCGGGCCGTCCCCGTGGGGACCGTCGGCGGACGAATCGCCGCCACCCAAAAACCGAGCTCCCACAGCTTACGGCTGACCGCCAAAGCCCTTTGCGGACTGCCCAGGATCAGCGGCTGGATCGGGGTCATTGAGGGCAAAAGCGGCAGCCCAAGCGCCTGGGCGCCGGATCGGAACCGCTCGATCAACGCGCGAAGGTACTCCCGCCGCCAGCTTTCTCGCCGCACGAGCGCCAGGCTGGCGCGGGCGGCCTCGGCGAGGGCCGGCGGGAGAGCCGTGGTATAAACGTAGGTGCGCGCCTCCTGGATCAGGGTCTCGATCAGCGCCTCCCCGCCGGCCACGAACGCGCCAAACACCCCCAGCGCTTTGCCTAAAGTCGCCATCAGAATCGGCACCTCGCGGTATCCTAAGCCAAAGTGCGCCAACGTCCCCTGTCCGTGTTCGCCCAATACTCCAAAACCGTGGGCGTCGTCCACGTACAACCAGCAGCCGTGCCGCTGCGCGAGTTCGGCAAGCTCGGGCAAAGGCGCCAAATCGCCGTCCATGCTAAATACCCCATCGGTGGCGATCAGCGCGCACCGGGGCCATCTTGCGAGCCACTCCGCCAAAGCCCGACTCTCCCGGTGGGGATAGCGCTTGAGGCGAGCTCCGGCCAAGCGCGCTGCGTCCAACAACGAGGCGTGATTCAAACGGTCTTGGGCAATCCAGTCGCTGCGTCCGGCGAGCGCGGCGATCACTCCGAGGTTGGCTTGATACCCCGTAGAGAAAAGCAGCGCCCGCGGGCGGCCAGTGAATTCGGCCAGCGCTTCCTCCAGCGCGCGATGCGGGGCCATATGGCCGCAGATCAGGTGGGAGGCGCCGCTGCCTACGCCATAGGTTAAGGCTCCCCTTAGCGCCGCGGAGAGGACCTCGGGATGGGCCGCCAAGCCCAAATAGTCGTTGCTGCAGAAGTTCACGCACCGGCGCCCGGAGACGACGACTTCCGCCCCTTGGGAGCCTTCCACCGCCAGGCGGCGGCGGTATAAACCGGCCGCTTGCCGGCGCGCCAAGCGCTCGATTAGGGCGCGTTCCAACTCAGTCGACATCGTCTTCGGGTCGCAGCCCGAGGCGCTCGAACAGACGGCGGTCGGCCTCGCGCTCGGGGTTGGCGGTGGTAAGGAGCTTATCGCCAAAAAACACCGAGTTGGCTCCAGCTAGGAAACACAAGGCCTGGAGTTCATCGCTTAGGGCAGTGCGTCCTGCCGACAGCCGCACGTAGGAGGCGGGCATTAAGATCCTGGCCACGGCTACCGTACGCACGAGTTCGAACGGATCCAAGGATGGGGCGCCATACAGCGGCGTGCCTTCGACCTGGACCAACAGGTTGATGGGAACGCTTTCTGGATGGCGGGGCAAATTGGCCAGCTGCCGCAGCAATTCCGCCCGATCGGCGCGACTTTCCCCCATGCCGACGATTCCGCCGCAGCAGACGTGAATGCCCGCTTCGCGCACGTGCCTTAAAGTGTCGAGGCGGTCCTGATAGGTCCTGGTGCGGATGATCTTCGGGTAGAACTCCGGGGAAGTGTCCAGATTATGGTTGTAGTAGTCGAGTCCGGCCTGTTTTAAGCGTTTGGCCTGCGCTTCGGTGAGCATCCCTAAGGTCATACAGGTCTCAAGCCCCAAGGCTTTGACCGCCGCCACCATTTCTGCCAACCGTTCGAGATCGCGATCCTTAGGCGCGCGCCAAGCCGCGCCCATGCAGAAGCGGGTGGCGCCGTTGGCCTTGGCCGCTTGCGCCGCCGCCACCACCTCTTCCAGCGAAAGCAGCGGCTCGCGCTCAAGGCCGGTGGCATAGCGCCCGCTCTGCGGGCAGTAGGCGCAATCCTCGGGACAGCCGCCGGTCTTGATCGAAAGCAGCGTGCTGATCTGGATCCGGTTGGGATCGAAATAGCGCCGATGCACCGTCTGCGCCGTGTAGATAAGATCGCTCAGAGAAAGCTCGTACAAGGCCAAAACTTCTTGTTTGGTCCAATCGTGGCGCAGCCGATCGGCAACTGTTTTAGCGCTGGAAACCGCCATCTCGTTCTCCTTAAAAACTATACTCAGGGCAGGGCGATCATAGAGCAAAAGCGAACGCTGTCAACTGAAAATGGGAGCAAAAAATTAACGCTTGGCAAAAAATTATTCAGACGCTCTTTTCTGCCTCCCGCTGCCTGTGGTGCGAAGCTCCCGGGACCGACCTAATCTGCCCTTTGTGCGAAGCCGAACTGCCCTGGTTAAACCGCGCCTGCCGCCAGTGTGCGCTCCCTTTGAGCGGCCCCGACCTGGTGTGCGGCGCCTGTCTCGCCAAACCGCCCGCTTTCGATCGGGCGCAGGCGCTGTGGCGCTACCAGCCGCCGGTGATCGGGGCCATTTACGCGCTTAAATTCCACAAGCGGCTGGAGCTGGCCCGCGCTCTGGGGGAGATTCTGGCCAGGCGTTTGCGCCTTGATTCCCCTATCGATTGTCTGGTGCCAATTCCCCTCCACCCGGCGCGCTATCGCGCGCGTGGATTCAACCAGGCGCTGGAAATCGCGCGGCCGCTCTCCAAACGCTTTAAGCTTCCTTTGCGCCCACAGCTCTGCCGCCGGCTCCGCGACACCCCGCCGCAACGCACCCTCTCCGCCGAAGCGCGGCGCCAAAATCTGCAGGGCGCTTTTGAGGCCACCGCCGATCTAAGCGGCCGCCGCATCGCGCTCATCGACGACGTGTTGACTACCGGCGCTACTGCCCACGCAGTCGCCTACGCCCTCAAACAGGCCGGGGCCGTCTGGGTCGAGGTCTGGGTCCTGGCGCGCGCCTGATCGGCAAAAACGCGCGCTCGGTCACAATCGCGCAACGCAAAGCGGGCTAGATTTTAGGCACGTCTACAGCCATAGAGGAGCGAATTTATGTCCAACGTCGAAATCGTGCTGCTCGGAGTCTTCCTCGGAACCGTCCTGGCCAGCGTCGCTTATTGCGGCTGGCATTTTTATCGTTACCGGCCGTTAGCGCAGAAAGTCGAGCGCGATTCCTAGGAAGATCACCGCGCCCAACCAAGCGTTGTGCAAAAAGGCCCGAAAGCAGGCGGCGCGGTCTTGATCGCGGATTAAAACCTGCTGATAGATAAAAAGCCCTGCCGCCACGGCAAGCGCCAGCCAATACCAGCCGCCCAGCCCGGCAAGCTTTCCCACCCAAGCGAGCACGCCGAGCATGGCCGCCTGGATGCAGGCGATGATCTGAGGGCAAAAGCGTCCAAACAAAATGGCGCTCGATTTGACCCCGATCTTCAAATCGTCTTCGCGGTCGACCATGGCGTACATGGTGTCGTAAACCAACGCCCACAGCACGGTCGCCAAAAACAACCACCAGGCCACGGCCGGGATCGAGCCGGTCTGAGCGGCAAACGCCATCGGCACCGCCCAACCAAAGGCCACCCCCAGATAGGCCTGAGGCAAGTGGGTAAAGCGCTTCATGAACGGATAGGAGACCGCCAGCAGCAAGCCCACAAACGCCAGGGCCAGGGTGAAGCGGTCGAGCTGGAGCACCAGCAAAAACGCCAACAGGCATAACGCCCCGAACAAGGCCAACGCCTCTTTGGGAGCGACCCGGCCAGCGGCGATCGGCCGATCCCGCGTGCGGGCCACGTGGGGGTCGAAGTGGCGGTCGGCGTAATCGTTGATCACGCACCCTGCCGCCCGCATCAAAACCACCCCGAGCACGAACACCACCAGGACCTTGCCGTCCGGCTCGCCCCGCCCGGCGATCCAAAGCGCCCAAAGCGTGGGCCACAGCAAGAGAAAGATCCCGACAGGGCGGTGAAACCGCATCAAATACCAATACTGGATCAGGCGTTCACGCCAAACCATCGCCTCCCTCCAAGGCAAACACCGCCGGAAGAAAAAACTCGCTCACCAACAAGGGAAGGTTCGGATAGGTCCGATACAGCGTCCGCCGCCCCCAGCGCGGGGGCGCCCCGTAAACTTCAAGCCAGCACGCGGGATGCGGCAAGGTCCACACCCTATCCACCCGAATCGCGGCAGGCCGGCTAAACAGCACTTCCCCTAAGGGGCGTGTCCCCAAGCGGGCAAAGCGCTTCCCCGGGCCGGTCAGCGTCGCGGCCGGAGCCACGGTGCGGGCGAGCACCAACGGCTCGCCTGCAGCGCTGAGCGCCACCTCCCGGATCCACGCCCGCCGCTCCCAAGGCGACCGCAAGGCCGTCGCCTCCCCTACAAACAGCCTGCCCCAGCCCTGATACAGCAGCCGAACTTGGATCGGCCCGGCCAAAGCCTCAAGGCGCGCGGTGAGGGAGCCGGATTCGGCCAGCCAATCCCGCACCGCCTTAGGAATCCGGCGGGCACGCGGCGAGCACGCCGAGAACCAAACCGGCTCGGCGGCCAACAGAACGCTTCGGGAAGGTCTCGATAAGCCCACGGACTGATTCGCAGAAGGATCGCGCGGTCAAACCTCAGCGTACCTTCCCCCTCCTTCGAGCCAGAAGGCAAGCAAGGAGGCGATCGTCTGCGGCGCGTGCTGCTTTAAGCGCTCGGCAACGCGATTGACCTCGGGCACAAGGTCGCTATCGCGCCCGAGGTCCGCAATTCTAAACTGGAACGCGCCGCTCTGACGAGTCCCCAAGACCTCGCCCGGGCCGCGCAGTTCCAAGTCTTTTTCGGCCAGCGCAAAACCGTCGTGGCAATCGCGCACGTAAGCCAGGCGCTTGCGCGCGGTTTCGGAAAGAGGCGGCTTGTACAGCAATACGCAGTAACTCGTCCCTCCGCCGCGGCCGACGCGGCCGCGCAGTTGATGAAGCTGGGCCAGCCCTAAGCGTTCGGCGTTTTCGATGACCATCAGACCCGCGTTCGGCACGTCCACCCCCACCTCGACCACCGTGGTCGCCACGAGCAGGTCGATTTCCCCCACCTTGAACGCCGCCATGGTCTTTTCCTTGACCTCGGCTTTGAGGCGTCCGTGGACCAGGCCGATGCGGATTCCGGGAAGCTGCCGGCGTAGGGTTTCCACCGTCTTTTCCGCCGCCTCCCCGGGCCAAGCCTCCGATTCTTCGATCAAGGTACATACCCAATAGGCTTGGCGGCCGCCGACTATCCATTCTTTCAGGCGGGCGATCAACTCGGCCCGCTTGTTTTCGCTCATCACACAAGTCTCTACGGGTTTACGCCCAGGCGGCAGCTCGTCGATTCGCGACACCGCCAGATCGCCGTAGCGCAGCATGGCCAGCGTTCTTGGAATGGGCGTGGCGGTCATTACCAGATAGTGGGGGATCAAAGCGTGCGCCTTGGTTTTGAGCGCCAAGCGCTGATCCACCCCGAAGCGGTGTTGCTCGTCCACAATCGTCAGCCCCAGGCGTAAAAACCGAACCTCCCGCTGAAACAACGCGTGGGTACCGATCAAAACGTCCACCTCCCCCCCCGCGACGCGGTCTAAAATCGCCCGCCGGTGGCTTTTGCCTTGGTGCGCAGTCAAAAGCGCCACCTTAATGCCCAGCTCGGCTAACCAGCTCGTCCACAGGCGATAATGCTGTTCGGCCAAAATCTCGGTCGGCACCATCAGCGCAGTCTGCCAACCGCTGCTTGCCGCCGCCAGAGCCGCTAAGGCGGCGACCACGGTTTTGCCGGCGCCCACATCGCCTTGCAACAGCCGTCCCATCGGTTTGTCTTTAGCCAGGTCGGCGTAAATTTCCGCCACCACCCGCTCTTGGGCGGAAGTAAGCGAAAACGGCAGACGTCGCCTAAATTCATCCAGCAACTTGGCCTCGGCCACCAGGACCGGGGCGCGCCGCTCGCAGCCCAAGGACGCGCTGCAGAACGCCAAGCGGTGGGCGAGCAGCTCTTCAAACGCGAGTCGGCGGCGGCAGCGCTCGCCCCCGTCCCAATCTTCGGCAGGCGGCTGATGCAAGCCAACCAGCGCGGTCTTAAGATCAACCGGCGCCCAGGCCGGCAAGCAATCTGGCGGCAGCTGCGGCAGCCACTTTGGCGTTGGATCGAGCCGACTCAACGCTAAAGCGATTAGGCGGCGCCAGGTTTTTTGCGCGATCCCGGCGGTCGTGGGATAAACAGGGACGATTTGAGCCCACGCCTGATCCGCCGGTTCCAGCTCGGGATGGATCATTTCCCGGCCATAAGGTGTGACTCGCACTTCGCCAAAGCAACGCCAGCGGCTGCCGGGAACCAACCGCCGGCGCAGGTGGCGATGGTAGTGGAAAAAACGCAAATCGAGCGCCCCGCTCCCGTCCCACAACCGGCATACCAGCATCGGCCGCTGCTTGCCGACCACCTCGGCAAGCGCGACTTCGCCTTCGATCAGCACCCTGCCGGCGCAGGCCGCCCCGATCGGCGTGATTTGCCGCCGGTCTTCGTAGCGCAGCGGCGCGTGCAAAACCAAGTCGCGCACGTCTTGGATGCCGACCCGCGCAAGCTTCGCCGCCAGCGCGGGACCGACGCCGAAAAGGGATTCAACCTGAGGGATAAAGGCAGCCTCTGCCGCCATTTACGCCCTAGTGCGGGAGATTTTTAACACCACTTGCAGTTTACGCAACCTACGGATGATCCGCGCCAAATGGGCGCGATCTTTGACTGTCAAGGTGATGATGTCGGTGCTGGTGTGGCTGTCCTGCTGGGTGATTTGGAAGTTTTCGATGTTGGCGCCTTCCTCGGCGATCGCCGAGGCGACCTTGGCCAAGGTGCCCGGTTGATCCCACAAAACCACGCGCAATTCCACCGGGAACTCGCCATCGGTGGGTTCGTCCCACTCGGCCAACACCCAGTCCACCTGCTTCTTTTGGAACTCGAGCGCGTTTTTGCATTCTCGGCGGTGAACCACAAAGCCTTTGCCGGGGTTGCAGAAACCGACGATGGCATCGCCCGGAATCGGCCGACAACAGCGCGCCAGATTCACCACCAGGCCTTCGGTTCCCTTGATGAGCAGCGGCGCTCCCCTTCCGCCGGCCTCGTCCACGCTTTCCTCTGGCGCCGCAAGCTGTCTGGCCACCAACCAGGCCATCCGGTTGCCAAAGCCGATCGCCTCGAGCAAGTCTTCCAGCCGGGAGAACCCCATCGCCTGCAGGCGCAGGTCGAGCCGATCTTGGGGGAGGGTTTTTAGGCTCGCACCCAGCTTGCCCAATTCCACCTCCAACATCCGCCTGCCCAAAGCGATCGCCTCCTGGGTCTTGAGGTTGCGCAGAAAACTGCGGATGGCGCTGCGGGCCTTGGCGGTGACCACGTAGTTGAGCCAGGAAGGATCGGGTCTGGCCCAACTTTCAGTGATCGCCTCCACGGTTTGGCCGTTGTCGAGCACGGTATGCAGCGGCACCAATTGCCCATTGATGCGGCCTCCGACGCAATGATCGCCGATTTCGGTGTGCACCGCATAAGCGAAATCCAAAGCCGTGGCGCCTTGGGGAAGCTTGACGATGTCGCCCTGCGGCGTGAATACGTAAATCTCGGAAGGAAAAAGATCCACTTTGAGGTTATCGAGGAATTCCAGCGATCCGCCCGCGTTGCGCTGATGCTCGAGGAATTCGTTGATCCAGGCGTAGGCTCTGGCTCGGGCGGCATCGCCTTGGCCGATCTCTTTCTTGTACAGCCAGTGGGAAGCGATCCCATGCTCGGCGATCCGATGCATATCGTGGGTGCGAATCTGGACCTCCACCGGTACCCCGTAAGGCCCTACGACCACCGTGTGAAGGGATTGATAGCCGTTGTCCTTAGGCAAGGCGATGTAATCTTTGAAGCGCCCTGGGACCGGCTTGTATAAGCCGTGCACTAGGCCCAACACCCGGTAGCACTCATCCACGTTTTGGGTCAGGATACGCACCGCGTGGACGTCATAGACCTGGTGGAAAGCCAACCCCTTGGCGCGCATCTTCTTGTAGATGCTGTAGATGTGCTTCTCGCGGCTAGATACGGTGCAATGCAGGCCCGCTTGCTGCAAGCGTTGGGAAATCGCCTGTTCGACGGCGGTGACGACCTCCTTGCGGTTGCCCCGAGCGCGCTTGATCGCTTTCTTGAGCACCCGGTAACGGAGAGGATACATGGCCCGCATGGCCAGTTCTTCCAGCTCCAGGCGCATCCGGTGCATCCCTAATCGCTCGGCCAGCGGCACGTAGATTTCTAGGGTTTCGCGGGCGAAGCGGCGGCGCCGCTCGGGCGCCATCGGCCCCAAGGTGCGCATGTTGTGGAGGCGGTCGGCCAGCTTGACCAGAACCACGCGCAGATCTTTGGCCATCGCCAGGATCATCTTACGCAGCGATTCGGCCTGAACCTCCTGTTTGGACTTGCAGTCCAGCTGGGTGAGCTTGGTGACCCCATCGACCAAATCGCTCACCTCCTGGCCAAAAGCCTCGGCAAGCTGCGCTTTAGTGACCTGCGTGTCCTCGATCACGTCATGGAGGATGGCGGCGGCGATTCCGGCTGCGTCCATGCGCATTTCCTGAGCTAGGATCAACGCCACTTCCAGGGGATGGCAAACAAACGGCTCGCCGCTCAAACGGAATTGCTCGGCGTGCGCGGTGTCGGCAAATCGATACGCCCGTTCGACCGTCTCTATCTGGGCCGGATCGAGATAACCCGACACCGCCTCGATCAAGGTCCTCGCCAGGACGTCCTGAGGCCGCTCGGATTTCCAAGCAGGCGCCGCCGTCATCGTTTTCACCTAAAACGTCGATGCTTCCGGCACGACCTCTTTGAGCTTAGCAACGCCACCGTCCATGTCCAGCTCCCGCAGCTTGTCGAGATTCAGCTTTCCCGAAGCGATCTCGCGCAATGCCACCACCGTGGCCTTATCGTTGCCCCAGTCTACCAGAGGCTCGGCGCCGGCCAGCAGTTGGCGTGCGCGTTTGGCTGCAAGGAGCACCAGCTCGAAGCGATTGTCGACGTGCTTTAAACAATCTTCCACGGTAATGCGTGCCATTTCACCTCCTGCCAAGCTGTTCTTAAGCGGTCAAACCAGTTAACCATCGCGCTGCTCCAAAATCTCCAGCGCCGGCAGCTTCTTGCCCTCAAGGAATTCGAGAAAAGCGCCTCCCGCCGTAGATTGATAATCGATCCCCGCGCCCACCCCAAACTTTTCGATCGCCGCCAGCGTATCTCCTCCGCCGGCGATGGTGAAGGCAGAACTTTGGGCGATCGCTTCGGCGATCTTGCGGGTGCCTTCGCCAAACGGATCAACCTCGAATACCCCCACCGGCCCATTCCAGACGATCGTCGCGGCGCTTTGAATCCGCTTTAGGTAAAGCTCTGCCGTCTGCGGGCCGATGTCGAAAATTCGATCGTCATCGGCGAGGCGATCGACCGGCTTGACCTGCGCTTCCGCCTGCGGCGCCAGTTCCTTGGCGACGACCACGTCCACAGGCAAGGGAATCTCCGCGCCGCGCGCTTTGGCCTGCTCCAAGATGCGCTTGGCCGCAAGCATTAGCTCCGGTTCATAGAGGGAGTTGCCCACGTTGAAGCCTTGCGCAGCGAGGAAGGTATTGGCGATGCCGCCGCCCACGATCAATTGATCCACCTTTTGCACTAAAGTTTCCAACACCGTCAGCTTGGTGGAGACTTTGGACCCGCCGATGATCGCCAGCAGCGGGCGCTTGGGCTGCTCTAGCGCCTGAGTCAAAGCGTTGAGCTCTTGCAGCAACAACACCCCCGCGCACACTTCCGGCGCAAACTTGGCCACCGCGTGGGTGGAAGCCTCGGCGCGGTGGGCGGTGGCGAACGCGTCCATGACGAACACATCGCACAAGGCCGCCATCTTCTTGCCCAGTTCCGGATCGTCGGCCTTTTCCCCGGGCAAGAAACGGACGTTTTCGAGCAGCACGACTTCGCCCGGGGCCTGCGAAAAATCGCCATCGATCCAGTCGCGGACCAGCCTCACCGGCTGCCCCAAGAGTTCTCCCAGACGCTTGGCCACCGGCGCCAGCGAAAACTGCTCGTCAAAGACGCCCTCCTTGGGACGGCCCAAGTGGGACATAACCATCACCCTCGCCGCGCCTTGGGCAAGTGCCTGGCGGATGGTCGGGAGACTGGCGCGAATGCGGGCATCGGAAGTGATCTTGCCCTGTTCGATCGGGACGTTCAAATCGGCCCGGATCAGCACGCGCTTGCCGCGCAAATCCAAATCGCTCAACGACTTGATGGTCATGCACCCTCCTTAATAAAAATTTAGCTTGTCGGCGTCGATTCCGCTTGCGTGGTTTCCTCAGGTTCAGGTCGCCACTTGATCGAACAACCCACGCTGGGGATCTGCTCTCTTGGGCCGTTGCCGGTAATGGCGATCCTTTTCATCGCCTCGAACAGCTCGCGGCGCGCGTTTGGCGCCGGCTCCTTTTTGCTCTCGTCCAGTCGCCCCCGATACTGCAGCTCGAGATGGGCGTTGTAGCCGAAGAAGTCGGGGGTGCACACCGCCCCAAACGCCTTGGCCACTTCTTGGGTCTCATCGAACAGATACGGAAAAGGAAACTTCTTCTCTTGCGCGAGTTTTTTCATGTTCTCAAACGAGTCTTCGGGGTATTGATTCGGATCGTTGGCATTGATCGCCACGCATCCGATCCCGTATTTTTTAAGCTCGGTCGCATCGCGAATGATGCGGTCCAAAACCGCCCTGACGTAGGGGCAATGGTTGCAGATGAACATCACCAAAAGGCCGTTGGGTCCCCGGCATTGGTCGCGCGTCCACACTTTGCCGTCCACACCCGGCAGGGCAAAATCGGGGCAGGGTTGGCCAAATTCGCACACTGGGGTTTGGGTTGCTGCCATCGCGGATCCTCCTCTTGCTAAAGGCCGTAAGTTAGGTTTTTACTTCGCAATCGCTTTTTTAAGGTATCTGGGCGAGCGCGTCTTGCTTTGAGTCAGAACCTAAAAAAATCATACCAAATCGCACCCGCGCCTGTCTTTTTTCCCGCGTTTTTATGCGCGCGCCGGTTTTAATCAGCGCGATTTTAGGGATGGCTTGCGTTGCCGGGCTCGCGTGGCTGGTCGGCTCCTCGCTCCCCCAATACCGCGGGGAAATCCGGCTGCCTGCGCTTGAGGCGCCGGTAACCGTCGCCTTCGACCGCCTCGCCCTCCCGACCATTGACGCGCAAAACCGCCAGGATGCCTTGCGCGCGCTGGGATTTTTGCACGCTCAAGAACGCCTCCTGCAGATGGAGCTGACCCGGCGCAAGATGGCCGGCACGCTCGCCGAAGTGTTCGGCGAGGCGGCGTTCGCATCGGACCTTAGCCAACGCACCTTGGGCTTTTCCCGCCTCGCTCAAGACATAGCGGCGCGCCTGCCCGAGGCGCAGCGGTCCGCGTGCGAGGCGTATGCGCAAGGGGTCAACGCCTATCTCGACTTTAACTTACCGCTTTTCGCTCGGCTGCTCGGGATGAACTTTGAACCGTGGCGCTGCCGCGACACGATGTTGGTCGTGCTGTCCATGTTTCAGGAACTGGACGAAGCAGGCGATCGGGAACGGATGCTGACGGTGATGGCCCAGGCCTTGCCGGAGGAAGTGGTGGCTTTTCTCACCCCCGATCAAGACCCCCTCGATCTGCCTTTGCTCGGTCAAAAGTGCAGCCGCCGTCCAATCCGGCCGGTGCCGGTCGCCGCCATCGCCGAACTCCTAAGCCGGTCTTCTGCCGCCGCCGCGGTCGAGGTGACTCCTGCCTGGGGTTCCAACCAGTGGGCCATCGCCTCTCCCCAAGGGGCGCTTGTGGCCAACGACATGCACCTTGCGCTGACCGTCCCCAACCTCTGGTACCGCGCCCGGCTCCGCTACCCGGGGGTCACCCTGGACGGCATCACCCTGCCGGGCGTACCCGGGATCGTGGCCGGCAGCAACGGCCACATCGCCTGGGGCTTCACCAACGCCATGGCCGACGTGCGCGACTTTGTGGTGCTCGAAACCGACCCCGCCGATCCCAAACGTTACCGCACCCCAGAAGGCTGGGAGAACTTAACCCTCCGCATCGAAACCGTCGCCGTCAAGGGCCAGGGCGCACGGCAAATTTCCGTGTCGCTGAGCCGCTGGGGGCCGGTCGTCGCTTACGACGAGCAGCGGCGCCCGCTGGCGCTGCACTGGAGCGCGCTCGATCCGAGCGCGGTCGATCTCGCCTTGTTGGAACTGGATCGAGCCCGCACGGTTCAAGAGGCCCTTGCCATCTTCAACCGCGCCGGAATGCCAGTGCAGAACGCTCTGGTCGGCGACGCCCAAGGCCACATCGGCTGGACCTTGAGCGGTCGGTTGCCGCGCCGCGATGGCTTGGACGGCACCCTCAGCCTCAGCTGGGCCGACGGCAAAGGCTGGCGCGGGTATTACACCCCTTATGAGCTGCCGCGCCGGATCGATCCGCCGACCGGCGTTCTCGCCACCGCCAACCACCGCACCCTAGGCTGCGATCGGATCCCTATCGGCCACCACTTCGCCCTAAGCTTTAGAATCCACCGGATTGATCAACAGCTTGCGGCCAACCCCAACCCGGACCCCTACGCAAGCTTGGCCCTACAACTGGACACCGACGCGCGTTTTTACCGCTTCTATCAGAAACTGGCGGCCCGCGTGCTGCAGAACGAAACCTCGCCGCTGGCCGGCCGGATTCGCGCCGCCCTTACCGCCTGGAACGGGCGCGCCGATCCGCAAAGCCAAGGGATCGCCTTGCTCGACCGCTGGCGCTTGGAGCTTGCTCAGAAAGTGTTCGGGCCATTATTGGCCAAATGCCTGGAACTCGACCCGAACTTCCGCTACCTGTGGCTGAAAAGCGAGGTTCCCTTGCGCCAGCTTCTGCGCTTGCGCCATCCCGCCACCTTGCCCGATCGGCGTTTTCCCGACTGGCAAAGCTTTTTGCGCGCCAGCTTGCTGGAAACCGCCAAAGCGCTGGAAGAGACCTATCGCAAGCCGATCGACCGGCTCACCTGGGGCGAGGTCAATCGAGCGCAGATTCGCCACCCCTTGGCCCACGGGCGAGCCTGGCTCGGCCGCTGGCTGAACCTTCCCGAGGATCCTCTGGCCGGCTGTGCGGAATGCGTGCGCGTCGCCCGCCCAAGCCATGGGGCCAGCATGCGCCTCACCGCGGTGGCCGGGCGTCCCGGCGCCGGACTCCTGCAGATGCCAGGCGGGCAGTCGGGCCATCCCTTGTCGCCGCATTACGCCGATCAACACGCCTTTTGGCTCACGGGCAAACCGCTGCCCTTAGCCCCTGGCCGCGCGCTTTCGACCCTGCGCCTGCGGCCTGGTCGAAGTTGACTTAAGGTCCGGCGCCGCCAGGCATTTGTCCGGGTATTCGCACAAATCCACGATGGGGCACTTATAGCATTTAGGGCGGCGCGCGGTGCAGATATAGCGGCCGAGCAAGATCAACAGATGATGCGCGACCTGCTTGAATTCGTCGGGAGTGAGGCGGTTGAGCTTTTCCTCCACCTCGCGCACGGTTCTCCCCGGCGCAAGCCCTGTGCGGTTGCAGACGCGGAAAACGTGGGTGTCGACGGCGATGGTCGGCTCGCCGAACAGGGTGTTCAAAATTACGTTGGCGGTCTTGCGTCCCACCCCAGGCAAGGCTTCCAGCTCCTTGCGCGTGCGCGGCACCTGCCCGCCGTGGCGTTCTAAAAGCTGTTCGGCCAGAGCGATGAGGTTTTTGGCCTTGGTGCGGTACAGGCCGATGCGGTGGATGGAGCGCCTCAATCCCTCTTCACCCAAGGCCAAGAGTTTTTCTGGGGTGTTTGCCACTTGAAACAGCTCGCGCGTGGCCTGATTGACGCTTTTGTCGGTGGCTTGCGCCGACAGCACCACCGCGACCAAGAGTTCAAACGGGGTGCGATAGTGGAGCTCGGTGGTGGGGTTGGGAATGGCCTGCGCGAGGCGCTCGAAAATCTGCCGGCGTTGATTCCGATTCATCGGCAAATGGCCTTTTTAGCCTCGAGTCTCGCCCGCCGCGCTTGTGCCTCTTGCGCCAGCCGCCGGCGTTTGGCCTGGACCCAGCGCCGGATTTGCGCAATGCGCGCGCTTTTTGCCTCCGGGGTTTGGGGCTGGAGTTCTTCCGGCGCCGGCCGCATCGCTATGCAATCGACCGGGCACGGGTCCAGGCATAGCCTGCAGCCTATGCACCGGGCAGCGATCACCGTGTGGGTGAAGTTGCGCGCGCCCACGATCGCATCCGTCGGGCAGGCCGCCAGACAGCGGGCGCAACCCACGCAGCGGCTCTCGTCGATGAAGGCGATGGCTAACCCCTTCATTTGACCGGCATCCCCGGCCGGGCTCCGGGATCGGGCGCGATCAAAAACAGCTCTTCCCCCCCCGAACCTGCGGCCAGCACCATGCCCTCGGAGACGCCAAAGCGCATCTTGCGCGGCTTGAGGTTGGCGACCACGACCACCAGCCGGCCAAGCAGCGCTTCAGGCGCATAGGCCGGTTTGATTCCGGCAAACACCGTGCGCCTCTCCCCGCCTAAATCCAAAGTCAGCTTGAGCAGCTTGTCTGAACCTTCCACTCCCTCGGCCTGTTCGATTCTCGCCACGCGCAGATCGAGCTTGGCAAAATCGGCATAATCGACTTCCGCCGCCCGAGAAGCTTCTGTCTTCAAGCTCTCCTGGGAAGCTTTTAGCATCGCCGCGATCTGCTCGGGCGCCGCGCGCTGGATGAGCGGCCGGAACGCGCCGATTCGGTGCCCGAGCAAGGGTCGGGTGGCCGAGTCCGGCCAGCGCTGGTCGGGCAGGCGCAAAAACGCCTCCGAGTCTTTCGCCAGGCGCGGTAACACCGGCTTGAGATAGGCGATGAGTAGCCGGTAGAGGTTCAGGCCTTGGGTGCACACGGCTTGCAGTTCGGCCTCCTTGCCCGGCTGTTTGGCCAACACCCAGGGCTTTTGCGCATCGACGTATTGATTGGCCAGGTCGGCCAAGCTCATGATCTCGCGCATCGCCTTGCCGAACTCGCGCGCCTCATACAGCTTGGCGATCGCCTCGCCCGCCGCCAGAAAGCGTTGGAACAAAGCCAAGTCCGGCAAAGCTTCGGCCAGACTGCCGGCAAAGCGCTTCAGGATGAAGGGGGCTAGGCGGCTGGCGAGGTTGACCACTTTGCCGACCAGATCGGCGTTGACGCGCAGGATAAAATCGTCGAGGTTCAGATCGATGTCTTCTACTCCCGGCCCCAATTTGGCGGCAAAGTAATAGCGCAGGTACTGAGCATCGAGATGGTCCAAATAGGTACGCGCCTTGATAAACGTCCCGCGCGATTTGGACATCTTCTCGCCGTTTATGGTCAAAAACCCGTGGGCGAACACCGCCGTCGGGGTGCGAAGCCCGGCCCCGTGCAGCATCGCCGGCCAGAATAAAACGTGGAAGTAGACGATGTCCTTGCCGATGAAGTGGTAAAGCTCAGCCTCCGCCTGCGGCCCGAAATAATCCTCAAAATTTAAGCCGCGCTCTTGACACAGGCGCTTGAAGCTGGCCATGTACCCTATGGGGGCGTCGAGCCAGACGTAAAAATACTTGCCCGGAGCGTCTGGGATCTCAAACCCAAAATACGGCGCATCGCGGGTGATGTCCCAGTCTTTGAGCCCGGCCTGCAGCCATTCGTCCACCTTGTGCGCTACCTCCGGCTGCAGCCGACCGCCGTGGACCCATTCTTTGAGAAACCCTTGAAACTTGGAAAGGGTAAAGAAATAGTGTTCGGTCTCCTTTTCTATGGGCCGCGCCCCAGAGAGCGCCGAGACGGGATTGATAAGCTCGCTCGGGGAATAGGTCGCCCCGCACGCCTCGCAGTTGTCGCCGTATTGGTCCTTTGCCCCGCAGCGCGGGCACTGGCCGCGGATGAAGCGGTCGGGAAGAAACATTGCCTTGACCGGATCGTAGAGCTGGGTGATGGTGCGCTTTTCGATATAGCCCGCTTGCTTAAGCTTATGGTATATCCACGCGGAGAGCTCCCGGTTTTCCGGCGAATGCGTGGAATAATAGCAATCAAAGCCAATGTCGAAGGCGGCAAAATCGGCCCGGTGTTCCTTCCCTACCCGCTCGATCAACTCCTCCGGGGTGATTTCTTCCTGCTGGGCGCGGAGCATGATCGGGGTGCCGTGGGTGTCGTCGGCGCACACGTACCAGCACTCGTGACCCTTGAGCTTGTGGAAGCGCACCCAGATGTCGGTCTGGATATACTCCACCAGATGCCCTAGGTGAATGGGGCCGTTGGCGTAGGGAAGGGCGCTGGTGACCAACAGTTTGCGATGTGGGGCTTGCATGAACGCTCCGATCCTGTAACTTTAACAGTTTATTTTACGGCCTAGAGCGAGCAAGATGGAAACGGCCTTGACGATCAGCCGCGGCTATCCTTTGCCTTTGGGCGTGCGTACCGAAGGCAGCTACGTCAACTTTGCGGTGTTTAGCCGCCATGCCTGCCGCGTCTGGTTGTTGCTGTTCGACGATGCGGAAGCGCTGGATCCTAAATGGTGCATCGAGCTGGATCCCGTTCATCACCGCACCGGCGACATCTGGCACGTGGGCGTGCAGGGAGCCCCGCCGGGGCTTTGTTACGTCTATCAGGCCGACGGGCCGTTCGCGCCGGAGTTGGGCTTGCGCTTCAATCCCCATCGCGCTCTGCTCGATCCTTACGCGGTCGCCTTGGTGGGCGTAGAGCGCTGGGATTTTTCTATCCGCTGCGATCGCTGGCTGAGTCAGCACCCAAGACAACCCATCCCCAAAGACCAATACCGCGTCAAGTGCTTGGTTCCCAGCGAGGAGGAATTCGACTGGGGCGACGATCGGCCGCCCCAAATCCCCTGGTCCGAAACCGTGATCTACGAGACTCACGTGCGCGGCCTGACCATTCATCCCTCCTCGGGTGTTTTAAGGCCCGGCACGTTCTTGGGCGTGATCGAGAAAATCCCTTACTTCAAGCAATTGGGCATTACTGCCTTAGAACTGATGCCGGTGCACCAGTTTAATCCCCACGAGTTGGACCGCAAAAATCCACTGACCAATGAACCTTTGGTCAATTACTGGGGCTACAGCACCGTGGCGTTTTTTGCTCCCCACGCCCAATACAGCGCTTGCCGCCAACCGGGCACGCAGTTGAGCGAGTTCAAGGCCATGGTCAAAGCCTTGCACGAGGCAAGGATAGAGGTGTTGCTGGATGTGGTGTTCAACCACACCGCCGAAGGCAACGAATTGGGCCCGACCTTGAACTTCAAAGGGCTGGACAACTGCGTCTATTACCTTTTGGACGAAAAAGACCCAAGCCGCTACCTCAATTACTCCGGCTGCGGCAACACCCTAAACTGCAACCATCCGGTAGTCAGGAATTACATTTTAGAGTGCCTGCGCTACTGGGTGACCGAGATGCACGTCGACGGCTTCCGCTTCGACCTGGCCTCGATCTTGGGGCGTGACCGCCAAGGCAAGCTCATCCCCAACCCACCGCTGTTGGAAGCCATCGCCGAGGACCCAATCCTACGCGGAGTCAAGCTCATCGCCGAGGCCTGGGACGCCGGGGGGGCGTATCAGGTCGGCCTGTTTCCCGGCGCGCGCTGGTCGGAATGGAACGGCCGCTACCGCGATGAGGTGCGCAGGTTCTGGCGCGGCGACCGCGGCCTGCTGGGGCTGTTCGCCACCCGCTTGTGCGGCAGCTCCGATCTTTACCAGCACAGCGGCAAGCTGCCGATCAACAGCATCAACTTCATCACCTGCCACGACGGCTTTACTTTAAACGATCTGGTCAGTTACAAACACAAGCACAACGAGGCCAACGGCGAGAACAACCAAGACGGCAGCAATGAAAATTACAGCTGCAACTACGGCGTCGAAGGCCCGACCGACGACCCACGCATCGAAGCGGTAAGGCTGCGCCAGATCAAAAACTTCTTGACCACCTTGTTCGTCTCCCGCGGCATCCCCATGCTTTTAGGCGGGGACGAATTCCGTCGCACTCAGCGCGGCAACAACAACGCCTACTGCCAGGACAACGAAATCTCTTGGTACGATTGGCGGCTGGCGGAAAAAAACGCGCATCTGGTCCGCTTCGTCCGCGAGCTGATCCGCTTTCGCCGCGCCCATCCGGTGCTCAGCCGCGAGGCTTTTTACCAGCCGCACGAGATCGAATGGTTCGGCCCGCAGCGTTCGCCGCCAGACTGGCACGAGGGACATGCCTTGGGCGCCCGCATCCACCCTGACTCCCCGCAAGGGCGCGAACTCTGCCTGTTATTCAACGCGGCGTGCGAGCCGGTCGAGTTCGACCTACCCCCTCTGCCGGCCAGACAACGCTGGCACCTGGCCATAGACACCGCCGCCGCCTCGCCCTTCGACATCTACGAAACAGGCGCCGAAGTCTTGCTCGACCGCAGCCGGTTGCGGCTGATCGAACGCAGCTTGGTCGTCTTGGTGGGGAAAGAGGCATGAACGAACCGTCTGACCTTCGCCGCTGCCCCGATCGGCGCCGCCTGAGTTGGCGGACTTTTTGGTACCTGCTCGGCGGAGGCCGGCGCCGCGGCCCTCGCCGGGCCGCAGAACGCCAAGCGCCTTATTACCTGGACGTCTACGAAGACCCAAAGCTTCTGCTCTGGTCGGTGGGAATCGCCGGCGGCTGCGCGCTCGATGCCTTCTTGACCTTAATGATCCTAGATCGCGGCGGCGTTGAACTCAATCCTCTGATGGCGCGCTTGTTAGAAACCGACGCTTGGGTTTTTTTCTGGATAAAATACGCGCTCACCGCGATCGCCGTCGTGGCTATTCTCCTGCACGCTCATTTCAAGCTTTGGAAAATTCCGCTGCGTGCCGTCCTCTTTGGGCTGTTTGGCCTGTATGCAGGACTGATCGGCTACGAATGCTGGCTGCTATCGGGTTGAACCGAAGTCGGGAACGCCTTCTCTACCAGCGCCGCCCCAACGCAATCTCCCCAGACGTTGACGGCGGTACGGAAACGATCCAGCAGCCAGTCCACCGGCAGCAAAATACCGAGATAGTCCACCGGCAGGCCGACCGCGCCTAGCACCATCACCAAGGTCACCAATCCGGCCTCCGGAATTCCCGCCGCGCCGATAGCCGCCAAGGTGGCCGTGAGCGCAACGGTCATCTGCTGCAAAAAGCTCAATTCGAGCTCAAGCTGGGCGATGAAAATTGCTGCCACCGCCTCGTACAGAGCCGTCCCGTCCATATTGACGGTCGCTCCTAAAGGAATCACCAATTCCGCCGACTGCCGCGCTACTCGAGCGCGATCCACCGCCGACTCCAGCGTTACCGGCAAAGTGGCTGCCGAGCTGGCGGTAGAAAACGCGGTCAACAAGGCCGGCGCCATCTGCCCCATGAAATGGTACGGGTGACGGCCGGTGAACCCCCACAGGAGCGCCGCCAATACCCCAAACGCGTGCGCCGCCAGCCCCACCAAAACGGTCAGCACGTACCAGCCGGTCTGCGCGAGGACTTGACCGAAGTTACCCTGGAGTTGCGCCTCGCCGAAGCGGGCTGCGACCAGGCAGAACACCCCTAAAGGCGCCACCTTCATGATCATCAGCACGAAGGCCAGCATCGCTTCGTTGAGCTGCACGATCCCTATTTTGAGCCCGTGGACCTTATCGCCAAGGACCGTCAACACGCAGGCAAACAGGATCGAAAACGCGATCAGGGGGAGCAGATCGGCTTTAGCCATGGCGGCGACCAGGTTGTCGGTAACCAGCATCAACGCCAACTGCTTAAAGACCGTGCCGAGGTCTGTTGCCGCCGGGGCGGCGAACTCCTTGGCTTGGAGAGCGTCCTGCGGCATCCCACCGCGCCCCGGGGCGATCCAGTCGACGCAAAGGATTCCCATGCCGACTGCGAGCAAGGTCGTGGCAAGGTAATACCCTACCGCCAGCGTGCCGGGACGGCGCAGCTTGCGCACGTCCTGAAGGCTTAAGATGCCGCTCATGACGCTGCTCATCACCAGAGGGACGACCAGCAGCTTCAACAGCCGGAGGAAGATTTCCCCACCTACATCCAACGTTTGAGCCAAGCGTGGCGCTCCAAGACCTAACCCCACCGCTCCGGCGATCGCGGCACCCATCACCCAAGGCAAACGCTTAGCCTGCAACATACCTCGTCTTCTGCGAATTCAAGTACAATAACGAACCGATTTCCGCTTCACCGAATCGCCGAGCGTTTGGCTTGCTCGCGTCTATAGCGCTAAAACGATGCCCACTTTTCTAGATCGTGTGGCCTTACCTCCTGCTTGGCAGCGGTTCTGGCATTGGTGGCAGGACCAGCTGTCCCAAGCGATCCCTCAACAGCTGCGCAGCTGGTTCAGCCATCGCCAGCCCATCTTAATCGCCTTGCCGAGCGAGGAAGAGCTGCAAGCCTGGCAATGGGAAGGACGCGGGCAAGCCGTGCCTTTGCGCCCTCTAGCCCAGCCCAGCGGGCTGGAGGCGATGCTTTCCTCGCTGCGCGCGCGCGAGTCCGCCGAGGAAGTTTCTTTCACCCTCGTGCTCCTGCCTGGCCAATATCTGCGCAAGACGATCCTCTTGCCCTCCGCGGTGGAGGAAAACTTGCGCCAGGTCATCGCGTTTGAATTGGATCGCCAAACCCCTTTTAGCGCTGACCAGGTGTATTTTACCAGCCGCATTGTGGAACGCCTGCCTGCAAGCCGCCAGCTTAAAGTCGAGATCGTCCTGACGCCGCGCGCGTTTCTCGACGCTCAGCTTACCCGCCTGCATCAAGCCAACTTAAAACCCCATCGCGTAGACGCGGCCCTTCTTGAGGGACAAACCCCGGTTCCGTTGGGTCTTGACCTGCTTCCTTCGCGCTGGCGCCCGCGCGAAACCCGGTGGCAAAAGCGCTTGGATTGGAGCTTGGCCGGGGTTTTGGCGGCGCTTTTGGGCCTGGCCCTGGCCCTGCCGCTCGTGATGCAGCACCGCATTTTAAGCGCCCTCGAAGCGCAAGTTGCGCAACTCCGAAAAGCGGCGCAGGCAAGCTCGGCCCTGCAACAACAGGTTACCGCCCTCGAGCAGGCGGCCCGCTTCGGCATCACGCGCAAGCAAGCCACCCCTCCCATGATCGTGGCGATAGAGGAGCTTGCCCAGAGGTTGCCGCAGGACACGTGGCTGACCGGGTTCAGCTACCGCAACGGGGAGCTGCGCATCGACGGTTCTTCCCCAAACGCGTCAAAATTGATCGAGATCCTGGAAAGCTCGCCGATTTTCCAAAACACCCATTTTGTCTCGCCCGTCACCCAGGACCGCAACACCGGTCTAGAACGCTTCCAAATCAGCATGACCTTAGGTTACGAGCGCGATGCCCCTAAGTGACGGTACGCAGCGCTTGCTGGCGCTGGCTTTATTGCTTCTGCCTGCCCTGCTCGTGTATTTGGCGGTGGTCGCGCCTTA
This sequence comes from Methylothermus subterraneus, assembly GCF_054656915.1. Taxonomy (NCBI): domain Bacteria; kingdom Pseudomonadati; phylum Pseudomonadota; class Gammaproteobacteria; order Methylococcales; family Methylothermaceae; genus Methylothermus; species Methylothermus subterraneus. Next base: position 68,037 of record NZ_BAAHXK010000001.1, read on the forward strand.
TCTTAGCTGGCTGCGCTCTAACCAAGAGCGCATCGCCGATCTCAAGTTTCAACTGGGGCGCTTGTCCCGCATCGCCGCCGAAGAACCCAGCTTGCGGGCTCGACTCGAAGCGGCGCGGTCGCACCAAAGCGCTGACCGGTATTATCTGAGCGGGGAAACGCCGGCGCTGGCTTCGGCCGAGTTGCAAAAGCACTTGTCGGCCATCATCCGCACCGCCGGCGGCGAGCTGACCAGCACTCAGGTCCTCCCTCACCGCCAGGAGGAACGTTTCACGCGGATCGCGGTGCTGGTGCGCTTTACCGCGGGCACCCCAAGCCTACGCGAGGTCTTATATCAGATCGAATCCAGCCGCCCTTTGCTTAAGATCGAAAGCCTGACCATCCGCGCCCTCCCTGGCCGCCTCGATCCCAAGACCCGCTCTCTTGTGCCGACCGATCGCCTGAACGTGGACATGGAAGTGGAAGGCTACCTGGTCCCGCCGGCATGAATTGGCTCAAGCGCCGCCCCTTTACCGTCTTATTGGGTATCGCCTGCCTGGTGGCCGCCTTTGGCCTTGGCCTGGAGTATCGCCTGCTGCAGCGCTTTCTTGCCGACGCATTAAAGCCACCGCCTGCGGCCCAGGACGCTCCCCGAACTCCTCAACCTCCCCCAGCGCCGGCAGAACTCCCCCCTATGGAGACGTTTTCGGCCTTCGTTGACCGCCCTTTATTCGTCGAAGGCCGAAAACCCTTGCCCGAGGAGGCCGAAACCGCCGCCGACGCCAGAGCGGAGCAAGAACCGCCCAAGTTCCGTCTGACCGGCATTATCGTCACCCCGGAGACAGGACAAATCCTTTTGCTCCAGGACCCAAGCAACAACAAAACCTTGCGTTTTAAACCGGAAGAGCTCATCGACGGCTGGCGTGTGGCCGAGCTCAAAGACGACCAAGTGGTTCTGCAGCGGGGCGGTCAAACCCAGATCCTAAAACTCATCAAGCCCCGCCCCTTACCGCCTCCTGCAGCGCGTCCGCACCCGCCCCAGGGTCAGGCGATAAATCCGTTTGCCCAGGCCGCCAACCAAAAACCGCAACAATAAGGAGTTTGAAGTTGAAGCGGACAATCTTAGGAATTTCGCTCACCTTGTTGACCGCCTGCGAATACTTAGGACCCAACCTGCGGGAAAAACTTCCGCTCACCAGCGTCGTGGCGCCCACCCCCCCACCGCCCGAAGAACCCGCCGCGGCCTTGCCCGAGGAAAAGCCTAAATCGGCCCTAGAAAAACCGGAGATCTACCGGGGCAGCCGTGCTTTTATCCGCCCGACCGCCGCAAGGCGAGCTTCGGATCAGCCCGGAAAATACACCCTAAATTTCGACGACGCCGATTTGGGCGAAGTGACCAAGGTCATCTTGGGCGACATCCTCAAAGTCAACTATACCTTAAGCCCCAAGGCCGCAGGCAAAATCACCCTCAAGACCACCCGCCCCCTGCGCCAGGACGAGGTCTTGCCGGCGCTGGAAATGGTGCTCAAGATGAACGGCCTCGCGTTGACGCGCAAGGGCGGCTTTTACTGGGTCGGGCCGGTGGAGGAAGCCGCCACCTCCGCTCCCCTCGGGCTCTCTAGCCAAATCCTGCCCGAGGGGTTTCAGATCCGCATCTTCCCCTTGCGCTACGTAGGCGTAGAATCCATGCAAAAGGTCTTAGAACCTCTGCTTCCTCCCAAGGCGATCCTCTACACCGACCCGACGCGGAACCTGTTGGTGGTAGCCGGCACCGCCGCCGAACTTACCCCCGTCGAAGAGGCCGTGCGGGCTTTCGACGTGAATTTTCTGCAAGGCATGTCGGTGGGACTGTTTCCGCTCCACAACGTGGATCCGGAAACCTTGGTACAGGAACTGGAGAGCTTGCTGGACGAGAAAGCTTCAGGCAAAGCCGTGGCCCCGGTCAAGGTCTTGCCGATCCAGCGCCTCAATGCGCTGATGGTGATTAGCGCTCAGCCGGACTATCTGGAGATGGCCCAAACCTGGATCGCCCGGCTGGACCGTTCGGCTCCCGAGGCCGGGGCCGGCAACTTCCACGTCTATCGGGCCCAGAACGTGGATGCGGCGAAACTGGCCGACACCTTAAACCAAATCTTCACCGGCGCCGCCCCTACCCCGCGCGCCGCGATCGCCCCGGGGCTCAAGTCCACATCCCTCACCGGCGCGGCCTTGAGCGCGAGCACGAGCCTAGGTCAAAGCGCTCCAACCGGCCAAAACAACCCAACCCCTTCCCCGACCACGCCAAGGCGTTCGCCTTCGGCCTCCGGCAGCGACCAGATCCGGATCATCGCCGACGACACCAACAACGCCCTGATCATCTACGCCGATCAGGAAAACTACCGCGCCATCGAGCGGGTGATCAAGCAGCTCGACGTCTTGCCGCTGCAGGTGCTGATCGAGGCCTCGATCCTCGAGGTTAGCCTAGAAGACAAGCTCGAATACGGCCTAGAGTGGTTCATCCGTAACAAGCTTCCCCAGGAGAATAGCCAGTTAGGATTGAAATCCCAAGGTATTGATTTGGCAGGGTTGGCCAAAAATCTATTCTTGAACAACCTGCCGGCCGGATTTACTTACTCTTTTTTGAGCCACAGTCAAAACATCCAAATTCTGCTCAAAGCCCTAGCGACGGATAAAAAAATCAACGTTCTATCTTCCCCCTCGCTCATGGTGCTCAACAATCATGAGGCGACCATCTTGGTGGGCGATCAGATTTCCCTACGTACCGGCTCGTTTGTCAACACGGCAACCCAGTCCAGCGTGCAAGAGACTTTCCAGCAGCGCGATACCGGCGTGCAGTTGGTTTTAAAACCCAGGGTCAACACCGGCGGTCTGGTGATCATGGAATTGGAGCAGCGCGTTGACGATGTGGACCAGACCACGGTGATCAATCAGAACCCTGTCATCCGTCAACGGCAGATTAAAAGCACGGTGGCGGTCAAAGACGGAGACACCCTGGTGTTGGGCGGACTGATTAAGGACAACCGGGACCGCTCGCGATCAGGCCTGCCTTTGCTCTCCCGTATCCCGATTCTTGGAGCCTTGTTCACCAGCAGCGCGCAGAAAGCCCTAACCCGCACCGAACTTGTGGTCCTGATCACCCCGCGGGTGGTCGCAAACCGCCAAGACGCTTACCAAATCACCCACGAATACAAACAGAGGCTTAGAGAAATTTACGAGCTGCCAAAAGTCGACGGCCAACCCAAAGCAGAAATCCGCCGGCAAGAGCCAGCAAGATCCGCTTTTAACCGCTGACACCCCGAAGCGAACGGCCGTTCGCCCCTACTTGGGTCAAAACCTCAAGATAATCCACCTTGCCGCTCCCTAACAGCGGCAAGGCGGCCACCGCGACTACGCGCTCTGGCAGCCACAATTCCGGCACTCCCGCGCTGCGCGCGGCGTAGCGCAAATCCTCAAGCTCAGCCCCAGGGCATTCGGAGACCAACACCACCGCCTCCCCCTTGCGCGCGTCGGGCAAGGCGACGGCGGCGTGGCGGTAACCCGGCCAGACCTGCGCGGCCAGCTTCTCGATCCCATCGAGCGGCACCATCTCGCCGGCGACTTTGGCAAAGCGCTTCACGCGGCCTACGATGGTCACGAATCCTTCCGCGTCCACGGCGACCACGTCGCCGGTGTCGTACCAGCCTTCGCCAAAACAGGAGGCAGGCGGCACCAACTCGCCCGGACGCTCCGGCAAATAATAGCCGAGCATGACGTTGGGCCCTTTGACGTGCAGACGACCGCCGGCGGCAAGGCCCGGAACCGGCTCCAGCCGCCACTCAATCCCGGGCAGAAACCTGCCCACGGTGCCGACCCGGCAATGCATGGGGGTGTTGACCGCCAGCACCGGGCTGGTCTCGGTGGCGCCGTAACCTTCCAGGATCCGGATCCCAAACCGCTCCATCCACAGCCGGCGCACGTCGTCTTGCAGCTTTTCCGCCCCGGCGAAGACGTAGCGCACGCTGTAAAAATCGTACGGATGCGCGGCTCGACCGTAGCCGGCCAGAAAGGTGTTGGTGCCGAACAGCACCGTGGCGTTGAGTTCGTAAGCCAGCTCCGGCACGACCTTGTAATGCAAGGGATTGGGGTAAAGGAAGGTGTACATGCCGGAGATCAAAGGCAAGATCAGACCGGCGCTCAAGCCGAACACGTGAAACAGCGGCAAGACGTTGAGGATCACGTCGCGCGCGCAAAAATCCACCACCGCCCCGAGCTGGGCGCAGTTGCTTAAGAGGTTGCGGTGGGACAAAAGCACCGCCTTGGGTGACCCTTCCGAGCCGGAGGTAAACAGCATCAGCGCCGGCGCCTGGCTGGCGCCAGGATCGGGCCGATACCACCAGGAAGCGGTCAGCGCGCCCAGCCAGGCTTTAAGCTTGGCAAAACCGCCGAGCCGTGCGGCCCAGTCTTCCAGATAATGCACGCGGACCCCTTGCTCGGCCAACGCGGCAAGAGCCGCCTCCAGCTTGGCCGCGGCGATGAATTTGCGCGAGGTGATTAAGGTTTGAACTCTTCCGCTCGCGCACGCTCCCAAAAGCCCCTTGACCCCGCTGGTGTAATTGAGCATCGCCGGCAGTCTCCCGGCTATTTGCGCGCCAAGCAGCAAGGCGACGGTGCTCGCCGCGCTGGGTAGAAGCAGCCCCACCGCCGCCCCCGGGGCGGTATAGGCGTTTATTTTTTCCGCCAAGAGCAGGGCGCGCGTGAGCAACCCAAGATAAGTCCAAGGCCGCCGCTCAAGATCCTCCAAAATCCGCTTGTTCCGTCCGTGGAGGCGGCTGGCGTCGAGCACGGCGGCAAACAAAGTCTTGTCGACCGAGGTTGTGGCAAGCAGCATCTCGGCCATCAAATCCGCCAGCTTCGCGCCGGCCTGTTTGCGCCGCTCGGCCCCTGTCACCTCGGGCGGTGGGCAAATATCGCGAGGCGGCAGCACATACAGGGAAATTTTTGGGAACAGGCGCCTGCGGACGCGCCCTTTCAGGCGCGAGAACGGCGTAAATTGCGCCCCGTCGATGCGCACCGGCAGCACTTTCGCCCCGGCCCGGTCGGCGACCATGCCGGTGCCATCGTAGATCTTCATCAACGTCCCGGTGACGGTGATCCGGCCTTCGGGGAAGATAACGGTAGGATGACCTGCGCGCAGATGCTGCACGATCTCCTTCAAGGCTCCCGATTGCTGAGGGTCCAGTGGGAAAACCCGCGCGCATTTGAGGAACGGACGCACCCACGCGCGCCTGGCGATGTGGGTATTGATGGCGAAGGTCAAAGGACCGGGCAGGAACGCCCACAACAGCACCGGATCGAGGAAGGATAAGTGATTGGCGACGATCAACAGACGGCCCGTGGCCGGATAATGCTCCAGACCATGGACCTTAACCCGATACAACAGGCGCAACAGCCCGCGCACAAGGCGTTTGAGCATGGCGATCAGGCAAGCCATATCGTCAGTCGATTCTGGCCGTTGTGGAGATTGGCCTTAAGCTTCGCGCCCTCCACCGCCGCCCCCCCGAGCCGGTAAGGGTTAGGGCAGCGATTAAAGGGCAGATCGCTCCCATTGAGGCAAATCGCACGCGGGCCAAACCCAAGCTTGTCCCTATGATAGACGACTTCCACCGGATACCCAAAAAGCTCTAGCTCGATGCGCATTCCGTCTAAGACCTTAGGCAAAACCGGATCGATTACAAGCTGCGATCGTTCTATCTTGAGTCCCAAAAGGTGCCAGATCACCAAGCGCAAAAACACCCCCGGGCCGCTCGAGTAGACGCGCCAGCCGCCCTCTAAGGGCACCTTTCCGGCTTTGAGGCAGGCGTATTCGGCTTCGGCCTGATAGCGGTCGGCAAAGGCGGCGTCGGAGCTGGTGAAATAACAGTTGGCCTGGCGCGGGGCGGCCTGCGGCACGCGCGCACGAAGCCCTATGGGATTGGCCTGAGCTAGCGCCTGCCAGAACTCTTCGGCCTCGCCCAGCAAGGCGAGCGCCTCGGCGTAGCGCAAGTGGGCGTGGGTGTACATCAGGCCGATCTCGCGCCCGAAGAAGGCGCAGGTCTCAGCGCGCTCGAACAGCCGCTTTGTCCCGCCGCGGTAGGAAAGCGGCTTGTCGGCCAGGCGCGCCCCGTCCGGTCCCAAAAGGTGGCGGCGGATGAGGGCTAAGTGATGACTGGCCTGGGCGGGGGTAAAAAGCCCTGCCAGGATCGCCTGGACCATAGACACCAAGCGGAACGCGACGCCGGTGGCGCGGTCGCGCGGGTGCATCAGGTACTCAAGGTCTTGCCCTCGAAACCGCACCAGACCCGCCAACACCCCGTCGGCGATCAGGTACTTTTGAAAATCGGCCCCTACCTGGGCCGCCTGGGCTTGGAGCGGCTCGGCCCGATCGCTCTGGCCCAGACGATGCAGCCCTTCCGCCAGAACGGTCAGGCTTTGATAATGCAAGGCCGCGGTGAAGCTGCTGACCAGTTCGTCGGCCAGATCAGGATGGGCCGGCTCCAGCGAATCGTCCCAGTCGCCCAGACCGTAACGAGTCAGGTGCGTGCCCGCAACGGTCTGGGACTGGATCCACGCCAAGGCGCGTTCGACGTGGCGCCAAAGCGGGGCAGATTCAGCCTGGGCTGGATCTGGATGGTAAAACGGCACAGGCTCTTCCAAGAAAGCGGCGTCCTCGGCGGCTAAGAAATAGCGCCCCAGCGCCAACAGCGGCCAGAATACGATGTCGCCGTGGGCATCGAGGGCGCGGAGGTTGCGGTCGCGAGGGAAAAAGGAAAACCACTGCGGCCAGCTGCCGTCCGGGTTCTGGTTAGCAAACACCACGCGCAAAATTTCCCGCACCGGCGCCAAGCACCCCAGAGCGAGCAGCCATTCCACCGGTCCTTGGGTCACGTCGCGTGTTCCCCAACCGCCGCCGGTGTATTGCTCCAGCCCCCGCGGGCTCAAGTAATGGATGCGGGCGTTGTGCGCAAACCAAGGCAGGATCTCCAGCAGCGCCGCCAGGGGTTCGGGTTTAGGCCAAGCCGGCCGCAGGCAAAGCCAAGCTTTTTCAACGCGTGGGGGCGCAGGCGGCACCAGCCGACCGGAAATCTTCAGTTCCAGCGAGGCGCTGCGGGCGAGCAGGCACAGATACGGCAAACCGCGCGAGCGGCCGTCGGCAAACAACAACTCATCGCCGCCGATGCGTTCAAACTGCGTGCCCGGCGCAAAGTCGAGCGCAAAGCCGCCGTGCGGAAACCGCTGCGCGAGTTCGGACCCGGGCGGCGGTTTGAGCCAGAGCCCAGTCGGCGTTCGGGCAAAACAAACCGGGCTTGGAGTATCCCCGTCGTCGCCGCCCAGGGCCAGGTGCAATACGATCAAAACTCGGCAGGGTGGGCCTGCAAGAAATTTGAGCGCAAACGTCAACGCCTCTTCGCGCGCCGCGCTTACGATTTCGATCAGACCGAAGGCGTGGCGGTAAAGCCAGACGGCCCGCTGCGGGCGCACCGCCCAAGCCGAAGGCACCTCGAGCAACCGCCACCCCCGGCTTTGCTCGACGAACACCCGCATCCCGCGGGCGCGGAGAAAACCCAAAAGCCCGCGCGCGGTGGAAAGGAGCAGGTTGCGCGCCACGTACCCTTGGCTGAGCTGGGAATGGAAAATCCCTGCCATCCACACCGTGGAAGTCAGCGCCGCCTCGTCCGGCAGCCAAGCGCTGCCGCTGCGCAAAAGATGGCCGTGAGGGCGAAGCACGTCAAGCTCCTTGGCCTTGAGGACCACGTGGCTGTCCTGCCCGGTAAAAAAGGACCAAAGCCGCCCTTGCTTCTCGCGTTCGAGCTGGCGCCAGGGAGGCGCAAACTTGGCTGCCAGCTCGGCCTCGCCAAGGTTTAAGCTTGCTAGCGCCGGCGCGACGGCAAACAAGCTGCAAGCCAGCTCTTCCTCGCCTGCCGCCTCGATCGGCGAGGGCCTCAAGGCCAGGGTGCGGTCGGCAAACTCCAGATCGGCCAAGGAGGAGGCTTGCGGATGATCGGGCTGAAACCCGCCGAAAAATCCCAGTACCCCCTTCTCTCCCGGCGCCAGGGTGAGCGGCGCGCTTTGCAGCGCCACCACGCTGTGCTCGTGTTGCCGGCGCGTGCCGGAGAGCCCGCGCGCTATCCCGACCGGCGGCTGGCCCGCCCGTAGCGATAAACCGAAAACCTCCAGCGCATCGGTGGCAAAGCTTACCGCTTGGGTGAGCGAGCCGATCAGACACCAAGGATGACGCCCGTCCTGAAGAAGATTCTGGCGCGTGGCGATCGCCCAACCCAGGCGCGGATGCCATAAGGGGGTATGATCCAGATAATGGCTTAGGAAATACTCGTTAATACGTACCAACTCGTAGCGCGCCAGCCCCAGATCCTGAACGTAGATGAGATCCAGAGTGCACGGGGCCGCTTCCTGGTTTTCCAGCACGAGCTGCCAGAACCACACCGGATCCGACTCTGCCAGAACCAAACTCAAGCAGAAACGGACCCTAAGCCCCTCGCCCGCCCACCACACCGCGCGCCCGTCGCCGCCTAGCCGAACCGTGCGGTGGTTCGGGGCCAAAAGCGGCAGCCAGCGGATCTTTTCCCCGTGGCGGCGCAGATAAAGATTCGTCGTCCCTGCCTCGACCGCGCTTCCCAGCCACAGGTTGACGAGCAGATCGCCAAATTTCAAACAGCGCAAAGCGCCCGAAGGGCACACTTCCACGCTCAAGCCGCTTGGACTGTGCAGCCGTTTCATATCCTTAGCCGAATCGTTTGCGGCACGCGCTTTAAGCGAACGGTGCGACCGGCGGCGGTCCAGCCCTCTCCGGCCGCCTCCTGCACCCGCCGCGGCAGCTCGACCACCACTCCCGCCGGCGGGAGGTCGATCTCTCCTCCCACGCGCAGACGCAACGTCTTACCCTCCCGCTCCAAGGCAAAACAGAGTTTGCCGTAGCGGGTAGGCAAGCCCTTCACGCCCACTTCCCCCTGGCGCAGCCACTCCCAGGGAATGCCGGCCGCCAGGACCAGGGTATCTTCCCGCTCGTAGGCAAACAAGCTCAAGACCGCCAAGATATATTCGGCGCCCACCCAAGAATGCGGCAAATCGCCCAGGAAGCACGGCGCTTCCCGGTCGCGCCAGGCGATCTCCGGCCACTGGTTCCAAGCCCAAGGGCGGCGGTCGGCCAAAAGCGCTTTTAGCCTGGCCTGCGCCTCCTCGCGCCGGCCTAAACGCACCAAGGCCTGCACGATGCGGACTTCGTACGGGCTGTAATTGAGGCGCTGACCGTTCAATCCTTGAAGATAGCGCGCGAAAGTGCGCTTTAGCCTTAAACGGGGCAGGCAATCCTCCACCCCTAAGGCGCAGGCGATAGCGATGGCGCTCGGGTCGAAATCGCCCAATTCCACCGAGCCTGGGACGTACTCCAGCCCCAAGCGGGAACAGACCGCCTCGACCGCGTCCCGGATGTTCTGCTTAAATTCCACGGCCTGCGCCTCTAGGCGGGCGGCCTGCGCCGGATCGCCCAAAGCTTGGGCCAGCCAGGCCGCATCGCGCAAGCCCCTAAGCGCCCATAAGTCATCCCAAAAGGCGTGTACCGGCTGGGCCATGTAGCCCTCGTGGCTCATCGATTCAGGCAAAAGGCCAAAATAGGCGCGCAGGTCGGGCCTTCGGTATTCCGCGGTCAGCCGTTGGGCGCGCAAATTTTCAAGACACGCCAGGGTCTTTTCCACCCTGGGCCACTGCCCCCGCACCCAATCGGCATCGCCCGTCAAGCGCCAATATTCGGCCACCCCGTGGAGGAACTGGCCGTAAGCGTCAAACTCGGGCAGCCATTCGGGGCCGTCCTCGTCCACGCAGTCGGGAAGGGAGCCGTCTTCGGCCTGAAAGCCGCCGTACCAAGTCAGAAAATCGCGCAGTGGCTGCGGCATCCCAAGCCGGGCCAAGGCGATCCCCATGCCTACCCCATCGCGGATCCAGGCGCGTCGATAGCGGCGCGGACCGGGGCGAAGGGCGACTCCTGCGCGGTTGACGAAAATATGGGCGGCGCAGGTCTTAAGGCAAGAGAGCATCTCTTGCGCTGCCTGAGGGAGTTCAAATTCCGGCAGCGCAAGGGCGGTTTGCCAGGCTTGAACCGCCGCCGGATAATCCGGCGCAGGAAACGTCGCCATCCTTCCCGCCGCCAGCCAAATCTCCTTAGGGCTTGCCGGATCCAGATTGAGATCGAAGCGCAAGGCGCCCGAGGCCAAGCCGGACGGATCGTCCACGCTCTCGGCCAAAGGCAGCTCCCCCGCGCTTAAGTACTGCGCGATCGGTCCTTGGGAAAAAGCCGCCGCGCCAAATCCAGAAGCCGGCGTCAGCGCAAGCACCCGACGCGTGCCGTTGATCAAGACCTGCCCCAAGCTCCATTTCAGGCTGTAAATCGCAAAGACCCCGGAACCCGCCACCTTCTGCCAGTAAGGAACGACCTGAAACGGCAAGATGGCGACGAACAAGCGGGCCAAAAGCGGTTTGGCGCTGCTTAGGACAAAGCGAAGATACACGCCCGCCCCGGCAGGGTCTAAAAACGCCGTGATGGTCAGAACCAAGCCCGCAAGCTCCCACTTCACCCACGGCAAAGGTAGGCCGCCTTGTTCCAGGCCCTGGGTCAGGACCGCCTCGCGCCAGGTGCACAAGCGCCCGTCGAGGTACAAAAACGGCTGCAGGGAAAAACCTCCCTCCCCGACCTCGACCAGGCCCTCCTCGTTGAGCAACGCGACCGGACCGCTGTGCGGTGTGCCGGTCGGCGTCCAATAGCTCTGCCGGCCCAGCCAGTACTTGGGGTACCAGCCAACCGGAGACTCCTTGGCGACGGCGGCGACAAAGCTCTCGAGCGAGCGGGAAAACTCGGGCGGTTTGACCTCCATCCAACGGATGCCAAACCCTTGGCCTGTGCCGGCAAGCAAGCGCAGCTTAAGATAGCGGGCGCGGGCTTGAAGAGAGACGTAACTGCGCCGAGCGCCTCCTTGGCGCGTGGCATAGGCGCATTCCCACGCCTTGCCATCCAAAGAGAGCTGCACTTCAAAAGCCAGGGCCTCCCTCCCCGGCTCCCAGGCAATCGCCAGCCCCCCTAAGGTGCGGCTTTGGCCAAAATCGATTAGCAGCCACTGCGGTTCGCCAAGGCCGCTGCGCCAGCCTGGCGTGTTGGCCGCCAAAACCTGAGAAGCTTCGTATCCAGCCAAGGCGCTGGAGGCCGAAACTTTAGGAACGCCGCGATAGGTCTCATCGCGCAGGCGCAAACCCAAAATTTCCATCCAGCCCTTGCCGGGAGCCGTGGGAGTCAAGGCGAACTCCAAGGCGCTTATCCGCTGCGGGGTGCCTTCGCCTTGCGGGCCCCAGGCAAATTCGAGCTGCCTGCTTTCGACCTTAAGCTCCTGAAAATCCTCAGGAAAAGCGAACTCCTCAAGGCAATAGCGCCAGACGTTCTGATCGCTTGCATCGACCAGTTTAAATTCCAAGCCGCAAGGCTTTCCCCAACCGCGAACTAGGAAGCTGAACGCATAGCTCGGCGGAAGCGCAAGCGCCGTCCTTTGGCGGGCGACGACAAAGCCGTAGCGGCGGTGAAATTCAAATTCGAGGCGCAACGCGCGGCCGCGCGGGGTATCTTGAGCCTTTAAGGCGACGTGAGCGCGGACCGAAGAGTGCGCGCTCCAGGCGTAAAGGTCTTTAAAGTCGTCTAAAAGTTCAGCTTCCACTTCGACCGACCTCGTGTCTTGAGCGTTCGCCCGCAGTCACCTGCCACGTGCCGTCGGCTTTGAGCACGAGTACCCGATCATAATCCTTGAGATCCATGGCCGTCTTCTCCTCGAACACGACGTAGGAAACCGCACGCTCGCAAAAGAGCGCAAGGAGGCATTTCACCTTGTTGGGGTCCAAGGCGCTGCTCGGGCGGTCGAGAAAAATAAACCGCGGCGCGCCAAGCAGCGCCCGAGCCACGGCCAACAATTGCTGCTCGGCCAATCCAAGAACACTCCAGTCCTGCTCGGCGTCCAGACCAAAGCGTTGGAGCACGTGCTCAATCTCAAGGCGTTTGGCCAGATCCAAGATTTGCACGTCAGAAAGCTGCGTTCCGGGGCAGCCGCACAGCAACGCCTGGCGCAGCGTTCCTGGCGGCAGATACGGACGCTCGGGGAGAAACGCTAAGTGCTTGAGATTTGGCCTGAGAATGCGCCCTTCTCCTGCCTCCCACACCCCGGCGGTCGCTCTCAGCAAAGCCGCGCGCGCGCTCGGATCCCCGGTCACCAGCAAGGTCTGGCCGTAAGGCAGATTAAGGTCCAAAGCCGCAATCAGCGTGCGCCCGCTGCGCGGCGAACGCAGGGTCAGACGCTCGTAAGCGAGCCGGGTTGGATCTTCCACCCCCTGGATTGACGGCGCTTTGGCTCGTTCTTCGGCAGCCACCAAAGCGTCGGCCAGGGCGTCGAGGCGCGCGATCACCGCCGCGAACGAGGAGATCGACTGAAACTGGGTGACGATCAGCGAGAACGCGCCCATTAAGGTCATAAACGCCATCGCCGCCTGAGTGACCACGCCAAACTCCGCTTCGCCGCGAAAGTACAAAGGCGCCACGACCAGGATCGGCAGAATCTGGATCAGCCAGTTATAGCCGGTGGTGAAGAAGTTCAGCCTAAGGTTGACCTGGATGATCTTGTGGAAATTCTTGACCACTTCGGCGAGGCGCTCGAACAGCCTGTCTCTGAGCGGGCATTCCTGCCCGAGCAGCGCGATCGGCTCGGCATTTTCTCTAAGGTGGATGAGGGTAGCGCGGAAATCGGCTTCCTTGTCGAGCTGGTCGTAGTTCAATCGAATCAGCGGCCGTCCAAGGTAAATCGTCAGATACGAGCCTAAAGCGGCATAGAGCACAGCCACCCCGAACAACCAAGGGCTGATCTCCAACAGCACCCCTGAGAAAGCCAGGACGGTAAAGCCGCTGTTGATGAGGATGAGCACAAACGACAGCGTGGTGACGGTAAAAGTCTTGATGTCGTCGGCGATCCGCTGATCGGGATTAGGCACCTCACCGCTCATCGCCAGGCGGTAAAAACTCCGGTGGGCGAGATAGCGATCCAGGCTCAGCTGCGTAAGCCACTGCCGCCACAACAGCCCCAGGGTTTCCTCCAGGTAACGCGCGACCACCGCGACCACGGTGAGCGCCGCAAACACCAAAAGATACAGCCCGGTCTGAACCAGCATCCGGTCAAGGTCGCGGCCGGCCACCGCGGTCATAAAATCGCGGCCGACGTAGCTGCCCACCACGTTCAGGGCGTTGAAGCTCAAAATCAAAACCACCAGCCACCCAAATCGCCACAACGCCGTCTGCCCCACCTTAGGATCGCTCGTAAACATACGCACGATCCGCACGAAGCGGTCTAAAACTTGGCGATCAAAAGCAATGCGTTGTTGTTCTGGTTTCATCGCCTATTACTCTATAAGCAACCCAAGAAGCTAATTTTACTTGTTAGCAAGGATGAACATCTCTCCAAATGCTGCTTTTGATTTGCAGGACAGCAGCCAGTGCGGATAAGAGCCGGATACCGCTTTGAACTATAATTCAACGACGGGTAAACCGTAGGATATTAAGGATGCTCGACCCTTCAAGCCAGGCCCAACTGAGGGAGGCCATCGCGGACTGCATCGGCACCGATCAAGGGGTGCTGAACGCGCTGCGGGAAGAGATTCGCCCGTTGAAAAGCGCCACGCACCGCATCCAGCCACGGACCACGACGTCGATCTCGCTGGTCGGCACCGATGGCGGCAACAACCAGCTTCAGTTTGATCCCTTCCTGATCCAGCTGGTCCGGGTGGTGGACAGCAGTAACAACGAGTACTGCCTGGAAGTCATCTCACCCACGACCCCGGTCCAGAAGCTCAATGAACGTCAGTTCACGTCGGACGGCTCGCCGCGCACAGCCTTGGGCGAGATGATGGCCTTTCTGGGTGTCGACAACCTGCCGACGCTCTCTCACATGATTCGGCCAACCGACAAGGGGAAGCCTGTTTCGCCGAGCTGGGTGCAGGTCTACCGGGAGCTGGTCGAGTGGGCCATCCTGTTCAAAATACTCGGAAAAGACTACGGTACCGACACACTCATCATTTGCGACGGCCTGCTGCGCAGCAAGGTCTTCGCCAAGGACCTGTTCCAGCGACTGCTCCAGGGCATGAAGGCCCGAATCGAAGCACAGTGGAGCAAGAGCCGTCGCCGGGTGTATCTGGCTGGCGTGGCCAAGCACAGCAAGGTGCTTTCGCGGTATCGGCTCGCCATGGCCTTGGAAGGCGTCCTGCAAACCGACTATCCGGCCTACGTGGAAGTGCCCCGCGAGGTGGAGGAAAAAGCCTACGTGTGGTCGGAATTCGCGCGCGGCGATGACCGCGCTGTGGAGGGAGGAGAGATCAACAAATTCGTCGGCGGCAAGATGTTCCTAGTGAAGTTCGGGTCCCACCGCCGCGACCCCGTGTGGCCGGTGGACATCTTCGAGCCGCAGGTCAAAGAGGCTCAAACCATCCTCGGCTCGATGCTCGCCGACGCGATCAACGGCTTTCCAGTGCCTCATTACCCACGTTGTCTGCAAAAGGCGCACGAGAACGCGGCCCTGGTCGATTTCGATTTCGACATCCTGCAGGACTTCATCTATGAGGCAGTGCGATCGAGCCTTGGTGCTGACGCGGGGACTTTGGACGCGTTTCAATTGCAGGATGCCGACCCCGCGCAGCGCCGGTACGGATAAGGGAGCACAACATGGCAGAAATCCAACTTTTTCCCAGGGAAAAGGTTGTCGGCATTTTTCGAGGCTTCCAGCAAGGTGGTTTGGAGTTCCACGCTGACTTGGTGTTGCCGTACCGGAATGAGTTCCAGAACATCCCGATGCACGGACAGTTTCTTCTCGTCCAGCTGGAGACGCCCGATGAAGCCGTGCTAGGCCGCATCGCCTCCTTCTCCTCGGAAGGCAAACTGTCGTATGGTTCCGGCGAGGAGTTCAACCTCCGCGCAGTCCGCGAGGACCGGCCGATTCCCGAAGACCTGCGCGAGCAGTACCTGAAATATCGGGTCAACATTCGTGTGTTGGGCGTGCTGCGCAAGAATGCAAAGGGATTGACCTTCGTTCCCTCGCATCGCCGACTTCCCCACGTCGGTAGCAAGGTCGCATTTCCAAACGACGAGGTGCTGCGCGAGATCGCCGGTCACAACATCGATGGGGCACCCATCGGCCATCTAGCCTTCGGCGAGTACATTTACGCCGCCGGCGACACGTCTTTCCAGTCGCAGGAATGGATGCAGGTAGTCGACCCGGAGGTATTGGTCCGCTTCCCCATCGAGTCCCTCGTATCTCGCCGTAGCTTTATCTTTGCCCGCGCGGGCTTTGGCAAATCCAATCTCAACAAGCTGCTCTTTTCGAAGCTCTACGAAACCACGCCCTTGGTCACCAAGCGCGCCGGAAAACAAGTCCCCGTGGGCACGGTGATCTTCGACCCGGATGGCGAGTATTTCTGGCCCGACGACAAAGGCCGTCCAGGCCTCTGCGACGTTCCGGCGCTGGAGGACAAGCTCGTCGTCTTCACCGAAAGAAAGAATCCAAGTCCTTTCTACCAGTCGTTCGTGGCTGGCGGCATCAAGCTCGATATTCGCCGTCTGCGTCCAACGGATGTGATTTCGATTGCGCTCGGACCAGAACGCCAGGAGCAGCAGAACGTTCGCAAGCTGCGCGGGCTTCCGCAAGACCGATGGGAGTCGTTGGTCAATCTGATCGACGCCAACGGCAACGCCGCGCCGCTTGACGAAATTTGTCGGCTGCTCGACCTCGATCCCCAGCGCCAAGAGGCTGAGGCTATAGCCGCCAGAAGCAACATGACTGCGATCGTAAAGATGCTGCATGACAAAAGCAGCCAGCTCATGGACATGCTGGTGCACGCGCTCTCCGAGGGAAAGCTGTGCGTCATCGACGTTTCCCAGATGCGCGGCGGCCAGGCGCTGGTGCTCTCAGGGCTGATCCTGCGCCGCATTTTCGACCGCAACCAGCAGGAATTTACTGCAGCGGAACCAAAGACCATCCCGACCATCGCAGTGATCGAAGAGGCCCAATCGGTGCTGAATGAAAACGCACCGGCTTCCGAACCCTATATCGCCTGGGTGAAGGAAGGTCGCAAGTACGATCTGGGCGCGCTGCTGATCACCCAGCAGCCGGGCAGTATTCCCGTCGAGATTCTAAGCCAAGGCGACAACTGGTTCATCTTCCACCTGTTGTCGGCGGCGGATCTGATGGCTTTGAAACGCGCCAACGCCCATTTCAGTGATGACTTGCTGAGCTCGCTGCTCAACGAGCCCATCCCAGGGCAGGGTGTGTTTTGGAGTTCGGTGGAAGGCAAACCCTATCCGGTCAGCTTTCGCGCCCTATCGTTCGAGCAAATGTTCCCGATGCGTGACCCCCACTACAACCACCCTGCGGGCAATACCTACGCACAAGTTCTGCACAGGATCTTTTTCAAAATGAGGCAGGCAGCAGCAACGGCTCACATCCCGGATCCCGGCGCAACCTCGTATGAAGAAGCCGAGCCGGTGGACGTCATGGCAAACATCGAGCAACAGGCGATTGAGGCTTTACAAAAAGATGACGATCTTCGCCGGAAACTTGAATCCCAAAATGGCACACCGTGGTATAAGGTACAGCAGTTCCTGATCGATCACTTGCCGGAACAACTGGAAGATCGCCGCCAGTTTGCGTACAACTTGGTCCCCAAAGCAATGAACACTCTGTATGGACCGCAACCCGAGAAATGGGAAACCTTCAAGAACCCAGATACCGGCAAGACGTGGATAAGAGCCAAAAAGTGACCCTACTGAACGGAATTTGCCCCTACTTCACGATGTTCCCGCTCGACTTCCCGCTCGGCGTTCTAAAGACCTACGCCAAGGCGGGGGACGTCGTACTGGATCCGTTTTGCGGCCGGGGGACCACCAACTTCGCGGCCCGGCTGCTTGGCCTCCGTTCTCTTGGGGTGGACTCCAGCCCCGTCGCCACCGCCATCACCGCGGCCAAGCTGGTCGATGCAAGCGTCGAGGAGATTCTGGGCGAAGCGCGCCGGATTTTGGCCAAACGCGAAGCGTCCCACGTCCCGACCGGCGAGTTTTGGCGGGGGTGCTTCCACCCGAGCGTTTTGAGCGCGCTGTGCCGGTTTCGGGAGGCTTTCTTGGAGGATTGCGCCACAGACGCCCGCATCGCGCTCCGCGGCCTCATCCTGGGGGCGCTGCATGGCCCAAAGCAAAAAACCTTTCCAAGCTACTTCTCCAACCAATGCCCCCGCACCTACGCCCCCAAGCCGGCCTACTCGGTGCGCTTCTGGGAAGCGAAAGGTCTTCATCCCGAACCCGTGGATGTCCTAGGGCTAATCGAGCGGCGCGCCAGACGCTACTACGGCGCAAGGCTGCCGAAGGCCCAAAGCGAGGTACGGCGCGCAGACAGCCGCCTTGCGTCCGCGCTCGAGGCAGACGTTCCGTTTAAGTGGGTCGTTACCTCGCCGCCCTACTACGGCCTGCGCACCTACCTTCCCGACCAATGGCTGCGCTACTGGTTCGTCGGCGGCCCGGACACGGTGGATTACCGCGCTCAAGCTCAGCTCGACCATTCCGATCCAGAGGCCTTTGCCGCCGATCTGCGCCAGGTATGGCGCAACGTGTGGGGGGTGTGTGCCAAAGACGCCCTCTTGGTCATCCGTTTCGGGGGGATCCCCAGCCGCCGGGTAGACCCCTTGGCGATACTTAAAGACTCGTTGCGGGAAAGCGGATGGCGAATCCAGGCGGTTCAGGAAATCCGGCCGCCTTCGACCGGAAGACGGCTTTGTTGCACCTTCTTGCGCTCTACACAAAAGCCAATGCCCGAATATACGATTTGGGCGGTGCGTCTATGAAGAAAAAGGCTCCTCTTACGGTGGCCATCGTTCCCGCCGGCCGCGAAGACGCCTTCAAGATCGCGGCGATGGGGAAAGACATCTGGCAGCGGTGCTATTTTCCTGAAGTTTTAAGCCTGGACGCCGTTCATTACCTCTGGCGGCGCAGTTGTAGCCCCCAGGCGATCCGGGAGGAAATGGCCCAGGGCGTGGTCTACGAATGGATTCGGCTCGCCCAGGCGCGGATCGGCTTTCTGGCCTGGCATCACCTGAGCGAGCAACGCCGAATGCGGCTCAACAAGCTGTATCTTTTGCCTGAATACCACCACCAAGGAATCGGCGCCTTGGCTTTGACCCACGTCAAAGCGGTGGCCGCCCGGCTGGGAGTTTCGGAAATCTATCTTTACGTGTTCAAAAAGAACCGCAAGGCCATTCGCGCCTATCTCAAGGCCGGCTTTGTGATCGCCGGGGAAGAAATCAGCGATGCCGGCCAAGGCTATTGCTACGACGATTACGTGATGCGCTGTTGCCTTTGAGTTCCAACCCTTCAACGCGGACGCCGCTGCCCCTATAATGGAAGCCGTCTTGAACCTTGTCCTGAACCTCTATGGTGCCACGCTTCGCTTTTGTCTTATTCTGCATGGTTCTTGCCGGTTGCGCTAAGCCGGGCACGCAAACTCGATCCTGGCAGCCCAGCGCCTTGTCGGAAAAGACGATCGCCCAGGCCATCCAGGCCAGCCAGGCGTACTTTGCCTGCGTCCAGGAGGAACTTGGCCGTTACCGCTACCAAGGCGGCGACTCCCGGTACGAGACCCAATCCTTGCTCAAGCGCTGCGAAAGCCGCTTGCAGCCGATCCGGTCGGCGTTTGCCGCCGAAGGCGTCGATCCCCGCATTACCGAACGCTATCTCAAACGCAAGCGCACCCAGGCGGCGCGCTACGCGCTTGAGGCGATCCTGGAGCTGGAGGCGCGGCAGCGGGCTGCCCAGGCAGGTGGATGATATAATTTGATTTTTTAGGAAAAAACCATGCCCATCGATTTCTCTAAGTTTCCCGAAACGCTCGATGCCCTGCATTGGATGCTGGGCGTTGCCGTGGTCGTCCTCTTGTTTTTGCAGGTATTGGTCTTGACCTTGGCGGTCATCGTGCTGCTGCGCCGCAGCGCGGCTCTACCCGCTCCGGAACGCGCCAGGGAGGAACCGGCAACCCAATCTGCCGTGACGCCGCCCGCCAAAGTCGAAGTTGCCCCGCCCCCTAAACCGATCATCCTGCGCGAGCCTACGCCGGAGGCGGCATTGCAACTTTTGGGCCTGTTTCAGGCGGAGGCGCGCCTGATCGACTTTCTGGAGGAGGACATCGGCGCCTACACGGACGCCGAAGTGGGCGCGGCGGCGCGGATCGTCCACGAAGGTTGCCGCAAAGTGCTCAAGCATCACTTCACGATCGCGCCGGTGCGCAGCGAAGCCGAGGGCACTCGGATCACCGTCCCCAAAGGCTTCGATCCGAGCGAAATCCGCCTGACCGGCAACATCGTCGGCGCGCCGCCGTTCTCAGGGATTCTGGTCCACCGCGGCTGGCGCGCGACCGAAGTCAAGCTGCCCCAGTTGACAGAGGGTCATAAAGCGGACATCCTGGCCCCGGCGGAGGTGGAGCTATGAGCGAAGACAAACGCTACTGCGTAGGCATCGATCTGGGCACGACCAACAGCGTGGTCGCCTGGGTCGATTTGAGCCGATGCGAGCGCGACAAAGCGCCGGTGGAAGTTTTGGGCATCCCCCAACTGATCGCCCCCGGGGCGGTGGAGGAGCGGGTCCAGCTGCCTTCCTTTCTTTATCTCCCTCACCCCGAGGAGCTGCCACCCCAGGATTTAACCCTTCCCTGGCGCGCCGACGTACCCTACGTCGTCGGCTACTTGGCCCGCGAGCTCGGCAGCAAGACCCCGATCCGCCTGGTCTCGAGCGCCAAGAGCTGGCTTTGCCACGCCGGAGTCAATCCCAAAACCCCGTTTCTCCCGCTCGAGGCTCCCAAGGAAGTGCCGCGGGTCTCCCCCTATCAGGCCACCCTCGAATACCTAAAGCATCTGCGCGACGCCTGGAACTTCCGCCACCCGGAGGCGCCCTTGGCCGAACAGCCTCTGGTCATCACCGTGCCGGCTTCCTTCGACCCGGCCGCGCGCGAGCTGACCGTCGAGGCGGCGCGCGAGGCGGGGCTAACCCAGGCGATCCTGCTCGAGGAGCCCCAGGCGGCCCTGTACAGCTGGATCCAGCAGAGCGCAGGAAGCTGGCGCGAGCAAGTCAAGGTGGGCGAGGTGATCTTGGTGGTGGACGTAGGCGGCGGCACCACCGACTTGTCCTTGATCGCCGTCAGCGAGGAGGAAGGCAATCTCCAGCTCAAGCGGGTGGCGGTCGGGGAGCATATTCTGTTGGGCGGCGACAACATGGACCTGGCCCTGGCCTATCTGGTCAGAACCAAGCTGGAACAGGAAGGCAAGCGCCTCGATCCCTGGCAGATCCACGCCTTAACCCACAGTTGCCGGGAAGCGAAGGAACAACTGCTAACCGACCCAGATTTGCCGAGCGTGCCGGTGGTCGTCCCCAGCCGCGGCTCCAAGCTGATCGGCGGCACGCTGCGCGCCGAGCTGACCCGTGAGGAGGTGCGCCGCACTCTGATCGAAGGCTTCTTCCCGCACGTGGACATCGCCGAAAAACCCCTCTCGCGCCCGCGCACCGGCTTGACCACGCTTGGACTTCCTTACGCTCAGGACGCGCGCATCACCGTGCACCTGGCCCATTTCTTGAGCCGCCAGCTCGGCGCGGTCGAGGGACTGCCGGAAGCGGCACAGCCGGGACGCTTCATCCATCCGACCGCGGTGGTGCTCAACGGCGGCGTGTTCAAAGGACGCCCTTTCAGCGAGCGCTTGCTGGAGGTGATCAACCGCTGGCTGGCCGAAGACCAAGCTCCCCCCGCCCGCCTGCTGGAAGGGGCCGATCTCGACCTGGCGGTGGCTAAAGGGGCGGCCTACTACGGCTACGTGCGCCTCGGGGGAGGCGTCCGAATCCGCGCCGGCACCGCCGCGGCGTATTACGTCGGGGTCGAGAGCGCCATGCCGGCGGTGCCCGGGTTCCCGCCGCCGCTGCGCTTGCTC
Source organism: Methylothermus subterraneus (assembly GCF_054656915.1). Taxonomy (NCBI): domain Bacteria; kingdom Pseudomonadati; phylum Pseudomonadota; class Gammaproteobacteria; order Methylococcales; family Methylothermaceae; genus Methylothermus; species Methylothermus subterraneus. The sequence goes on from NZ_BAAHXK010000001.1 coordinate 89,069, forward strand.
TGCGTTGCTCCCTTCGGCATGGAAGAAGGCACCGAGGCGCCGCTGCCGCCCTACGAGTTTGGCGTCGTGGTCGGAGAACCGGTGCAATTCCGCTTCTTTGCCTCCACCGTGCGGCGCGACGATCCGGTGGGCGCCTTGCTCGATGCCTGGGATACGGACGAAATTCAGGAGCTTACCGAAATCGAGGTAACCTTGCCGCCGGAGCGCCACCAGCCGGGTGAGGTGGTGCCGGTGCAACTGGCGGCAAGCTACACCGAAGTGGGCACGCTCAGGCTAGAAGCGGTGGCCAAAGACACCGGCGAGCGCTGGAAAATCGAATTCGAGGTGCGCGCTAAAGAGCAAGCCGCGCCTGCTCCCTCCTCCGCTACCCCAACGGCAGAGGAGCAGCCGCACCCTGCATCCGCTGAGGAGACCCCGACGCCAACCGAAACAGAGCGCAAGACCGGCTTCTGGCGCTTTAAAAAGTAAACCATGGCGCGTTACCTGGTCGGCATCGACTTGGGGACCACCCACACGGCCGTCGCCTACGCCGACCTCGAAGCGGGACAGGAAGCGCCGATCCGCAGGTTCCCGATCCCGCAGCTCATCGCTCCGGGGGAAATCGCCGCCCTGCCTTTGCTGCCTTCGGTCCGCTATCACCCGGCCGCAGGAGAGCTGCCCCCGGAATCCCTCAAACTGCCTTGGCCTAAGCCCGACCTCGGCGATCCGGTGCAAGATCCGGTGATCGGCGAACTGGCCCGAAAGTTGGGCGCCAAATCCCACGGCCGCTTGGTCACAAGCGCCAAAAGCTGGCTGTGCCATCCCGGCGTGGACCGCACTGCCGACATCCTCCCCTGGGGGGCCGCCAGCGGAATCCCCAAAGTCTCCCCCTTGATCGCCTGCGCCAGCTACTTGGCGCACGTGCGCGGGGCGTGGAACTTCAGCTTCCCTGCGCACCCGTTGGAGCAGCAGGAAGTGGTCCTCACCATTCCGGCTTCGTTCGACGAGGACGCCCGCGCCCTGAGCTTGGAAGCCGCCAGGATCGCCGGACTCAAAGTGCGCCTTCTGGAAGAGCCGCAGGCGGCGTGCTACGACTGGCTCCACCGCCACCGCGCCGATCCTTCGCCCATCGCCAACGCGCGCTTGCTGCTGGTGGTGGACGTAGGCGGCGGCACCACCGACCTGACCTTGATCCGCATCGAGCCCGGATGCCGGCTGACCCGGATTGGGGTCGGCGACCACCTGCTCTTGGGTGGGGACAACATCGATCTGGCGCTTGCCCACCTCGTCGAAGAGCGGCTGCTGGATAAAAAGCTTAAGCTTAGCACCGCCGAGTTCGCGCAACTGCTCCAAGAGTGCCGCCGCGCCAAGGAGCGGCTGCTCGCCGAAGGCGCTCCCGAGAGCGCCACCGTGAGCTTGCTCGGGGAGGGATCGCGGCTGATCGGCGGCGCGCGGACGGCGACTTTGACCCGCGATGAGGTCCGCGCCCTGGTGCTGGATGGATTTTTCCCGCAGGTTGCCCTCTCCGACCGCCCACACGGGCGCTACGGCCTGATCGAGTTCGGCCTGCCTTACGCGGCCGACCCGGCGATCACCCGCCATCTGGCGGCGTTCCTCGCGGCGCACGCGCGCCTCGCCCGCGAAGCTTTAGGGGACGCTCAAGCCCCGCCGGTGCCGGACGCCGTGCTGCTCAACGGGGGGGTGTTTTTGAGCCCGGCGATTGCGCGCCGAGTGCTGGAAGTGCTGGGCCGCTGGCGCGCCCATCCCGTCCTGGTCTTGGACAATCCGCACCCGGAATTTGCCGTAGCCGCGGGGGCGGTGGCCTACGCTCAAGCTAAGCGCGGCTTTTGTCCCAAAATCGGAGGCGGGGCAGCGCGCAGTTATTTTCTTTTGGTAGAAGGCGAGAGCGGCAAACCTCAAGGCGTGTGCCTGTTGCCGCGGGGAACCGAGGCCGAGCAGGAAATCCTGCTCGAGAATCGCGTTTTTGCCTTGCGCCTGGGCCAGCCGGTGCGCTTTCATTTGCTCTCTTCCAGCGAAGACACCCCCTACCAAGTAGGCGAGGTCGTGCCGCAACCTGAGCGCTTTACTCCTCTGCCGCCCTTGGCGACGGTGGTGGCGGCTGAGGACCAGGGCGAAGCCAAAGTGCGCCTGGCCGCCCGCCTGACGGAGATCGGCACCCTAGAGCTGGAATGCGTGCCCTTGGAGGGCCTGCGCCGCCTCAAGCTCGCCTTCGAGCTGCGCCGTCCCAGTTCAAGAAGGCTCATCCAAGACGCCTCGCATCCTCATTTGGACCCGGCGCGGGCGCAGATCGCGGCGGTGTTTGGCAAAAAATCCAAGGAGGTTTCGCCTACCCTGGTCAAACAGTTGCGCAACGAACTGGAGAAGCGTTTGGGGAGCCGCCATCAATGGGATGGAGCGCTGCTGCGCGAGCTGGCCGACGCTCTGCTCGAAGGCCGCCAGCGTCGCCGCCGCAGCCCGGAACACGAGCGCACTTGGTTCAGCTTGAGCGGATTTTGCCTGCGGCCCGGCTTTGGCTATCCCTTGGACGAATGGCGCATCGACCAAGTCTGGCCGCTTTACCGTCAGGGGCTGCAATTCGTCAACGTGATCCAGAACTGGGCCGAGTGGTGGACCTTCTGGCGCCGCATCGCCGGAGGATTGGATTCGGCCAGGCAAGAGGCGATCCTGCTCGATCTTCGCCCCTACCTGGATCCTTCCCGCGGGCAAAAGCCCGAAGTCCTAAGACAACGCAGCTACGAAAACATCGTGCGCTTGGCCGCCGCCTTGGAGCACATCGCGGTGGCGGAAAAAATCCAGCTGGGCCAGTGGCTGCTGGCGCGCCTGCCCCATCCCAAAGAGCCGCAAGACGCGCTTGCCTGGGCCTTGGGCCGCTTGGGCAGCCGGGTGCCAGGCTACGGCAGCGTTCACAACACCGTGCCCAAAGCGGTGGTCGAAGACTGGCTGCAGAGCTTGCTGGCGCTGGATTTCAAAGCCAAGCCGGCCGCTGCCTTTGCCGCCGCCCTTCTGGCCAGGAGGAGCGGGGACCGGGAGCGGGACGTGCGTGAAGAGCTGCGCGAGGCGGTGATCGCAAAGCTCAAGCAAGCCAAAGCGCCCGCCTCTTGGAGCCAAATGGTCAGCGAGGTCACGGAGCTCTCGGAGGCCGATCAGGAGCGGATGTTCGGCGAGGCGCTGCCGCCGGGCCTTAAGCTTTTGGCATAAATCAATCGCGGTGCCGCACCGCTTCGAAACCTGAGACGACCTCCAAAAGCTCGGCGGTGATCTGTTCCTGGCGCAATTGGTGGTGGGCTCGGGTCAGCTCTTCCAAGCGCTCGCTCAAATTCTTTTCCGCCAGTTGCATGCTCACCAGGCGCTGGCTGTGTTCGGCCGCCTGGGCCTCGGCGCACGCTCGATACAAGGAGATGAACAGATACTGGCGCACAAGCTGGGCCAACAGCGCGCCCGCCTCCAGGCGAAACGCGGGCAGCGAACGCCCCGGCCAGGGGCGGCGCTTAAGGCGGTAAAAGCGCTCGAGCGGAACCGGCAGCAAGCGCTGGGCGACCGGGCCGCCGCAGCAAAGATAAAACAGGTCCACGGTCTCCACCCCTTCCCTCTGCCAGCTCTCGATCTTCGCCAACATTTCCCGGACGGTGACCGTGATCCCAGCCACCGAGCCGGGAACGAAAAAACACTCCTCCACGCGCAAGCCGTGCGCCTGCAGCGCCGGATCGATCCGCGCCCCGACCGCGAGCAGCCGAGTCGCGCCATGGCCTTTGAGGCGTTGGGCGGCAAACTCCGCCACCGTTTCGTTGAAGCGTCCGCACAGACCGTGGTCGGAGCCAAAGACGATCGCCGCCCGCCCTTCCCCCTTGGGAGAGGGGCGAGATAGCTCGGCGTGCCGCAGCACCGCGATCAGCCCCAGCTCGACCGTGCGGCCGTAATCGGCCACCGCCGCCACCGCCTGTTCATACTGGCGAATGCTGGCCGCCGCCAGCACCTTCATGGTCCGGACCACGGCCTTGAGCTTGTGACTTAAGGCGATGGCGCGTTCTAAGGCTTCTAAGGTGGACACGCTTACCGTCCGGCGAGCGCTGCAGACGCCAAAGCCAAAATCCGCCGCCTCTCTTCCTCGCTCAGCGGCTCGCGCGCCGCCACCTGTCGTTGCCAGGCGGCTTCCTGTCTGAGCGCCTCGCGCAGGCGGCGTTCCGCCGGGGGCACCTGTTCCAGCGCCAAAGCGTCGAACAGCCCGGCGTTGAGCGCCAGCAGCACCCCGATCTGCTCGGCCGGGGTAAATCGGTCGCCCTCTTCCTGCTTGAGGAGCTCGCGTACCCTGCGGCCGCGTTCGATCGCTTGGCGGGTGCGCTCGTCCAAGCGGGTGCCAAAGCGCGCGAAAATCTCCAGCTCCTCGTACTGGGCGTAAGCCAGCTTCAACGGGCCGACGATCTCCCGATACGCCGGAAGCTGGGCCTTGCCTCCCACCCGCGAAACCGATTTGCCCACGTCCACCGCCGGCAGCTCGCCGCGTTGGAACAAGATCGGCGACAGATAGATCTGGCCGTCGGTGATCGAGATCAGATTGGTGGGAATATAGGCGGCTAGGTTCTGCGCCTGGGTCTGGGCGATGGGCAGGGCGGTGAGGCTGCCGCCTTTTTTAAGGCGGCAGGCGCGCTCCAACAGGCGCGAATGAATATAGAACACGTCGCCCGGATAGGCCTCTCGCCCGGGAGGCCGGCGCAGCAGCAAGGAAAGCTCGCGGTAGGCATCGGCGTGATGCGAAAGATCGTCGTACACCACCAGCACGTCGCGCCCCTGCGCGCAGAAGTACTCGCCGACGGTGGTAGCGGCATAAGGGGCGATGAACTGCAAGCCCGCCGGGCAATCGCCGGTGGCGCTCACCACCACCGTGTAGGCCAACGCCCCCTGCGCGGCCAATCGGGCGATCACCCGCGCCACCGCCTGGGCGCGCTGGCCGATCGCGCAATAGACGCAAATCACCCCCTGGTCGCGTTGATTGAGGATGGTATCGACGGCCAAGGTGGTCTTGCCGGTCTGGCGGTCGCCCAAGATCAACTCGCGCTGGCCGCGCCCGATAGGAACGAGCGCATCGACCACCTTGATCCCGGTCTGCAGCGGCACTTCCACCGGCGCCCGCTCCAGAATCGCTGGCGCCTCCCGCTCCACCGGCCAGCGTTGGGCGGCGCGCACGGGGCCGTTGCCGTCCAGAGGGCGACCCAAGGGATCGATCACCCGCCCCAGCAGCCCTTCCCCCACCGGCGTATCCACCACCCGCCCGGTACGCCGCACCCAGCCGTCGGAGGGAAGATTCTGCACCGGATCCAAGAGGACCGCGCCTATCCCCTCGGGCAGCAGGTCGGTGGCCACCGCGGCCACTCCGCCGCCAAAGTCGAGCACCTCCAGCGCCTGGACCCCAGGCAATCCCTCAAGGCGCACCACCCCGCGCTCGATCCGCACGATCCTGCCGACCTCCAAAGGCGCCAGCTCGAAGCGATAGGCAGCTAAGGTCTGGCGCAGCAAGGCAGCCGCTTCTTCCGCAATCTGCATCATAGCGCCTGCCGCAGCTTGGTTTCTAACTCGTCCAGGTACGCGGCCAGATTCCAGCGCCAAACCTGACCGTCGGCCTCCAGGGCGAGGCCGCACAAAAGCTCATCGCGCTGCTCGAACCGGGCGCGCACGCCGGGTTTGAGGTGCTCGAGCGCCTCGCGCAAACGCAGAACTGTGGGCGGATCGAGCGGGAAGCCGGTCGCCACCACCCATTCGCCGGAGCTTTGCGCAAGGCGCCGGCGCTGCGCGTCGGGAAGCGCCGAGAGCTGCCGCAGAAAGGATTCGATCACCCGCGTCTCAAGGTCCTGTTCCGCCAGATCGCGTAGGGCCTTCCTGGCCACGGCCACGGCCTGTTCGGCTACGACCGATTTGAGCGCGCGTATCTGCGCCTCCTGTTCCTGCGCCAACGCCTCTTGCCACTTCCGGCGCTGCGCCTCGACTTCCTTGAGCGCCTGGGCCAGCAGCGCTTCGCGTTGCTCCTGCGCTGCACGGCGCGCCTCGGCGAGCAACTTGGCGCGCTCTTCCTCGAGGGCAGTGAGTTTTTCCCGGTAGCTGGCGATGAGGCGTTCGGCCTCGGCCTTAATCTGCCCGGCTTCGCTTAGGCGCTGTTCGATGTACTGCCGGCGCGCCTCCATGTTCGAGACGATGGGGCGATACAGAAAGCGGTTCAAGAGCGCCAGCAGGATAAAAAAATTGACGATCTGGGCCGCGACCGTCAGCCAGTCTATCGGCATCCTCAGCCCCCAACGGCGCGGAAGTGATCCCAGTAAGGATTGGCGAACAACAAAATCATGCTCACCACAAAGCAATAGATGGCGGTGGACTCCACCATCGCCAAGCCCACAAACAGCGTGCGGGTAATGGTGCGGGCCTCGTCCGGCTGCTGGGCGATGGCCGCTAGCGCCTGCGCCACCGCCCGTCCTTCCCCTAAAGCCGGGCCGATAGAGCCGATGGCGATCGTGATCCCGGCGGTAAAAATGGAGATCGCAGCGATCAGCGCGTCTTGGGTCATGCGGGGTCCTCCTGGTCAGCGACTTGTTTGAGCTTCTCCTCTTGGACGGCGCTGGCGGAAGCGATATACACCAGCGCCAGCACGGCGAAGATATAGGCCTGGATGAAGCCGGTCAACAACCCCAAAACTTGCATCAGCACCGGGAAGAAGAACGGCGCCAGCGCCAGCAGCACCGCGCCGATCACCGCCCCGCTCAGCAGATTGCCGTACAGGCGCACCGCCAACGCCAAGGTGCGGGAAAATTCCCCGATGACGTTGAACGGCAACATCCACGGTGTAGGCTTCAAATATTGGCGAAGATAAGCCTTCACCCCCACCGCCCGGATCCCGTACCAGGGCACGGCAAAGAACACACAGACGGCCAAGGCGGTGGTGGTGGACAAGGAGGCAGTCGGCGGCTCAAAACCCGGCACCACCGCCAGCAGGTTCGAGGTGGCGATAAACAGGAATAAGGTGCCGACGAAGGGCAGATGCTTGGCAGGGTCTTGATGGGTCACCTCTTGGATTTGGCCGGCGATCACTTCGATCAAGGCTTCCAGAAAATTCTGCCAAGGCCCCGGCCGCACCTCAGGTTTCAAGCGGCGCGTGGCCAGATAAGCGCCAAGCGCCAAAAGCAGCATCACCCCGAAGGTGAACACCAAGGTGGCGCTGAGTTTGAAATGTCCATACTGCCAATAAACGATCTGGTCAGGGTTGAAGCGCACGTCCCCTCCGAACCCCGTAGACCCACCCCAGCCGCGCCAGCAGGATTCCCATGAGCGCCAGCCCCAACCGCTTAAGATCCCCGGCCATGAGAAAATACAGCCCCGCCAAGGTTGTCCCAGCGCGCAATCCAAAGCTTGCGAGCATCCAGACCGCCGGATGGCGAGAAGCAGGCAGGCGCTTGACCGTCCACCACAGCCCGCCGTAGAACCACGTCCCCAGCCCCAACCCCCCGGCGAACGCCCACAGGAAATTAAGTCCCGCTTCGGTCATTGCGGCTCTCCCGCTGGATCCACTGCCAGGCGTAATAACAGCCCAAGCCCAAGCCTAAGAACAAAAACGTCAAGGTCCACGACGGCGGTCCTGGAAACTTGCGGTCCAACCACCCGCCGACGGCGATGCCGATCAGGGTCGGCACCGCCACCGCCCACCCCACTAGGCCCAACATCCCCAGGCCAAACCAAAGGCTGCGGCGGGCTTCGCGGTGTGCCTTGAGGCGGCGTTGGGCTTTTTTGTCCACCGCCTCGATCCATCTTTGCTTAGGAGGGGGATCGTTGGCGCCTGCGCTCATTTGAACACCTCGCGCAACTCGCCGTAGCGGCGTAAAATTCCGGCCTCCAACCGCGCCAGCGCGCTGCGGGTGGCGCGTTCGGTCTCGTTGAGCTTTAAGATTTCGGTCTGGACCTTCTCCCGCAAGCCGGCGATATCTTCTGCCAGCACCGCCTTATAGGTGGAGACCAAAACCTCGTCTTGGCGCTTGACCAAAATCCCCTCGTCCAAGGCCAGATACCAAGTCTTGCCGCTTTTTTCCACATAGCTTAGGATGCCCGGCACCAGCGCAGCGACGAAATCCACGTGACGCGGCTTTAAGCAAAAATGCCCTTCGCCGCCTTCGGCGATCAGCTTGACGATCTCCGCCTCGAGCAGCACCCGCTCAGGCAGCAGCACTTTCAAGCGCACGGTAAGCCTCGTCGACGGCGCCGATCAGGTACAGCGCCTGCTCGGGGACGTCTTTAAACTCGTCGTTCAAGATCCGCTCGCAACCCGCCAAGGTCTCCTCGAGCCCCACCGCGACCCCCGGGGTGCCGGTGAAGTGCTCGGTAGTGAAAAACGGTTGGGTGAGGAAACGCTCCAGCCGGCGCGCCCGGTTCACGGTCAGGCGGTCGGCCGGGGACAGCTCCTCCAGCCCCAGCATGGCGATGAGGTCCTTGAGTTCTTCGTATTCGGCCAGCACCCGCCGCACCTCGCGCGCGATCCGGTAGTGTCTGTGGCCGACCACCTGGGGATGGAGCAGTTTGGAGCTGGAAGCGAGCGGATCGACTGCCGGATATAGGCCCTGGGCGGCGCGCTGGCGCGACAGCACCACCGCGGCGGACAGATGAGCGAAGGTGGCGGCGGCCGCCGGATCGGTAAAATCGTCGGCAGGCACGTACACCGCCTGGATCGAGGTCATGCGGCCGTAGACGGTGGTGCAGATGCGCTCTTCGAGCTCTGCCAACTCCGTAGCCAAAGTCGGCTGATACCCTACCCGGGAAGGGATCCTGCCCATCAGGGCGGAGACTTCGGTCCCCGCCTGGATGAAGCGAAAAACGTTGTCGATCAAGAGCAAAACGTCCTTGCGGCAGTCGTCGCGGAAATACTCGGCGATCGTCAGCGCGCTGTGGCCGACCCGAAACCGCACCCCGGGCGACTCGTTCATCTGCCCAAACACCAATACCGCGTTTTCCAGCACCCCGCTCTCGGCCATGCTCCGGTACAATTCCTCGGCCTCGCGGCAGCGCTCGCCGATGCCGCAAAACACGCTCACCCCGCGATACTGGCGGAGCATGTTGTGGATCAGCTCGGTGACGATCACGGTCTTGCCCACCCCAGCGCCGCCGAACAGCCCCGCGGTGCCCCCGCGCTCCAAAGGGGCCAAAAGATCGATGACCTTGATCCCGGTGACGAACACTTCCGGCGTCGCCCGCCGCTGAGCCAGCGGCACCGCGGGCCGATGCACTGCCCGCCATCCGGCCGCCTCGATGTCTCCTAAGCCGTCTATGGGCTGGCCGAAGGCGTTTACCATTCGCCCGAGCAACTTCGATCCCACCGGCACTTGGATCGGCCCGCCGGTGTCGATCACCGGATCGCCGCGCTTTAGCCCTTGGGTATTGCCGAAGGCGATGCAACGGCAGATCGTACGGTCGAGGTGGGCGGCGACTTCCAAGGCGATTTCCCCAACCTTGAGGAGCTGACCCAGCGGCGGGGCGTTTTGCTCAAAGCGCACATCGACCACGCTGCCGCGCACTGCCGCCACGACCCCCGCTCTGGCTTCGGCTTTCTCGTGCGCTACAATAGGCACGTTGCAACCCATACCAAAAATGGCCTACGAGGAGGAATCATGTCCAGCGATCGTCTCATCCTGGCCGCAGGGGCCGCTTTCGCCCACGCCCTCTTGAGCCGGTTTTTCATTTCTTTCCTCAGCGAGATCACCTCCCGGCCGGAGATCGGCACCGCCTTGACCGCCGCCTTGCTCGCGCTCGTCAACTTCGCCCTGTTCGCTTTCGTGTTTATCATCTTAAAGCGCTTGCTCAACGAACGCTACCACCTCCGCGAGGCGGATTTGCCGATTTTGGCTCTGATCGGCCTCAACGGCCTGGCGGTGGGGCTGGCGCTGCTGCCTCTTTTGGGCTTCGGGCCGACTTTTGTCGGCCGGGCGTTCGCCGGGGCCGGGGTCGCCGTCGGCCTGGCCTGGTTGGCGCTGGCCTTCCAGCTCTTTAGGTTGCCTGCCGGCACGCTCGCCTTCCAAAGGCCTTACGCCTTGCTCATCGCCGCCGCCGGCATCGGCTTTGTTTCCGTTCGCTTGCTCACGCTCGGGGTGATCTTAGGAGCGGTCGCCGATCTGCTTCTGGGTACGATCCTGTTCAAGGAGAGCGGCAAACCGGCAGGCTTTTAGATCAAGCTCTGGGCAAGCCGCCAAAGCGCGCGCCAATCGACGCTCAATAGCGAACCCCCCGCGAGCAGCAAAAACAGCCCGCCGCTGATGCGGTGAAGAAAGCGGATCGGCAGGCGCTTGAGCAGCGTCCGCCCAAGGAGGACACCCAGCGCCGAAACCCCGCCCAGTCCCAAAGTCGCGCCGGTCCATACCACGGCGGGGGCAAACGCGGTGCTCAAGCCGGCCACCGCGATCTGCGTCTTGTCGCCGAATTCGGCCAGAAAAATCAGGGTGAAGGCGGTGAAAAACAGGCCGTGAGCGGTCCGCTCCACCGCCACCGGCTCTTCCTTCCACCCGGCGCGCAGGGCGTGGACGCCAAACCCCAAAAACAAGCCGGCCACCGCCAGCGCGACCAGGTCTTTAGGCAACCAAGCCGCGACCGCCGCGCCAAAGGCCACCGCCAGCCCGTTGAGCAAGGCAAACGCGAGCCAAACCCCCCAGAGCACCGGCCACGGGCGGTGGCGCGCCGCCAAGGTCATGCACACCAGCTGGGTCTTATCCCCCAGTTCGGCTGCCGCGATCACCGCCAGGCTGGTCGCCATCCCCAGCCAGGAACTTTGCCCCAAACTCCCGCTTTGCAGCGCCTCGAGCATCGCTTCAACCCAGGCTGGTCTCGAGCACCACCATCACCGCAAACCCGAGCAACACGCCAAACACCGCCACCCGCGAGCGCTCTTTGGCGTGAAACTCGGGAATGATCTCGTAGGCGATCACATACAGCATGGCGCCCGCCGCAAACCCCATCGCCAGCGGCAGCAGCGTTTCAAACACGGTGACCATGGTGACCCCAAGCAGCCCGCCGATCGGCTCCACCCCCCCCGAAAGCAAGGCGATCGCGACCGCCTTCCAAGGCTTGTAGCCGATCCCGACCAAAGGCAGCGCCACCGCCAGCCCTTCGGGAACGTTCTGCGCGCCGATGGCGATCGCCAGCAAGGTGCCGTTGGCAAAATCCCCACCGCCGAAACTCACCCCCACCGACAACCCTTCGGGGAAATTGTGCAGCGTGATCGCCGCGACGAACAGCCAGACCTTGCGCAGCGAAGCAGCCGCGTCCAGCTCGTCGGCGAACAGCTCGTGCGGAACGGCGCGCTCGGCCCAGTCCAAAAACCAGGCGCCCACTAGGATCCCGGCGACCACCACGTACACTCCAAAGCCCGGCCACAAGGCGTTGCCGTATTCCACCCCCGGCTCCACCAGCGAATAGGCGGTCGCCGCCAGCATGATCCCAGCCGCCATCCCCATCATGAAATTGACCGCGCGGAAGGAGATCTCGCGCAACAGCACCGCCGGCAGCGCGCCGAGCACCGTCGCCAGCCCCGCCAGCACGCTGGCCAAAAAGCCCACCACCACGGTCAGGCCAAAGATCCAGTACAGCCCGCCGAACACGAGGACTTGGGAGCCTAAAAACGCAAGCGCCGCGATACCGATCCGCTGCGCTCTAGGCAAGGCCCAGAAACGCCGATACCAAGTGCAGGCGTGCAGGCGCGCGCGCCAATCGAGCAGCCGCCGGTGAATATGGGTTTTGATCGCCGATCCGTTCATCCGCTCTTTCTCCCTCAATCGTAACGCAGCCGGATCCGCTCGGGACCCAGGTGCGCGGCCAAATTGTTGAGCAACTCGTCTTCCGGGCGGACGCGCCACGCCTCCCCGAGCCGGATCTGGGCGCAGGCCCTTTCTCCTCGATAGTCGATGTAGACCGGACACCGCCCGCCCCGATGCCGGCCCAGCAATTTATGCAAGACCGCAACCCCATTGGATCCCGCCGGCCATTGGATCCACAGCCCTTTGGCGAACTGCTCGCGCGCCTGCGCCACCGTGAACAGCTTTTCCGCCACCAGCCGCAAGCCGCCGCTGTATTCGTCGCGGACCAGACTACCCTCCACCACCCAGACCTGGTCCTTGGTCAAAGGGACCTGCGCTTTCTCTAAAACCTCTGGGAAGGCCGCGACTTCCAAGCGGCCGGCGCCGTCGTCCAAAAGCGCAAACGCCATTTTTTTGCCTTGCTTGCTCCGTCGGGTGCGCAGCTCCATCACCCAACCGCTTACGACGATCGCGGAAGACTTTTCTAAACGCTCGAGCGCGTTGAGCGGGGCCGTGGTAAAGCGCCCAACCTCCTCCCGCACGGCGTCGAACGGATGCCCGCTCAAGTACAGCCCCAGCACCGCCCGCTCCTCCTCCAAGAGCTGCGGCAAGGGCCAAGGTTCGGCTTCCACCGGATCCTCGTCGGCTGCATCAACGCGGCTTTCCGGCGCTTGGGCAAACAAATCGTTCTGGTTCCGGGAGCTGCGGAACTGTTCGGCAGCCTGCAAGGCTTTAGGCAAACACGCCAGGAGTTTTGCGCGGTGCTCCCCCAAGCCGTCCATCGCCCCGGCGCGGATCAGCGCTTCGATGGCGCGGCGGTTCACCCGCTCGCGATCGATCCGGCGGCAGAAATCGAACAGATCAAGAAACGGGCCGTGCCGTTCCCTCGCTTCGAGGATGGCCTCGATCGCGCTCTGTCCCACGCCTTTGACGGCGCCTAGGCCATACAAGATTTGCCGTTCATCAAGCGCAGTAAACCGAAACCCCGAACGCTGCACGTCGGGAGGCAGCAATTTAAGGCCCAGCGCTCGGCACTCGTCCACCAAACCCACGAGCTTGTCGGTGTGATCCATATCGGCCGACAGCACCGCCGCCATGAAAGCTGCCGGATAATGGGCTTTGAGCCAAGCGGTTTGATAGGCCACCCAGGCGTAGGCGGCGCTGTGCGATTTGTTGAAACCGTAGCCGGCAAACTTCTCCATCAGGTCGAAGATGTGCTGCGCCGTCGCTTCAGGAACGCCACGTTCCACCGCTCCCTGGACGAAGACCGCGCGTTGTTTGGCCATCTCCTCGGGCTTCTTTTTCCCCATCGCCCGCCGCAGCAGATCGGCGCGGCCCAAGGTGTAACCGGCCAGATCGCGGGCGATTTGCATCACCTGCTCCTGGTACAGGATCACCCCGTTGGTAGGAGCGAGAATCGGTTCGAGCAAGGGATGCGGGAAGCTTGCCTTGGTGCGGCCGTGCTTGACGTTGATGTAATCGTCCACCATCCCCGACTGCAAAGGGCCAGGGCGAAACAGCGCCACCAATGCGACGATGTCGTCAAAGCAATCGGGCTTGAGGCGCCGGATCAAGTCCTTCATGCCGCGCGATTCCAATTGAAACACCGCCGTGGTTTGGCAGCTTTGGAGCAACTTAAAAGTCGCCGGGTCGTCGCGTGGGATGCGGGCGATGTCGATGGGCGGAAGGCCTTCGGCGGCTAAGGAGCGGTTGATCGTCTCCACCGCCCAGTCGATGATGGTCAGAGTGCGCAGCCCTAAAAAATCGAACTTGACCAGCCCGACCGCTTCCACATCGTCCTTGTCGAACTGGGTGACCACGCCCTCTTCGCCCGGCTCGCAATACAGCGGGGTAAAATCGACCAGGGCGGACGGCGCGATCACTAGGCCGCCGGCGTGCTTGCCGGCGTTGCGCGCTATTCCTTCCAGCGAACGCGCCAGATCGATGAGAACCTGGACCTCTTCGTCCTGCTCGTAAAGGGCCTTAAGCTCTTCGCTCTGGGCGAGCGCCTTATCCAAGGTCATGCCCAGCTCGAAGGGAATCAGCTTGGCGAGCTTGTCGACAAAGCCGTAAGGATAGCCTAGCACCCTGCCTACGTCGCGCACCACCGCCTTGGCCGCCATGGTGCCGAAGGTGATGATCTGGGCGACTTTGTCGTGACCGTATTTGCGGGCCACGTATTCGATCACCTCGTCGCGCCGTTCCATGCAGAAATCCACATCGAAGTCGGGCATAGACACGCGTTCCGGATTCAGGAAGCGCTCGAACAGCAGATCGAAGGCGATGGGATCTAAGTCGGTGATCCCCAGCGCGTAGGCGACCAAAGAACCTGCCCCCGAACCGCGCCCCGGCCCCACCGGGATGCGGTTGGCCTTCGCCCATTGGATAAAGTCGGCCACGATCAGAAAATAGCCGCAAAACCCCATCCTGGCGATCACCTCAAGCTCCATTTCCAAGCGCTCGACGTACTTGGCCTCTTTCTCCCGCGGAATATCGCCGGCCTCGATCCGAGCGGCAAGGCCTTGTCTTGCCGTCTGGACAAGATACTGCTCTAAGGTCAACCCTTCGGGCACCGGAAATACCGGCAGATGCGGCTTGCCCAGTTCCAACGCCAAATTGCAGCGCTTGGCGATTTCCACCGTGTTGAGGAGCGCCTCCGGCAAATCGGCAAACAGCGCCCGCATTTCTTCCGGGCTTTTTAGGTATTGCTGGTCGCTGTAACGGCGCGGACGTTTGGGATCGTCTAAGGTCCACCCCTCGTGAATGCACACCCTAGCCTCATGGGCCTCGAAATCCTCGCGCTTCAAAAATCGCACATCGTTGGTCGCCACCACCGGCACGCCCAACTCCGCCGCCAAATCCAGCGCTCCCTCCAAGTATTCCTCCTCGTGCGCCCGACCGGTGCGCTGGAGCTCTAGGAAAAACCGGTTTTCCGGGAACCGCCTCAGCCAGCGCTCAAGCGCCGCCCGGGCGCTCGAGCGCTGATCGGCCAGAAGAAGCCTGCCGATTTCTCCCTCGCGCGCTCCCGACAAAGCGATCAACCCCGAAGAAGCCGCGCCGATCCACTCGGCCGTAACGCAAGGCCGGCCAAAGCGCTGGCCTTCCACATAAGCGCGCGAGAGCAGCGCGGTCAAATTGCGATAACCGCTTAAGTTTTGGACGAGTACGGTAAGGCGGTCGGGAAGTTTGGGATTTTCCGGGTTGACCACCCACAGGTCGGCGCCGGCGATAGGCTTGATGCCGCGCTGCAGCGCGGCTTTATAAAACTTGATCAGAGCGAAAAGATTGGCCTGGTCGGTCAAGGCCACCGCCGGCATTTTCAGCTCCCGGCAGCGCGCGAGCAAAGGCCCGATCTGGATCAGCCCGTCGCTCAAAGAATACTCGCTGTGGACGCGCAGGTGGACAAATCCAAAATCCATGGCTAAAGCCGTCGCGATACCGCCTGCACCGGCCGGAAGGAAAACCGATGCCAAGGAGAAGGCCCTAGAAGCTCAAGGCGGTTTAGATGCACCAAAGTAGGATAACCCTTGTGGCAGGCAATCTCGTACCCAGGGCTGAAAGCTTCCAGAACCGCCATTTCTTGATCCCTTACCACCTTGGCGAGGATAGAAGCGGCTGCGATCTCAGGACGGCTCCCATCGCCGCCGACGATCGCCTCCGTAGGCCAGGGCAGGTTTGGGGCGTGGGGGCCGTCCACCCGTACCCGGCTTGGCTGGATAGGAAGACCGAACACCGCCCGCCGCATTGCCAACAGCGAGGCCTGGAGGATATTGAGCCGGTCGATCTCAGACGGCTCAGCCCGCCCTAGGGAAAAGGCTTTGGCCTTGAGTCGAATCTCCCCCGCCAAGCGCCGCCGCTCTTTAGGTCCAAGGCGCTTGGAATCAGTAAGACCCTCGATTGGCCGCTCGGGATCTAAGATCACTGCGGCTGCGATGACCGCCCCGACCAGACAACCGCGCCCGACCTCGTCCACCCCGGCGATCCATTCAGGCATCGGCCTCCCGTGCAGCGCACATGATCTCGGCGCCGGCGACGAATTCTCCATCCACTAGAGCCTCGCCGGTAAACGCCCAAATGTTGCGCTTGTGGCGCAAATACTGGACCTCAAGGCGCAGCTGGTCGCCGGGCACGACCGGCCGTTTGAAGCGGACCTTATCGAGACCCACCAGGTAGTAGATAAAGTCCTTTGCCAGGATTTCTTGGGGCGCGCTCTCGGAGGCCAAAAGCCCGGTCGCCTGCGCCAAAGCCTCGATGATCAACACGCCGGGCATAATCGGCTGGCCCGGGAAATGGCCCTGGAAAAAAGGCTCGTTGTAGGAGACGTTTTTGATCGCCACCAAGCGCTTTCCAGGTTCGCATTCGATGACCTTGTCCACCAGCAAGAAAGGGTAGCGGTGGGGCAGGTAATGCATGATTTTGCGAATGTTCAAACGCTTTTCCTTATGTTGGTTTCAACCCCTAAGGCGCGCGATCACTTCGACGAAGCCTGCAAACGTTGCTTGACCTTTTCGGTCACATCGACCCGGTCGCTGGCGTAAACCACACCATCGGTCAACAGCAGATCATACTCCTCGTCTTTGGCCAAGGCCTTGATCGCCTCGAAGATGTCGCGCTGGAGCTTGCCCAGCTCCTCGTTGCGGCGGATGTTGAAATCTTCCCTAAACTCGTCCTGAGCTCGCTTCAACTCGCGCTGTTTATTTAATATCTCGCGTTCCAACTTGTTCCGCTCCGCGTCGCTCATGACCGCCGCGTCGCGGTTGAGCTTTTCCTGGAGCTTTTCCAATTCCTTTTGTTGATTGACGAGCCGCTTATCGCGCGGGGCAAATTCTTGTTCCAGCCGCTTTCTTGCAGCCTCCGCCTGGGGCGATTCCTGCAACACTTGCGCGACGTTGACAAACCCGATTTTGATTTCCTTGGCCAAGGCCACGCTTGCGCTCAGAAGCAAACTCAGGACGGCCCAAAGTAAAAGTTTTCGGTTCATTCGGAACATTCTCCTTAAAGTTACTTATATCAAAACCCCGCACCAAAAGAAAACTGGAATACCTGCTCGTCGTCCCGGCTTTTGGCGTTCAACGCTTTGGCCAAGCTCACCTCCAACGGACCAAAGGGAGAAAGCCACTGGGCGGAAACTCCGGTGGAATAGCGCAGATCCCCAAGCTGCAGCCGATCTTCAAAGACGTTGCCGGCATCGAAAAACACCCCCAGGCGAAAGGCGGATTTGAGCTCCTCGTCCAGGAAAGGCACGGGAAAGAACAGATCGGCTCCTCCCACCAACTTGACCGCCCCGCCAAAAGGATTGTTGCGCGAGTCGCGCGGACCTAGAGTATTTTGCCTGAATCCTCGCACCGACTGAACCCCTCCGGCAAAGAAGTGCTCGAAAAACGGCAACTTCTTGGTATCGCCGTAGCCGTCGCCATAGGCGAAATTCCCCCGCAAGCCAAAGACCAAATCCCTGGCCCAAGGGAAAAAATACTGCCCTTGGTATTGGACCTTGTAGTACTGCAGTTTGCCGAAGGGCATCGAGCTTAGAAGCGACACCGACTGGCGACCGCCACGCGAGGGAAACACCGCCCGGTCGCGGGTGTCTCGGATCCAACTGAAAGACACCGTCACCACGCTGTAGTCTTTACCGTGATCTTTGATGAAATCGAAAATTTCCTGCGCGGTCCTGCCGGTGGTCTTGAGGGTGGTCTGGTTGAAATCGAGGTTGGCCGACAACCGGTCAAATTCACCGATTGGAATCCCCCCGCTCAAACCGGCAGCCAAGGTGTTGGTGGTGTAGCTCGTGATGTTGGCGGCGGCAGCGTCGGTGCTGCGATAGCTGGCGTCGAACCCGGCGCTGATCCCATCCAGGGTAAAATAAGGGTTCAGGTAAGCCAACCGGTACACGGTGAACACCTGGCTGTTGTTGAACTCAAACGTGACTTGTTTTCCGGTTCCCAAGAAATTGGTCTGGGACACGCTGGCGTTGAAGATCAGTCCCTGAACCTGGGAGAATCCGATCCCGGCGCTCAAGTTTCCGGAAGGGCGCTCGGTGACGGTATAGTTGAGGTCGATCTGATCGAGGGTGCCGGGCACGGTGGGCGTCTCGACGTTGACCTCCTTGAAATACCCCAACCGTTCCAAGCGGTTCTTGGACTGTTCAATCTTGGAAGTGGCCGCACGCGCCGCCTCCATCTGGCGCAGCTCGCGCCGGATTACTTGGTCTTGGGTGCGGGAATTGCCTTTGACGTTGATGCGGCGGACGTACACCGATTTGCCTGGATCGACGAAGAAGGTCAGTTTAACGGTTTTTTGCGCGTCGTCGATTTCGGGCACCATGTTGACGTTGGCGAAAATATAGCCTTCATCTCCTAAGCGGGTGCTGATCGCGTTCATCGACTCGGTAGCGCGCTTGCCCGAAAACACCTCCCCTGGACCAAGCTGGACCAATGGCACCAGTTCCTCGGGCGGGACGATCAACTTGCCGGTCAGCTTGACTTCCTCCACGCGATAGACCTCGCCTTCCTTGACGTTCACCGTGATGTAAATGTCTTTTTTGTCGGGCGTGATGGCCACCTGGGTGGATTCGATCTCAAACCGCAGGTACCCGCGATCCAGGTAGAACGACTTGAGCCGCTCCAAGTCGGCGGTGAGCTTTTGTTTTGTGTACTGATCGTTTTTGGTATAGAACGACAACCAAGTAGTCGTCCCCAATTCGAAGACTTTAAGCAAAGTCTTGTCGTCGAAGGCGCGGTTGCCGACGATGTTGATCTGTTTGATCTTGGCGACCTTGCCTTCGGCGATCTCGATCAAGATCGCGACCTGATTGCCGCGGATCGGCGTCGCCTCGGTCTTGACTTCGACCCCGTACTTGCCGCGGCTGTAATATTGACGCTTGAGCTCGCTCTCGACCTTTTCCAGCATCCTGCGGTTAAAAAGCTGGCCTTCGGCCAAACCTACGCTTTTTAAGCCTTTAAGCAGATCTTCGGTCTTGATGTCGCGGTTGCCCTGAATCCTGATCGCCGCGATCGCCGGCCTTTCCACGACCTCGACGACCAACACCCTGCCCTCGCGATACAGGCGCGCGTCTTGGAAAAATCCGGTCTTGAACAAAGCCCTTAGCGCTTCGGCGGCAAGGCGCTCATCGATGCGGTCGCCGGGTTTGATGGGGAAATAGTTGAACACCGTGCCCACCGTTACGCGCTCCAAACCGCGCACTTGGACGTCTTCGACCACAAACGGCTCCCACGCCCAAGCCGTGCCCATCCAAAACAAAGCCAAAAAGATAAGGGCTTTTATCCAACCCCGCCCGGCGAGTGGATCGGCCAACGCAACCGAATTCACTGGAATGGCTTACTCTTTGACTCGCTTTTCCAGCTGCTCGAGGCTGATGTGGCGCACATCCTTGCCTTTGACGTAGAAGATGAGGTATTCGCAGATGTTGCAACTGCGATCTCCGATGCGCTCGAGCGAACGCGCCGACCACATCACGTCCAAGGCGATCGGGATATTGCGCGGGTCTTCCATCATGTAGGTGATCTGCTGGCGGACGATGCTCTCGTATTCACGGTCGACCGACTTGTCTTCTTCGACGATCTTGATGGCCAAGTCCACGTCCATCCGCGCAAACGCGTCCAAAGCCTCATGGAGCATCAATTTGGCCTGAGCCGCCAGCTGGTCCAGCTCGCTCAACTGGTTTTTGCGCGGATAACGCGTCGTAAGATCGATCGCCAAACGCGCGATCCGGCGCGCTTCGTCGCCGATCCGCTCCAGATCGGCGATCATTTTGATGACCGCCAGCACCAACCGCAGATCGCGCGCCGCCGGCTGGCGCCGGGCGAGGATCTGGGTGCATTTTTCGTCGATCTCCACTTCCATGGAGTTGACTTTGTAGTCGTTGGCGATCACCTCCTCTGCCAAGCTCACGTCGTTTTCGAGCAAGGATTTGACCGCATCGGCCACCTGCGCCTCCACCACCCCCCCCATCACCAACACCCGGTGGCGAATGTCTTCCAGCTCCTGCTCGTACTGCTTGGAGATGTGATGATGCACGACTTCTTCCGGCATAAACGCCCCCCTTTAGGGCCTTAAGGTTTTGCCCATTGTATGCGGTTTGCCACCAATACTCAATCAGAGGGAATCGAGCAGCGCCTTGGCGCGCTCTCGTTCGGCAAACTGAGGATGTTCTTTGAGCAAGCGCTGCAAGGTTTGTCTTGCTTCGTCGCGATTGCCCGATTGCACCAACGCCTCGGCCAAATGCAGGCGAATGGCCGGCAAATGAGGCGCCCGCACCGACGCCTCGCGCAGCAAAGTCACCCCCTCTTTGAGCTTGCCGTGCTGGCTGAAGATCCAGCCGACCGTATCCAGCATCTCCGGATGCTCCTTGGCCTTTTCCAGCAACTGCTCGGCCAGCGCCAAAGCCTTAGGATCGCCGCGCTCCTGGTACAGCCAGGCCAGATTGTTGAGGACCAAGAGATTGCTCGGTTCTAGGGCTTGAGCTTTCTCGTAGGCGGTGATCGCACGCTCGCGTGCGCCGTCGGCCTGATACCCCATGGCCAGTAGCAACCACCCGGCCGCGTCCTGCGGCGAGCGGTTGAGCCAGCTCTCTAAGACTTCATTCGCTTTGGCGCTCTCCCCGAGCTGGCGGTACAGTTGATACAGGCGCTGTGCGGTCAGCGAAGATCCTGCAAGATCGTGGGCGGCGCGATAGGCGGCCAGAGCCGGCTCGTATTGCCGCTGCTGCAAATAAGCCTCCCCTTCCCAAACGTAGCCGGCCGGCTCTTTGGGAAGGAGCTCTTTGAGCTTGCGAGCGGCGGCCAACGCCTCTTCATAGCGTTTTTGCCGCAGCAGCAGGCGGATCCGTTCGCTCGCCGCAGGCAAGAAATCCGGCTTGGAGGCCAAAGCGGCGTCAAAGGCCTTGAGCGCAGCCTCCTCGTTGCCGCTCGATGCGTGCGCCAGACCCAACAGATAACGGCCGGTCGGATCCTCCGGCGCGCGATCGACCCCTTTTTGCAAGGTGGCCACCGCGCTGGCCGCTTCGCCGGCGGCGAGCTGCGCTTGCCCTAAAATCTGCAACACGCGCCCATCGTCCGGGTATTGCTCCGCCACCGCGCGCATCGTTTCCAACGCCTTGAGCGCCTCTCCCTGAGCTAGGCGGTAGCGGGCGAGCATCAGCGCCGGCTCCAGCGCCTCGGGATGATGGCGGCGCGCTTCCTCCAAATGGCGCGCCATTGCCTCGTAGTCTTTACGCGCCTCGGCGAGCTGCGCCAGGCCGATCCAAGCCGCGGTATGTCCGGGATTTATCTTCAGCACCGTTTGATAATAGCGCTCGGCCTGCGCCGGCTCGCCTTGGCGAAATTTGAGCTTGGCCAGGTTCAAAGCCGCGGTGACGTAATCGGGGTGTTTTTGCAAGGTCTCCTGCCACTTCGCTTCGGCCTTTGCCGTCTCGCCTTTGGCCAGATAAACGGCAGCGATCAGGTTGCTGGGCATGGGATTGTCCGGCATTTTTTGCGCGAGCTTAAAGGCGACTTTCAGCGCCTGGTCGTACTCTTTGCGCTCGAGGTGGGTGAGCACCAACAAAACGTCCGCCTGGACCAGCTTGGGGTCTTGGGCAACTGCTTGCTCCAACTGAGCGACGGCGGCTCCCAAATCGCCCCCAGCGATCTGGCCCAGCGCCAACTGGGCACGAATCGCCGCCACCTCAGGGGCCAGGCGCGTCGCCTCGGTCAACAGCTCGGTGCCCTGATCGAACTGGCGGTTCTGCAGATACGCGCTGCCCAAAAGCGCTAGAAACTGCGGGTCTTGCGCGAGCTTTTCCCGATACGGCGCAAGCAGCTCGATCGCCTTCTGGGGCTGGCCCTGCTTGAGCTTGACCGCCGCCATAAGCTTTACCAAAGGCGGGTGGTCAGGCATCTGCCGATGCACCGCGGCAAGATACTCTTCCGCAAGCCCCAGCTCGTTCTTGCGATAGGCGATCACCCCCAAGAGCAGGCGGCTGGGCAGGTGGCCTGGAGCGGCGCCGACCACTTTTAACAAAGCCTCCTCGGCGGCCTCGAGCTTATTTTCCTGAAACTCCAACAACCCTTTGAGATAAAGCACCAGCGGCAAATCGCCGGCCAGCTTTTGCGCTTGCTCGAGGTCCTGGCGCGCCGCCTCCCTCTGGTTCTGGGCGAGCCGGACCGCGGCCCGCCCGGTCAACGCGCGGACGTCTTTGGGGTTGCGCTTTAAGACCTCAGAAAAAGCTTCCTGCGCCCCGGCGAAATCGCCTTGGAGGCGACGCGCCTCGGCCGCCACCAGCCAAGCCTCAAGATGGTCGGGGTTGCTTTTAAGGACGCGTTCGGCTTCTTGCGCCGCCGCCTGCGGCTGTTTTTCCAAAAGCGCCAGGCGCGCAAGGCCAAGATGCCCCTCGGCGTGGTCGGGAGCCAGCCGGAGCGCCTCCTCAAACGCCTGACGGGCGGCTTCGCGCTCACCCAACCCAAGTTGCGCCGTGCCCCGCAAGGCGGTGATCTCCGCTTGCAGCTCTGGCGCCCAGGACGGTTGCACTTGAACCTCGGCGAGCAGTTTCTTGGCCTGGCCGGTAAGCAGATACGCTCTCGCCAGCGGCGCCGCCAAACGCTCCAGCGCTATGCCTAGCTCCTTGGCCTTCTCCAACTCCTTGACCGCGCCGGCCCCTTCTCCCAAGCGCAGATAGGCCTCTCCCAACAGCCGCCGGCCTTCGGCGTGGTTTGGGTTCTCCTTGAGTAGGTTCTTCAACTCGATCGCCGCCGCTTTGACCTCGCCCTGCGCCAGATACCGCTTGGCCTCCTCAAGATAACGCTCCGAGCCAAAGCCCCCCCCACTGCTCAAAACCAGCAAAATCGGCAAGATTTGCTTAAAGCGCATAAACTCAAGCTCCTAAACTTTCAAATCGAATTTGGCCAACAAAGCGTATAGCGTGGGACGGGTGACGTCGAGGATTTCCGCCGCTTTGGAAATGCTGCCTCCGGCCTCGCTCAAAGCCCGGCACAAGGCTTCCCGCTCGGCCAGCTCGCGGGCTTCGCGCAAAGTCAAGATACGCCGTTCTTGCCCGGCCTCCGGCAGCTTGAGGTCGACAACGTCGATCTTAGGCCCGCGCGCCAAGGCAACGGCGGTCTTGACCCGCCCTTGCAGCTCGCGCACGTTGCCCGGCCAAGGGTAAGCCTCCATGGCGGCCAGCGCCGCCTCGGTGAAATCGAGCAGGTTGCGCTTCATCTCTAAGGTGTAGCGGTGCAAGAAGGCGCGCGCGAGGACCGGGATGTCCTCCTTGCGCTCGCGCAACGGCGGCAGCTCGATGCTCGCCTCGTTGAGGCGAAAGTAAAGGTCCTGGCGGAAGCGGCCCTCGGCGATCAGCCGCTCGAGGTTTTGATGGGTGGCGCAGACCACCCGCACGTCCACCGGGATTTCCCGGCGCCCGCCGACGCGCTCGATTACCCGCTCCTGCAGGAAACGCAACAGTTTAGGCTGAAGCGCGAGGGGCATGTCGCCGATTTCGTCTAAGAACAAGGTGCCGCCTTGGGCCAGTTCAATCTTGCCCTTGGTCTGCTTGACGGCGTCGGTAAACGCCCCCTTCTCGTAGCCGAACAGCTCCGCCTCCAAAAGATTGTCCGGGATCGCGGCGGCATTGATCGCCACGAACGGCCCCTGTCCCCGAGGACTTAGCCGGTGCAGAGCGCGCGCCATGACTTCCTTGCCGGTACCGCTCTCGCCCAAGAACAGAACGCTCAAATTGGTAGGAGCGAGTTGCTCGACCAGCCGGCAGATCCTGTGCATCTCCGCGCTGGCGGCGATCACCCCGTCCAATGGGAAATGAACGTTAAGGCGCGCCAGCTTGCGGTTTTCCTCCTCTAGGGCAAATAGGCGAAAGGCGCGCTCCACGATCAAGCCGAGTAGGTCGGCCTCGATCGGCTTGGAGTAAAAGTCGTAGGCCCCTGCGCCGATGGCGCGCACGGCGTTGGCGCGGTCGTCGTTGCCGGTGATGACGATCACCTTGGTGGCAGGCGCCAGCTTTAAAATCGCCTCTAGGGCCGCAAAGCCTTCCGATACCCCGCCCGGATCGGGCGGCAGACCCAAATCCAAGGTCACCACACCAGGGGCGGCCTTTTTGACGATCGCGAGCGCCGCTTCGCGATCCTCGGCGGTGGCAACCGCATAGCGATCGGCAAAGTGCCACTTGAGCTGATTCCTAAGACCCGGATCGTCCTCGACGATCAACAAGGTCTTGACTGCGTTAGGCTCTCCCGTCAAACCGCCACCTCCGCACTCACTTGATCCACAGCCAAAGGAAGGATGAAACAAAATCGGCTCCCTTTCCCCGGCGCGCTCTGGACCAACAAATCCCCGCCCAGGGCGCGCACGTATTCTCGGCTTTCGTAAGCGCCTATCCCGATGCCGCTCAAACCTTTGGTGGTCTCAAACGGCTTGAACAGGCGCTTGTGGATGAATTCGGCGTCCATTCCCGGACCGTTGTCTTCCACTTCAACTATAGCCTGCCGCTCCCTCAAGTCCAAGGTTACTTTTACCCAACCGTGCCGGCCGGCGGCCTCTTGCGCGTTCTGGACAATGTGCTCGAGCGCCGAAGCCAAACGCGAGGCTTCCGCCAACACCGGAACTTCCGCCGTCACCCGGCATTCCAGCCTAGGTCTTGGCAGCTGGCCGGCGCGGGCGGCGATTACTTCTTGCAGTAAGGCGCGCAGATCGATTCGGGTCGCGTGCTGCTGCGCCCCCAAGTTCTTGAGCTGAGTGAGCAGGCGGTTCATCTTACCGACCGCGTGCTCGACGGTGGCCATCGCATCGCGCACGAATTCAGGATTGGCGGCGTGTTTGTCGGCGTTGCGCACCACCAAGGAAAGCTGCGCGACCAGGTTCTTGAGGTCGTGGACCACGAACGCCGCCAAGCGGTTGAAGCCCTCGAACTGGCGCGCCTCCAGCAGGCGATTGGCGGTTTCTTCCACCACCAGGAAACTCGCCGCCTGCCGGCCGGCGGTCTTGAGCACGTCGAGCACCTCCCAATTGCACTCGATGTTCGCCCGCGGGCGGGTCAACAGCACCACCCCCCATAGAGTCTCCCCATAAAGCAGCGGCACCAAGAGCCACGCTTCGCGATAGTCCTGCAACCAGCAGGGCCAGTCAAGACCGTCGTACACCTCGGGCAAGCGGCTCAGTTCCTTGAGGTTGACCACCCATCTGCGGCGCTGCATCAATTCGATCACCGGCTCGTCCGCCTCGAGCGCCTCCTGCCTAAACTTGGGTTCTCCCCATTCCGCCGCGTGCAAAAAGCGCCCCGAGGGGGAGCGCACCCAGAGTATCCCGGAAGGGCTCTCCACCAGCCCGGCCAAGGCCCGGATCACGCGCTCCCCTAAGGGTGATCCGTCCTCGGCCTGGGATAAGATCTGGGTGATTCTGAGCCACTCTTTGCGGTAATCGTAGCGGTAGTTGAAAAAATGTTTGTTCAGAAACACCCTAAGGCGCGCCCGCACGGAGCCGGAAAACAACAGAACCAAAAGCAAGACCCCGGCCCCGACCAGGAAAGCGATCTGAAAGACCTCGCCCCACTGGCCGCCGTACAGCCGGATGTAGTAACCCGCCCCGGCCATGACCAGAAGATACAGCCCCGCTCCCAACACCGCCGCCGAATGGAACACGACCTCCCGGGAGACGAACACCCCTACCGACCAGTCCGGATTGCGCGCCGCCGTCACCGCCAAAAGCGGCACCCAAAGGCTCGCCACCAATCCCCTGGCCGCCCACAGGCTAGGGTCGATGCGCTTGAACAACAAAGCCTCGGAATAGAGGTAAAACGCATACGCGTACATTCCGCCAAGCGCCAGGCACAGAAACTTAAGATACCAGCGCCGGTCGGGCCGCGTATTCCGATACACCTGCTCCACCAGGACCAGGCCGGCCAGGGCAAGCGTAAGCTGGCCAAGAAGCGGCGCTTCGGTGAGCTGCCACCTCGCGGCCAGCCAGGGGGTCAGCCACGGCTGCACCAGCAGCCCACCCCAAAGCCCCAGGCCACCGTATTGGGCCAAACGCGAAGGCCGTCTGGCGCGCCACTCCGCCGGCAACAGCCGCCACAAAAACAGCAGCCAGCTCCCGGCGTACAGGGTTTCCAGCGACCAAACCGTCGCCGCCGGCAAAGCCCTAAAGGCCAACTGCCAAGCATTGACCCCCGCCCACAGCGCGGTCAAGCCGGCCGCCAAAAGCAACAATCCCCCCTGCACGCGGCCCCGCCAGCAGGTGGCTAAGATAAGGGTTAAAAACGCATAGGCGGCAGCGGCAATCGCATAGCTGACCGCGCCGATGAAATCGTTCATGTCAGCGCGCCCCCTTGCCCCACAACACCACTTCCACGGTCTGGAGCAAAATCAAAAAATCCAAAAACAGGCTGTAGTTTTTGACGTAATACAAATCGTATTGCAGCTTTTCGAGCGTGTCCTGTTCGCTCTCGGCGTATTGGTAGCGCACCTGGGCCCAGCCGGTGATCCCGGGTTTGACCCGGTGGCGCTCGGCGTAATAGGGGATGGTTTCAGCGAACTTTTCGACGAACTCGGGCCGTTCCGGACGCGGGCCGACGAAGCTCATATCGCCTTTCAATACATTCCACAGCTGCGGCAGCTCGTCGATCCTCGTCTTGCGGATGAATCTCCCTACCCGGGTCACCCGCTCGTCGTTGGGCCTGGCCATCAACGCCCCGCCTTTTTCCGCATCCGGGCGCATGCTGCGGAACTTAACCACTTGGAATAGTTGCCAATCGGCCCCTACCCGCGTCTGCCGGTAAAAAATCGGCCATTTTCCTCGGCTCTCGATCCAGAGCGCCAAAGCGGTCGCCAGCATCACCGGCCAGGTCACGGCCAGTAAGCCAAGGCTTGCAGCGATGTCAAACAAGCGCTTTAGAACCAAGCTGCTATGCATTTTGAAGCCGTCGGAAAACACCAGCCAGCTTGGATGCAAACAATCGATTTTGACGATCCCAAGCTCGCGCTCGAAGAAAGTCAACAGGTCCACCACCTCGATCCCCTGCATCTTGCAGTCCAAAATTTCATCCACCGGCAATCCCCCGCGGCGGTCGTCGGGGGCGACCACGATTTCGTCGATATCCTCACGCTCGGCCAATTCCCGCAAGGGGACGTTCATTTCGATCAGCCGCTCGCCGTCGATCTGACACGCCTCGCCGCCCATGCGCACAAACCCCACCAAATTCAGATTCGCAGGCAGCCTCTGGCTACAATCTAAGATGCGGCGGGCAAGCTCTCCGGCCCCGAGCACCAAGACCCGGCGCTTGAGGCGGGCGCTGTCTACGAACCGGCAAAACAGCAGGCGCACGCCCAAGAGCGCAAGCAGCGAGAACAAGACGGCAAATCCGAAGATCCCACGGCCTACGAACAAATCCGGGAACGCATAGAAGATCAAGCTCATTCCCACCGTGGCGAATATAAAGCTTAAGCTCAGGCGCAGCACCAGCTCAGCCATCCCCCAGCGGTGGGCCGCGCGCTGGTACAACCCCAAAGCGGCGTTTAAGATCACCCCCGTGAAAGCAAACAGCAAAGCAGTGATCCACCAATCGGACTCTGCCTGCCAACCGTCGGCGCGCAAAAAACGCAGGTGCGCGCCGATGAAGATCGCCGCCGAAAGCACAACCATCTCTACGGCCATCAGCCCCAGATACACAGTGGACACGTAGTGGCGGAAAATCCGGATCACGGCCTAACCTCTTCTCGTTAAGAAAGCTGCCCTTGAGCTTTTCATGCTAGCAAAAAAGCTCAGGGTAAAAAGCGCTAAGCGAATTTAAATTTAGCCGCAAATTGAGCTATGCTGAGCTAAATTCAACTTTTTAAGGAGCAGGGCATGCTATCGTTGGACGAGGTCAAAATCGGCATCGTCGGCCTAGGTTATGTGGGTCTGCCGCTGGCGGTGGAGTTCGGGCGCCGCTTTGACACCCTCGGTTTAGACATCAACCCCAAACGAATCGAGGAACTAAAACGCGGCTTTGACCGCTCGCGGGAGGTAGAGGCCGAAGAGCTCAAGCGCGCCGAGCGGCTTCAGCTCACCACGGAGCCTAAAGACTTAAGCCAGTGCAACGTGTTCGTGATCACCGTCCCTACCCCCATCGACCAACACAAGCGCCCAGACTTAAAACCTTTGACCTCCGCCAGCCGCACGGTGGGCAGGCTGCTCAAACCGGGCGATGTGGTGGTCTACGAATCCACCGTCTATCCCGGCGCCACCGAGGAAGTGTGCGTGCCGATCCTAGAGCAGGAATCGGGGTTAAAATTCAACCGCGACTTTTTTGCCGGCTACAGTCCCGAGCGCATCAACCCCGGCGACAAAATGCACCGGCTCACCACCGTCGTCAAAGTCACCTCGGGTTCGACCCCGGAAGTGGCCGAGTTCATCGATCGGCTCTACCGCAGCATCATCCCCGCCGGCACCCACCTGGCCCCCAGCATCAAGGTCGCCGAAGCCGCCAAGGTGATCGAGAACACCCAGCGCGACGTCAACATTGCGCTGATCAACGAACTGGCGGTGCTGTTTCACAAGCTCGGTTTGGATACCCTTGAAGTGCTGGCGGCCGCCGGCAGCAAGTGGAATTTTTTGCCGTTTCGGCCGGGTCTGGTGGGTGGCCACTGCATCGGCGTCGACCCTTACTATCTGACCCACAAGGCCCAAGAGATCGGCCACCACCCCGAGATCATCCTGGCCGGAAGGCGAATCAACGACGCCATGGGCGAATACGTGGTCGCGCGGGTGGTCAAGCTAATGAACCAGCGGCGCATCCACGTGTGTCAGGCCAAAGTCTTGATCTTAGGGATCACGTTCAAGGAAAACTGCCCCGACATACGCAACAGCCGGGTGACCGACATGATCCGCGAACTGGAAACTTATTCGGCCCAGGTCGAAGTGTACGACCCTTTGGCCTACCCCGACGAAGTCCAGGAGGAGCTTGGAATCGAGCTGCTCAAGGAACTTAGGCCGGGGCGCTACGATGCGATCATCGTCGCCACCGCCCACGACCTATTCCGGGAAATGGGGGCCGAGAAGATCCGGGCCTTGGGCAAACCCAACGCGGTTTTGTTCGACGTCAAAGGGATTTTGCCTAAAGATCAGGTAGACGGGCGCCTATGAAAATCCTGGTAACCGGCGCCGCCGGCTTCATCGGTTCGTTTCTGGCCCACAGATTACTCGACCGCGGCGACGAGGTGATTGGGCTCGACAACCTTAACCCCTACTACGACGTGCGCCTCAAACAAGCGCGCCTAGATCGGCTCAAAGCGCGCCCTGGATTTACCGAGATCCGCGCCAACCTCGAAGACCGCGAGACCGTCTTTGCAGCTTTTCGCACGTTTCGCCCGGCTCGCGTGGTGCATCTGGCCGCCCAGGCCGGGGTGCGCTACTCGCTGGAAAATCCGTTCAGCTACATCGACGCCAACCTCGTCGGGTTTGGCAATATCCTGGAAGCGTGCCGCCGCTTCGAGGTGGAACATCTGGTCTATGCCTCCTCCAGCTCGGTTTACGGGGCCAATACCCAAATGCCGTTCTCGGTCCACCACAACGTCGACCACCCTTTGAGCCTGTACGCGGCCACCAAAAAGGCCAACGAACTTTTGGCCCACACGTACAGCTATCTTTACCGTCTTCCCACCACCGGCCTTAGGTTTTTTACCGTCTACGGCCCCTGGGGGCGCCCGGATATGGCGCTGTTCAAGTTCACCCGCAACATCTTGGAAGGCAAGCCCATAGACGTTTACAACTTCGGCCGGCACAAGCGCGACTTCACCTACATCGACGACATCGTCGAAGGGGTGGTGCGGATTCTGGACCGACTTCCCGAACCCAACCCGAATTGGTCCGGAGATCATCCCGATCCCGGTAGCAGCCTAGCCCCCTACCGGATTTACAACATCGGCAGCCACCGTCCGGTGGAACTGCTGCGTTTCATCGAAGTCTTAGAAGACGCCTTGGGAATCCAGGCGCAAAAAAACTTCCTGCCCATGCAGCCGGGCGATGTTCCTGAAACCTTTGCCGACGTGAGCGACCTCGTCCAAGCGGTGGGCTACGCGCCCCGCACCCCCATCGAAGACGGCATTTCTCGCTTCGTGGCCTGGTACAAGGACTACTATGGCTACCGTTGACCCCCCCCCTTTGCTCGGCTTGGCCGCTTTCAGCGGGACCGGCAAAACCACCCTACTGGTCCAACTGATCCCTCTCCTCAGTCGGGAAGGGCTAAAAGTCGGGGTGATCAAACACGCCCACCACCGCTTTGACCTCGATCAGCCCGGCAAGGACAGCTACAGGTTGCGTCAGGCCGGCGCCAGTCCAGTGATGGTGGTGTCGAGTCGAAGGCGGGCGATTGTTTACGAATACCCCGAGCAAGCCGAGCTTCGCCTCGCCGAGCAACTGAGTTTCCTAGATACCCGCCACCTAGACCTCATCTTGGTGGAAGGCTTCAAACGCGAACCTATCCCCAAGATCGAACTTTACCGCCCGGCTTTGGGCAAACCCTTGCTCTTTCCCGAAGACCCCCACATCATCGCCGTGGCGAGCGATGTGAAACTTAGCTGTCCGCTGCCTTGGCTGGATCTTAACCAACCGCAGGCGATCTGCGATTTTATCGTGCATGACTTCCTCGCCCGTTGACCCTTGCCAGAGCGGTTTACTGAGCCTGGAAACGGCGCTCAGCCAGATCTTGGCGGCGATCTCCCCGCTTGCTTTCTGGGAGCAAGTCCCTCTCCAAGCCGCTTTAGGCCGCATTCTTGCTGAAACGGTCCAAGCCCCCAAAGCGCTGCCTACCTTTGCCAACGCGGCGGTGGACGGCTACGCGCTAAACGTGAGCGAGCCGCTGCCAGAATTCCTTCCCGTGGTCGGGGAAAGTTCCGCGGGCAAACCTTACCCAAGCCGCCTTAAGCCGGCTCAAGCCGTGCGCATCTTCACCGGCGCCGCGATCCCGGAAGGGACCACCGCCGTGATCATGCAGGAAGAGGTGGTGCGGGAGGCGCAAGCCATCCGCCTCAAACGCCTACCCCAACCCGGGGAAAACATCCGCGCGGCCGGGAGCGACGTGCGCTGCGGCGAGGTTTTGTTTGGCCGCGGCCATCGCCTCAGGGCGCAAGATCTAGGCTTGCTAGCGGCGCTTGGGATCTCGAGGGTGCGCGTGTTCCAGAAACCGCGCGTGGCCTATTTCTCCACCGGCGATGAACTGCGCGGTCTGGACGAGCCTTTGGGTTTGGGCCAGATCTACGACAGCAACCGCTACAGCCTGCACGGGCTGCTGGCGGAGTTCCCGGTCCTGGCCTGCGACCTCGGCGCCGTACCGGACGACCTGGCGGCGCTGACCGGCCTGCTCAAAGAGGCCGGGCAATACTGCGACCTCATTTTGAGTTCCGGCGGGGCCTCGGTGGGCGATAAGGACCTGCTGCGTCAGGCACTGGCCCAAGTCGGGCAGCTCCATTTATGGCGACTTGCGATCAAACCGGGCAAACCCTTGATCTTCGGCCGCGTGGGCCGGGCTTGGTATTTTGGCTTGCCAGGCAACCCCGTCTCGGTCCACGTGGGCTTTAGCCAAATCGTTCGCCCGGCGCTGTGGAAATTGGCCGGCGCCCCCGGCTTCAAGCCGCTTAGGTTGCAAGCGCTTTGCCAAAACGATCTGCCCAAGACCCCGGGGCGGCTGGAATTCATGCGCGGCCGGCTCGACCTGGAGCGCTCGGGGTCAGCGATCGTCACCGGCCTGGCAGGACAGGAAGCCCACCAACTGGCCACCCTCAGCCGGGCTAACTGCTTTATCGTGCTGCCTGCGCAAAGCACCGGGGTACGGGCCGGCGAATGGGTGGAGGTAGAGCCTTTCGCGGTGGATATTTTCCGTGACTGAGCGCGGTTTGTTTATTACCGGCACCGACACAGGGGTAGGTAAAACCTATATCGGCGCCGCTCTGGCGCGAGCGCTTCGGGCAAGTTCGGTCAAAGTATGGGTGCGCAAACCGGTGGAAACCGGCTGCACGCGCACAGCCTATGGCCTTCTGCCTCACGATGCTCAGTTCTTAAGCCGCGCCGCCGGCGACTTGGAGCCTCTAGAGACGGTCTGCCCCTACCGCTTCGAGGCCGCCGTCTCGCCAGAGCGCGCTTCCCGCCTCGCTGGCCAACCGCTCACTTTAGAGCAGCTAATCCACGCCTGCCAGCCGCCCGGGGAGGGCGTGATGCTGGTAGAGGGCGCCGGCGGATTCTATTCCCCGATCGCTCAGGCGGCTTTAAACGCCGATCTGGCCCAGGCGCTTGGGTTTCCGGTGCTGGTCGTGGCCGCCGACCGCTTGGGCGCCATCCATCAGGTGTTGACGACGTTGGAGGCGGTAACAAACCGTGGCCTAGACCCCGTTGGCGTGGTCCTCAACCCAATTGGCCGTTCTAGCTTGGCCCTAAACAACGCCGAGGATTTAAATCGCTTCACCCAGGTGCCGATCTATCCCGTTCCCTACCTGTCTGGGGAAGAAAAGCGGGTGCAGGCCCTGCAGCCTTTGCTAAAACGCCTCGGGTTTGCGCTCCCTAAGCAGTAGCTTGCGTACCGCTTCCTGCGGCGCGGCTTCCTCGTAGAGCAAAGCGTAAACTTGCTCGACGATGGGCATCTCGACCCCGAGCTTAGCGGCCAGTTGCCAAACCAACCGCGCGGTCAAAATGCCTTCGATCTCCTGGCCGATCTCGGCCTTAAGCTCCACCACCGTCCGTCCCTTGCCTAACCCCAACCCCAGCCGGCGGTTTCTGGATTGATCGTCGGTGGCGGTCAGGATCAGATCGCCGACCCCGGCCAAGCCCATGAACGTCTCGCGCCTTGCGCCCAGCGCTTCCCCCAACCGGATCATCTCCGCCAGGCCGCGGGTGATCAAAGCGGCGCGGGCGTTGGCGCCAAACCCCATGCCGTCGGAGACCCCGGCCGCGATGGCCAATACGTTTTTGACCGCTCCCCCAAGCTGCACTCCGACCAGATCGCTCGAGGTGTAAGCGCGGAAAAACTCGTTGTGCAGAAGCTCGGCTATCGCCGTGGCGAATTCGGCTTCGTGCGAGGCCACCGTGATCGCCGAAGGCAAGCCGAGCATGACCTCGCGCGCAAAGGTCGGTCCCGACAAAGCCGCCAGATGACAATTTGGCCCCAACACCTCAAGCGCTACCTCGTGCAACAGGCACCCGCCGTCTGGGTCCAGTCCCTTGGTGCCCCAGGCGATTTTGGGCCAAGGCGGCAGAAAAGGACGAAGGTTTCTCAAGCAGGCGGCGAAAGCGTGGCTGGGCACGGCAAGCAGGATTAGGTCCTTGCCGCTTATCGCCTGTCTGAGATCGTCTGCAAACTGGATGCGGGGAGAAAGCAAAAGCCCAGGCAGGTAACGCTCGTTGGTGCGCGTCTTGCGTAGCGCCCAAATCCGCTCGGGATCGATGTCCCACAGACTGACGTCAAAACCATTGCCGGCGATCAGATGAGCGAGCGCAGTCCCCCACGAACCTGCCCCCAACACGCTTACACCGGCAAAATCCATGTTCAGTTCGGTCGACTTTGGGTTTCCCCCGCCCGCTGCTGCAGCTTTTGGGCGTAGAGGGCTTCAAAATTGACCGGCGGCAGCAGCATGGGCATGAACCCCCCTTTGAGGGAGAGGTCCGAGACCACTTCGCGGACGTAAGGGAACAAGATGCTTGGGCAATAGATCCCAAGCAACGGCTCCAGTTCCTCCTGGCTGAATCCTTGAATGGCAAAAATTCCGGCTTGGGCGGCCTCGACCAGATACGCGGTCATCTCCTTGATCTTGACCGTGATCGTCACGGTCAGGACCACCTCATACAAGTGCTCTTGCAAGTTCTGGACTTGGCTGGCTAAGTTGAACTCGACCTGAGGTTCCCAGCGTTGGGTAAAAATATTGGGCGAATTGGGCGTCTCGAAAGACACGTCCTTCACGTAAAGCTTTTGGATCGCAAACTGCTTTTCCGCTTGGTCAGCCATATTAAGGTTCCTTTAAAGGTTTAAGTGGATTTGGATTTCGTGACCGGCAGGTTGGCTTCCTCCCACGCCGTCATGCCGTTCTTGAGCAAATAAACCTTTTCAAAACCCGCTTGAATCAGCCTCTTGCACGCCGCAGGCGCGCGGATCCCCGATTGGCAGGTCACGATAATTGGTTTAGATTTTAAATCCTCCAGTTCGCTCAAGCGTTTTTCTAACTCTTCCAGCGCAATCAATTTAGCGCCCACGATATGCCCCTTCGCCCACTCGTTCGGCTGGCGCACGTCCACCACCACCGCATCGTCTTGGTTGATTAGCATCACCGCCTCCATCGGGGTGATGACCTGGTACTTGCGCAGCAGGCCCTCTATCAGGTCGCGCAGCAACAACACGACCACGGCGGCAAACGCGAGAACCAAGTACAAATGGTTGCCTATAAATTCCAGCAAACGCTCCATAAGCCAAAAATCCTTATATGTTAGAGGTTAGTGGATGTCGTGATCGCAAAACACCGAGCGGATCATCTCGATCAAGTGTAAGGTGCGCTCGTCGTCGATACGGTAATAGACGCGATTGGCCCGCTTGTTGAAGGTCAAAATCCCTTTTGTGCGTAAGATCGCTAAGTGCTGGGAAACATTGCTCTGCGTCGTACCGACTTGGGCTAGGATTTCCTGCACGCTCGCCGGCCCCTTGCCCAAAACGCACAAAATCTTCAGCCGCAATGGATGCGACATCGCCTTCAAGCACCTAGCCGCATGGATGACGTCTGCGTCGTCGACGATCAACTGCCGTGCCATAGGTTTTTGCCGATTACCTTATAACTCGGGATAGCTATCCCGCCGCCTTTTAAGAGGCGTTATTATAATGCCTTTTTCCTGCGTTTGCCCTGCCTAACCTCCGCCTTAAGTCTACACGCAGGGAGGGGATTTCAAGGCGGGAAAATGATGTCATACTTATTGACGATTTGATCCTTCAAGGAAGCATCGATGCGTACCAGAAACTTGTTGCTGCTTGTCCTGGGCACTTTACTTGGGATTCTGATCGGTACCTGCGGGAGCGTCCTCGCAGAGCGCTCGGCATCAAAAACCGAGACGATCCCGTTTACCGAGCTGCGTTCGTTCACTGAGGTCTTCGAGCGCATTCAGGAAGACTACGTGGAGCCGGTTTCGGACAAATCGCTGCTGGAAAACGCCATCCGCGGTATGCTGTCTGGACTCGACCCCCATTCGGCCTACTTGACCGCGGATGAGCTCAAGGAATTACGCATCGGTACGACCGGCCAATTCGGCGGCTTAGGGATCGAGGTCGGGATGGAAAACGGCTTCATCAAGGTCATCGCCCCCATCGACGATACTCCCGCTCAGAAAGCCGGCATCAAACCCGGCGATTTGATCATCCGCCTGGACGAGAAGCCGGTCAAAGGGATGTCCTTAGAGGAAGCGGTCAAGATCATGCGCGGCCAGCCCGGCACGCAGATCACGCTCACCGTCGTCCGCGAAGGCCTCGATAAACCGCTCAAGATCACCCTTACCCGGGCCGTGATCAAAGTCAAAAGCGTCAAGCACCAAGTGCTCGAACCGGGCTATGGGTATCTGCGCATTACCAGCTTCCAGTCAGGCACCGGCGAGCAGCTGACCAAGGCGGTGGCCAAACTCAAGGAAGAAGGGCCGCTCAAAGGCGTCGTCTTAGACCTACGCAACAACCCCGGCGGGGTCTTAAACGCGGCCGTGGCGGTCAGCGACGCCTTCTTGGATCGCGGCCTGATCGTCTATACCGACGGTCGCATCGAGGAGTCGAAAATGAAGTTTGAAGCCACCCCCGGCGATATCTTGGAAGGCGTGCCGATGGCGGTACTGATCAACGCCGGTTCGGCCTCGGCCGCGGAGATCGTCGCCGGGGCATTGCAGGACCACAAACGCGCCATCCTCTTGGGGCAAAAAACCTTCGGCAAAGGCTCGGTTCAGACCATCCTTCCTTTGAGCAACGGCGGCGGCGTTAAGATAACCACGGCCCGTTACTATACCCCTTCTGGGCGCTCGATTCAGGCGGAAGGGATCGTTCCCGACATCACTTTAGGGACGGTGCGTCTGGAGAAGATCCGCGAAGCCGATGAGTTCAAGCCTTTGACCGAGGCGGATTTGTCCAGGCATCTGGAAAACGGCCAGAAAAAAACGCAGCCGGACAAGACCAAGGAAGAAGAAGCAGAGGGCCTATTGCAAGATTACTATCTGCACGAAGCCTTAAACGTGCTCAAGGCGATCAACATCGTCAAAGGCGCTTCGCTTTGACGAGCTTTTCAAGCGGCGCCAATCCATCGGGTTGGCGTCCGTCTTTGGCACCAAAAATTACGCTTTAGGCGGTTAAATTGCCTATCATATAAAGCCGTCAGTTTCTTCAACTATCGGGATTTTAAGGGAGGTCCTCTTGTTTAGGCTTATATTCGCTTTGCTGGTTTTATTGGGATTGCCGTCCATTGCTGCTGCCTCCGAAGGGGAAGTCCTAGGATTGGTGGCGACCGAACGGGGGGTTTACTGCCTTTTGATCTTCCTCATCGCCTACATCCTGGTGATGACCGAAGAATTCATCGAGCTGAAAAAATCCAAACCGGTCATCATTGCCGCCGTCATTATTTGGGCGGAAGTGGCCTATCTGGCCAGCACCAAGGGGGTTTCGGCGGAAGAGCTGCAGCAAGTGATCGCCGGCAACGTCAACGAGTACGGGCAGTTGATGCTGTTCTTGCTCGTCGCCATGACTTACATCAACGCCATGGCCGACCGCAACGTGTTCGAACGCCTACGCTCTTGGCTGATCAGCCGCAACTTCGGCTATCGCAAGCTGTTCTGGATCACCGGCATCATCGCCTTCTTCCTGTCGGCGGTCGCCGATAACCTGACCACCGCGCTCTTGATGGGCACCGTGGTCCTGGCGGTGGGCAAAGACAATCCGCGCTTTATCACCTTGGGACTCATCAACCTAGTGGTCGCGGCCAACGCCGGAGGGGCCTTTAGCCCATTCGGCGACATCACCACGCTGATGGTCTGGCAAGCGGAAAAAGCCAGTTTCTTTGAGTTTTTCGAGCTGTTCATTCCCTCGGTAGTCAATTTCTTGGTGCCGGCGGTGGCGATGCACTTTGCCATCCCCGACGAGCAGCCAGACCAAAGCGAAGACGGCTTGGTGCCGCTGAAAATCGGCGCTTATACCATCTGCGCCTTGTTCGCTTTGACCATCGCCCTGGCGGTGGGCTTAAAGCAATTCTTAAACCTGCCGCCGTTCATGGGCATGATGCTGGGCTGGGGAATCCTGGCGATTTATGGCTTCTGGCTCAAACACCAAGAACACGATCTTCCCCGCGACAAGCGATTCGACATCTTCGAGATGGTGCGCGACGCCGAATGGGACACCTTGATGTTTTTCTTCGGCGTGATCTTCTGCGTCGCAGGGCTGGCCTACATCGGCTATCTTAAAGTGACGGCCGAATGGCTGTACGGGGACGTGGGCGCTACTCTCGCCAACGTCCTAATCGGGATTTTGTCGGCGGTGGTCGACAATATCCCGGTGATGTTCGCGGTCATCGAGATGGATCCGAACATGCCGCTGTATCAATGGCTGCTGGTAACCTTGACCACCGGCGTGGGAGGGTCGATGCTGTCTATAGGCTCAGCGGCGGGCGTGGCGTTGATGGGCGTGTCCAAGGGCAAGTACACTTTCTTTTCCCACCTGCGCTGGACGCCGGCTATCGTCGCTGGGTATTTCTTGAGCATCCTCGTCCACATCTGGCTGAACGCCTAAAGACCTCACCCCTTGCCCGGCGGGCAAGGGGTCTAACCACCGCCGCAAGCGAATCAGCAACAGCAAGCCAGGCAAGGCCGCGGCGGCGCACAGCAGGAAAAATCCTACCCACCCCAGCTGCTGCGCCATCCATCCTGTGGGGGCGGCGACGATCACGCGTGGCACTCCCATCAGGCTGGAAAGCAAGGCGTATTGGCTGGCGGTAAAGCGCCTATCGGTCTGCGTGGCCATAAACGCGACAAACGCCGCCGTTCCCATCCCCGCCGCCAGGTTCTCGAAGCTGATCACCGCTGTCAGCCCCAAAAGATTTGGGCCAAGCCAAGCCAACCACGCAAATCCGGCAGTGGAGGCCGCTTGCAGGATTCCAAACAGCCACAGTGCGGCATAAATCCTCAAGCGCAGGATCAATACCCCGCCCACCAACCCGCCGGCTACCGTAGCCCAAAATCCGAACAGCTTGACCACCGCGCCGATTTCGGTCTTGCTAAAGCCCAGATCCAGATAAAACGGCGTGGTCATGTGGCTGGCCATGGTGTCGCCGAGCTTGTACAAAAGGATGAATGCAAGGATCAACACGGCGTCCTGGCGCCGGAAGAATTCCCACAACGGCGCCACCAGCGAAGACGAAGATAGGCTTTGACTCTCGCTTTCCTCAGCCCATAAGGTGACCAGAATCCCCGAAGCCATCAGCGCGCCGCTCAGCCAATAAACCATCGGGAAGCCGAGGAAATCGGCCAGGATCAACCCGCCTCCCGAGGTCAAGAGCATCCCTAGCCGATAGCCGTTGACGTAGAGGGAAGCGCCCAGCCCTTGCTCTAAATCCAAGAGGGATTCGCGCCGGTAGGCATCGATCAAAATGTCTTGGCTGGCAGACAAAAAGCTGACCCAGAGCGCGATCGGCGCCATCCAGACAGGATCTGTAGGCCGGGCAAAACCGAGGCCGACCAACCCAAGCGCCAGCATGAGCTGCACCCACAGCAGCCATCCCCGGCGCCGCCCCCCGGGCAAGGCAAAGCGATCAAATACTGGAGCCCAGAGGAATTTCCCGGTGTACGGCAGCCCCACCAAGGCAAACCAGCCGATGGTCGCCAAATCCACGCCTTCTTCGCGCATCCAGGCCTGCAGCACCGATCCGGTGAGCAAAAGCGGCAAACCGCTGTAAAAACCCATGGCAAACGCCACCGCCATGCGTCGGCTGATCAGCACCCGCCACCAGGAACGCTCAGAACGGATAGTCATAATCGATGATCAAAGGCGCGTGGTCGGAAAAACGCTGCGCGCGGTAAATTTCCACCCGCCTCACGCGATCTCGCAAAGAGGGCGAGAGGATCTGATAATCGATCCGCCAACCGACGTTTTTTTCCCACGCCCGCCCGCGGTTGGACCACCAGGTGTATTGGTCCGGCTCTTGATTGAGGACGCGAAACGCGTCCACCCACCCCTCTTGCCCCAGGAGCTTATCCATCCAGGCACGCTCTTCCGGTAAAAATCCGGAATGATTTTGATTAGCGCGCCAGTTTTTAAGGTCGATCGTTTTATGGGCGATGTTGAAGTCGCCGCAAAAGATATAATCCCGTCCGATTTGGCGGCAACGGCGCAGAAACGCAAAAAAATGCGCCAAGAATTCGAATTTGAAATTTTGCCGCTCTTCCCCCGAGGTTCCCGAAGGCACGTACACCGAAGCCACGCTCAAATTGGCAAATCGCCCCTCTAAATAGCGTCCTTCGCGGTCGGCCTCCGGCCAGCCAAAACCTTCGATCACTTCATCCGGCCGCTTGCGGGCATAAAGGGCCACGCCGCCGTAACCTTTTTTCTGCGCGTGGGCGTAATAACAATGATAGCCCTCGGGCCAGAACACGCCATCGCGCAAGTGCTCTGCCTGTGCCCTGATTTCTTGGAGGCAGACAAGATCGGCGTTCTGTGTGCTAAGCCAAGCAAAAAACCCCTTGCGCGCCGCCGACCGGATACCGTTTACGTTGAGCGTGATCACCCGCACGCGTTTTCCCGCCTGGTGGACAAAACCACTCCATCAACTATATTTAACACATATCGTACATCGGCATCGCACCCGATTCATGGCGACCGTAAGCGCAAACATCCCAAAGCTCAGCGGCCTGGCGCGCTGCCTGGTCGATGCCGGTCTGTTGACCGAACCGGAGGCGCTGCGCTATCAGGAACAGGCACACCAACAGCAAGTTTCCCTAACAACCTGGCTGACCGCCAACAAAATCCTCCCTAGCCTCACCATCGCCGCCGCCGCTTCGCGCCAGTTCGGCGTCCCTCTGTTCGACCTCGATGCCATGGATACGGCGCAGATGCCCGTCAAACTGGTGAGCGAGAAACTCATCCAAAAACACCGGATTCTGCCGCTGTATCAACGCGGCAATCGCCTGTTTTTGGCGGTCTCCGACCCCACCCACTTACAGGCCTTAGACGAAATCAAATTCCACACCGGCCTTGCGACAGAGATCATCCTGGTCGAGGAAAACAAGCTCGCCAAAGCCATCGACGCCGCCCTGGAAGCCGCCGACAGCAGCCTAAAAGAGCTTTTGGATGAGAACCTGGAGAACCTCAAACTGGAAAGCACCGAGGAGCAAGGCCTAGAAGTTACCGAATCGGAGGTGGAAGACGCCCCGATCGTGCGCTTCGTCAACAAGATTTTACTGGATTCGATCAAAAAAGGCGCTTCCGACATTCACTTCGAGCCTTACGAAGGCAGCTTTCGCATTCGGTTTCGGATCGATGGCCTCTTGCACGAGGTAACTTCCCCCCCTCCCAGCCTGGCCACGCGGATCATCTCCAGGATCAAAGTCATGTCCAAGATGGACATCGCCGAACGCCGCGTGCCCCAGG
The DNA here is from genome assembly GCF_054656915.1 of Methylothermus subterraneus. Classification (NCBI taxonomy): domain Bacteria; kingdom Pseudomonadati; phylum Pseudomonadota; class Gammaproteobacteria; order Methylococcales; family Methylothermaceae; genus Methylothermus; species Methylothermus subterraneus. Next base: position 129,482 of record NZ_BAAHXK010000001.1, read on the forward strand.
ACGGCCGCATCAAGATGCGGCTGTCGCACAACAAGACCATCGATTTCCGCGTCAGCACCTGCCCCACGCTGTTTGGAGAAAAAGCGGTGCTGCGCCTGCTCGATCCGACCAGCGCCCAGATCGGCATCGACAAACTGGGATTTGAGCCGATCCAGAAAGAACGTTTTTTGACCGCGATCCACAAGCCTTACGGCATGATTTTGGTCACGGGGCCCACCGGCAGCGGCAAAACCGTCACCTTGTACACCGCGCTAAACCTCCTCAACACCCCGGACAAGAACATCTCCACCGCCGAGGACCCGGTCGAAATCACCGTTCCCGGCATCAACCAAGTCAACGTCAACCCCAAAGCCGGCCTGACCTTCGCCAGCGCTTTGCGCGCGTTCTTGCGCCAGGACCCCGACATCATCATGGTGGGGGAAATCCGCGATTTGGAGACCGCCGAGATCGCCGTCAAGGCCGCCCAAACCGGCCACCTGGTGCTTTCGACCCTGCACACCAACGACGCCCCGCAGACCCTGAATCGGCTCGCGCAGATGGGTATTGCCCCGTTCAACATCGCCTCGTCGGTGTTGTTGATCCTGGCCCAGCGCCTGGCGCGGCGCCTGTGCGAATACTGCAAGCGCCCCGCCCATTATCCCCCTGAGGTGCTGCTGAAAGCCGGTTTCCGCAGCGACGAACTCGCCGATTTGGAGCTTTTTACCGCCAATCCCGAAGGCTGCGAGCATTGCACCAAAGGCTACCGGGGCCGGGTGGGTATCTACCAAGTGATGCCCATCTCCGAGGCCATCAACCGGCTCATCCTCGAGGGAGGGTCGGCCGTGGCGATCGCCCAGCAGGCCAAGGCAGAAGGCGTCAGCGACCTGAGGGAATCGGGGCTGAACAAGGTCCGGCAGGGAATCACCAGCATCGAGGAAATCGACCGAGTCACGCAGGAATAAGCTATGGCAGTCAAAGCGAAAGAAAGCGAAGCGATCCTGTTTGTGTGGGAAGGCATAGACAAAAGCGGCAAGCGCGTCAAGGGCGAACAACCAGGACGCAGCGAGGCCCTGATCAAAGCGCAGCTGCGCCAGCAGGGGATCAAGCCGATCAAGGTCAGGAAAAAACCCAAACCCCTGTTTGGGGCGCGCGCCAAGAAAATCACCCCCAAAGACATCGCGGTGTTCAGCCGCCAGCTGGCCACCATGCTGACCGCCGGGGTGCCGCTGGTGCAGGCCTTCGAGATCGTCGGCCACGGCCACGAAAATCCCAGCATGCAGAAGCTGATCCTTGAAATCAAGGCAGACATCGAAGCCGGCGGCACCTTGACCGAAGCCCTGCGCAAGCATCCCTTGTACTTCGACGAGCTGTTCTGCAACCTGGTCCACGCCGGCGAACAGGCGGGGGTCCTGGAAACCCTGCTCGATAAGATCGCCACCTACAAGGAAAAAACCGAATCCCTCAAAGGCAAGGTAAAAAAGGCGCTGTTTTATCCCACCGCCGTAATCGTCGTGGCGTGCATCGTCACCGCCATCCTGTTGATCTTCGTGATCCCTCAGTTTGAAGAGCTGTTCAAAGGATTCGGCGCCGATCTGCCCGCTTTCACCCAACTGGTGATCGAACTGTCGCGCTTTATGCAGGCAAGCTGGTATTATCTGTTAGGCGCCCTGCTCGCTTTGGGTTATGTTTTCTTTTACTTCAAAAAGCGTTCTAAGGCTTTTAACCATTTCCTCGACCGGGTGTTCTTGAAGATTCCCATCCTCGGCCCGCAGATCCTGCACAAATCCGCGATCGCTCGTTTCGCTCGGACTTTGTCCACCATGTCCGCCGCCGGCGTTCCTCTGGTGGAAGCATTAAGCTCGGTCGCCGGGGCTTCCGGCAACGCGGTTTACGCCGAGGCCATCCTGGAAATGCGCGAGCAAGTCGCGACCGGCCAGCAGCTGCAACTGGCCATGCGCCAGACCGGGCTGTTCCCCCACATGGTGGTGCAGATGGTCGCCATCGGCGAGGAATCCGGCGCCATCGACAGCATGCTGGCTAAGGTGGCCGATTTTTACGAAGAAGAAGTGGACAACGCGGTGGACGCTTTGAGCAGCTTGATGGAGCCGATGATCATGGCGTTCCTCGGGGTCGTGGTCGGGGGCTTGGTGATCGCCATGTATCTGCCGATCTTCAAACTGGGGTCGGTGGTCTGATGGCGCCTTGGGAAAAGCTATTCCCAAACCCGGCGGTTTTTCTAAGCGCCGCTTTTATTCTCGGCCTGCTGGTGGGAAGCTTTCTCAACGTAGTTCTCTACCGCCTGCCGAAGATGCTGGAGCGAAGGTGGCGACGCGAGTGTCTGGAAATTTTGGGCCAGCCCCCGGAGCCGGAAAGGGAGCGCTTCGACCTCATCTATCCCCCTTCCACCTGCCCGCGCTGCGGCCGCCGCATCCGCGCCGTGGAGAACATCCCGATCCTCAGTTACCTGTGGCTTAAGGGGCGCTGTGCGGGCTGCAGCGCCCGCATCCCCGTACGCTATCCGCTGGTCGAGGGACTCACGGCGATTTTGTCGGCGCTTGTAGCCTTTAAGTTCGGCTTCTGCCTCAAGACCTTGTGGGCGCTCATTTTTACCTGGAATCTGATCGCTTTGAGCGGCATCGATTTGGACCACCAGCTTCTCCCCGACGCGCTTACCTTGCCCTTGCTTTGGCTGGGGCTGCTTTCAAGCCTGGCGGGGGGATTCACCGACCCGGCCTCGGCCATCCTAGGGGCGGCCTTGGGCTATGGCATCCTGTGGAGCGTGTATCAGCTGTTTCGGCTCCTTACCGGCAAAGAAGGCATGGGGTATGGGGATTTTAAGCTTTTGGCCGCCGCCGGCGCCTGGCTGGGATGGCAGATGCTGCCCTTGATCCTCCTCCTCGCCTCCCTTTTAGGGGCAACGATTGGGCTAAGTTTGACCCTGGTTCTAGGCCGCGACAAAAACACCCCGCTCCCCTTCGGCCCTTACCTTGCCCTGGCGGCTTGGATCGCTCTGCTGTGGGGCCAGGACTTAAACCGAATGTATTGGCAGCTGAGCGGAATTTAATGCGATGTTGAAAATCGGCCTGACCGGCGGGATCGGCAGCGGCAAAAGCACCGTCGCGCAGCTGTTCGAGCGTTTGGGAGTGCCGGTGATCGACGCCGACCGCATCGCACGAGAGCTGGTCGAGCCGGGCCGGCCGGCGCTTAAAGCGATCCAAGCCGCTTTTGGCAGCGAAGTCATAACCCCTGACGGCCGGTTGGACCGAGCCAAACTGCGCGCCAACGTCTTTGCCGACGCTTCCGCGAGAAAAACCCTGGAAGCCATTCTCCACCCGCCGATCTTCGCGGAAATGGAACGCCGAAGCCGCCGATGCGCTGCCCCTTACGGCCTTCTCGTCATCCCCTTGCTCATCGAAACGAAAGCCCAAGATCGGGTCGACCGGGTGCTGGTAGTGGATTGCCCAGAGGCGCTGCAGATCGAGCGGATCCGGCGCCGCGACCGTTTGCCTGAGGAGCTGATTTTGAACATTCTAGCCAGCCAGGCCTCGCGCGCGGAGCGCCTTGAAGCGGCCGACGAGGTGATCTGCAACACCGGGAATTTACGCGATCTGGAACGGCAAGTGGAGGAACTTCACCGTTTTTACTTGCGTCTTAGCGGGCATGCCCAACCTGATCCGACCGCCCCTTAGCCTCTACATCCACCTGCCCTGGTGCGTGCGCAAGTGCCCTTACTGCGACTTTAACTCGCACGCGCTGTCAGGAACGCTGCCCGAGCGCGAATACGTCGACGCTTTGCTTGCGGACCTGGCCCAAGACGTAAACGAGCTGAAAATAGAAAGCAAACTCCACAGCGTCTTCATCGGCGGCGGCACCCCGAGTCTGTTCTCCCCGGCGAGCCTAGAGCGGCTTTTGATCGGTATTCGCCGGCTTCTCCCTTGGGAGGAAGACGCCGAGATCACCTTGGAAGCCAATCCCGGCGCCGTAGAGAGCGGCAAGTTGCAAGAATTTCGCGCCTTAGGGATCAATCGCCTGTCGCTCGGAATCCAGTCGTTTCAGGACGCCAAGCTCAACGCCTTAGGGCGCATCCACACGGCCCGCGAGGCCCTAACCGCCATTGAGACCGCCAAGGCGGCGGGATTTTCTAATCTCAATCTGGATCTGATGTTCGGCCTGCCGCAGCAAACCCTAGCCGATGCGCTGGCAGACATACGTTCTGCCCTGGCGGCCGATCCCACCCACCTGTCCTGGTATCAGCTGACCCTGGAACCTGGCACTTGGTTTGCTAAGTACCCTCCGCCCCTGCCCGACGAAGACTCGATCTGGGCCATGGCGCGAGCAGGCCAGGAAGAACTGGCTAAGGCAGGGTTTAGCCGCTACGAAATCTCCGCCTACGCCAAGGCAGGATTTGCGTGCCGGCACAACCTCAATTATTGGCGGTTTGGCGATTACCTAGGGATCGGCGCCGGCGCTCACGGCAAATGGACCGACCCGGGCACAAATACGATTTGGCGCACGTGGAAAATTCGCCATCCTTACCATTACCTAGAAAAAGCCGCCACCCCGCTCCGTCTTGGCGGCAAAACCAAAGTACAAAACGCCGACAAGCCCTTAGAATTCTTGATGAACGCCCTGCGCCTCAAAGAAGGGTTTAGCCCAAGCCAATTCGAATCGCGCACGGGTTTGCCGTTTTCTACGCTTGCGCCGGTTCTAGACGAATGGATGGAAGAAGAATTTCTCGCCCAAAACCAAGATAGGATCGCGTGCACCCCTTTAGGCTGGGACTTCCTCGACACCTTACTCGAGCGCCTCGTCAGCGCAACCACCGAAACGGCTTTTTGATATCCTATAGCCACCCACGCGATCGAAGTCACCCCATGCACGCTTATCAACGCGAGTTCATCGAGTTTGCCATTGCCGCAGGCGCCTTGAATTTCGGGAGTTTCATCCTCAAATCCGGGCGCCCAAGCCCTTACTTTTTCAACGCCGGACGGTTCGACAGCGGCGCCAAACTGCTCAAGTTAGGGCAGTTCTACGCCGCCGCCTTGGAGCAAAGCGGGCTCGATTACGACTTGCTCTTTGGGCCAGCCTACAAAGGGATCCCCTTGGCCTGCGCCACCGCCATCGCCTTGGCTCGCGGCGGCAAGGACGTAGGCTATGCTTTCAACCGCAAAGAAGCCAAAGATCACGGCGAAGGCGGGCATCTTGTCGGCGCCCCGCTGCAAGGCCGGGTGGTGATCGTCGACGACGTGATCACCGCCGGCACCTCGATCCGCGAGGCGATGGACACCATTACCCAAGCCGGGGCCACACCTTGCGCGGTTCTGCTCGCCTTCGACCGCCAGGAGATCGGCCGCGACGGGCGCGCGGCGGTCTGGGAGATCCAACAGCGATACGCCGTTCCGGTTTTGGCCATCGTCACCTTGGCCGAAGTGCTCGCCTACCTTGAAGAAAGCGGCCGGTTTCGCGCCGAGCTTGACGCCATCTACCGCCATCGCGCCCAGTTTGGCGCTTGATTCCAGCCCCCCAAGAGCTATGCTCAAAAGGAGATGAAACGGCTGCCGATCCCGCTTCTGACCGGTCTCATTTTGGCCTCGCCTTCGCCCTGGGCAGGCGAGGGTTCCGCCAAGCTGTACCGGTGGGTAGATGAGCAAGGCAAGGTGCATTATTCCGATACCGTTCCAGCGGAAGCGGCCAAACACGAACGGGTGATCTACGACAAATCGCGGGCGCGCAAACTGGAAGTCGTGGCAAAACCCAAAACTCCCGAAGAGCTCGCGCGCGAAGCGCAGTTGGCCGAACTGCGCGAGGCGGAGAAGCGCCTGCTGGAGGAGCAGCTGGCCCGCGACCAGGCGCTGCTCCGCACTTACCGCAACGAAGAAGAACTGCAGCTGGCCTTCAACGGCCAGCTCGACACCATAACCACCCGAATCAAGGTGCTCACCGCCAACCTCAAGCGCCTGCAGGCGCAGTTGGATCGCAAGATCCAAGAGGCGGCGGCCAGCGAACGCCGGCAGGGCAAGGTTCCCCAAGCCTTGCCCGAAGCGATCGCCGCCATCCGCCAGCAGATCCAGCAGCTGCAGGCGAAAATCGACCGGGAGCTTAACGCCCAAGAGGAGCTCAAGCGCAAGTTCGCGCAGGATCTGGCGCGGTTTCGGAACCTCAAGGCCCGCCTTCAGGAAGGGGGGCAACAAACCGCCACCACCCGCCCCGACTCCCAAGCGGCGCGCGAGCAGGAGATCGTCCTAAGCGTGTTTCAGTGCCGGCGCAACGTCGATTGCGAGCAAGCCTGGCAATTGGCCAAGATGTACCTCCAGGCGCACGCCACCACCCCTTTGCTCATCGCCAGCGAGACCCTCCTCCACACCGACGATCCCCATCAAGACCAAGACATCGCGCTCACGGTGGCCCGGATTCAAGGCAAAGAGCAAGACACCCTGTTTCTCGACGTGCGCTGCAAGCTCTCAGGAATCGGTCAAGCACTGTGCCAAGGCGAGCGCGTGCGGGAGATCCGCGCCGGATTTGCCAACTTCATCCAGACCGGGCTAGCCCGCGCCCAGCAAGGTGCCGATGCCTTGGTCGGTGAATAACTCGAGCAGCACCGCGTGCTCGATGCGCCCGTCGATGATGTGGGCGCTTTTAACCCCCCCTTGGAGCGCATCCACCGCACAGCGCACCTTGGGGATCATCCCCCCGGAGATGGTCCCATCCGCGATCAGTCCCTCCACTTCCTGCAGCGACAGGCCGGTCAAAAGCTTGCCGTGGCGATCCAACACGCCCAAGGTATTGGTGAGCAAGATCAGTTTCTCCGCCTTGAGCACCTGCGCCAGCTTGCCGGCTACCAAATCGGCGTTGATGTTATAGGAAGCGCCGTCTTCTCCGACGCCGATGGGGGCGATGACCGGAATAAAATTCCCTTGGACCAGCATCTCGATCACGCCGGGGTCGATCCACTCCACCTCCCCCACGTGCCCTAGGTCGATGATCTCCGGCGCCTGGGCTTCCGGGGCGGCTTTGGTCAAAACGATCTTGCGCGCGCGGATCAAGCCGCCGTCCTTACCGGTAAGGCCGACCGCCCGGCCGCCGTGCTGGTTGAGAAGGCCGACGATCTCCTTGTTGACCAGCCCCCCGAGCACCATTTCCACCACGTCCATGGTCTCGCTGTCGGTCACCCGCATCCCGTCCACGAACCGGCTCGATTTCCCCAACCGCCCCAAGAGGCTTGAGATCTTCGGCCCACCGCCGTGAACCACCACCGGGTTGATCCCCACCAGTTTGAGCAAGACCACGTCGCGCGCGAAGCTGTGCTTTAAGGCCTCGTCCACCATCGCGTTGCCGCCGTATTTGATGACCAAAGTCTTGCCCTGAAAGCGGCGGATATAAGGCAGCGCCTCGATCAAGACGTGGGCGATACGCCCGGCGAAATCGTTCAGTTTCTCCATTTTTTATTCTCCAACAGCAAACGGTAGTTCTTGGGGCAGCTCCAAAACCTCAAACCACTCTCTAAACCGCGCCTGAATCCGGGCCAGCGCCGCAGGGGAATCGGCCTCGAAGCGAAACACCAGCGCCGAGACCGTATGGGAGGGACGCACCAGCCCCCAGCCCTCGGCGAAATCCACCCGCACCCCATCGAGCGTTTGGACCTTGGCGTCGTGGAAAAACTTATCCGCCGAGGCGGCAAGCAGATGCGCGATCTGCTCGGCTTGGTCTTCGGGCAAAGCAAGCCGCAGCTGCGGGGTCGAGAGCACCTTTGGCAAACCAGAAAATATCTCCGCAGACGCGATGGGTTCCAACGCCAACACCTCCAGCAACCGGGCCGCGCCGTAAATCGCATCGGCCACCCCCAACCAGCGTTCCTGAAACAGCAGCTGGCCACCGCCTCCGCCTCCCAGCACCGCCCCGACTTCGGCCATTTTGGCCCAGAGGGAGCGGTCGCCGGAAGGCGCCAGCACCGGCCTGCCCCCATGCTGAATGATGTAGCCAGCCAGTTGGCGACCGCATTCGACGTCGAACACGATGTCCCCGCCCGGCTGCCGGGACAACACGTCGGCCGCGAGCAGCATCAACACCTGGTCAGGCGGGACCCAATTCCCCGCCGAATCGACCACCGCCAGGCGAGCGCCGTCGCCATCGAAGGCTAGGCCAAGCTCCGCTTCCGGATCCTTTTGCACCTTGGCGCGCAGGCGCTCGAGGGCGCCGGGGGCCAAGGGGTCCAGCACGCCGCGGGTGTGGGATTCCTCCACCGTGCACCCCAAAGCGCGCAGCAGCGCCGGCGCCACCTGCCCCGCCACCCCGCCGCCGCAGTCCACGATCACCTTCAGAGGGCGCGCGAGCTGCACGTCGTCGAGCACGGCGGCGATGTAATCGGCCACCAAATCCCAACTCTCCAGCATCCCCAAGCCGGCGGCGAGGTCGCCCGCCTCAAGGCGCTGCCGCAGGCGCTTTAATTCTTCCCCTCCCCAAGGTCGCTGGGCCAGCACGACTTTCAGCCCGGTGTATGGCGGCGGATGGTGGCTTCCGCTCACCATGACCCCGCTGCGCACTGGCAGGCAATGCACGGCAAAATCCACAAGAGGGGCTGGCACTTTGCCCAGGTCGATGACGTCGCGCCCGCTGGCGCGCAACCCTTCAATCAAAGCGCGGGCGACTTCCCCGCTCGCGGGGCGCGCGTCGCACCCGACCGCCACGCGTTGCTCCCCCAACGCGCCCGCTTCGCTGCCGAGCGCCCGCCCCAACTCGTACGCAACGGCCGGAGTCAAAGACTCGGCCAGGCCAAAGATCGCCTCGCTTCGAAAGAGCGAGGCCGGCACCGCAACTGCAGTCCTTCCCTGATCCTGCGAGCGCCCCTTTTGCTCAGAAGGCAAAGCCTCCGGCGGTTTAGGAGCGATTTCTTGCGGCGGCGGAGTTTGCCTAGTTCTGGCGGCGCGTTGCGCCTCGAGCAGGCGCTCGAGCAAAGGTTTTAGCTCGTGCAAGCTCAAGGCGTAATTTCCGCGCACGGTGCCGGCGAGCAGATCGTTGACCAACCCGCCCAAAGCGGCGCAGTCCTGCGCGATCGCCTGCGCGCACTTGCGCCAGATGAGCCCAAGCAGCCCGAAAGTTCCCAAAAGTGCCATTCCCAAAAGCGCCAGGTTGCCCCCCAGCACCGTCCAATCCGGGGGCGAGGTCCAAAATTTAAGCTGCCAGAGTGTGTTTGGAATCGGAACGATACCGCTGGGGGGCTGGCTTTGGAACTTAGGATCCCCCCGATAGGCCAGTTGCAAATTGCCCTGCCACAACGCGACCGCACCGCGAGAAGGCGTAGGCACGAGCGCCTGCAGCCAATCCACGCGAATCCCGACCAAGATCACCCCAAGCACGCGATTTTCCTGCCGAATCGCCCGCGCCACCGCCAGGTGCGCCTCAGGCGAGCCAAAACCGTGCACCGCCGGGGGCGGGTCGCCGCTTTCGGCCTGACGCACCAGGTCCAAGTCGGCAAATCCCAGCTCGGGTCGATCCGCCGCCTTCGGCAAAAGATGGACCTTGACCGCTGCGGGCACGATCTCGGCCAAGCGCTGCGCTTCCCGATCCGCTTCCCCCTGGCTTAGCGCCGCCCAAAGGCGGGGGTCTTTGCCCAAGCCCTCGACCCAAACCGTCAAATCCCTAACCCGGCCTTGAATCTGTCCGGCGCTGGCCTGCACCCAATCGGCCAAGGCTTGGGTTTGCATCGCCCGCGCCTGCCGCCAAGCCAAAAAACCACCGCCCGCGACCACGAAAACCAGCGTCGCCGCCATTCCCGCTCCTAAGAGCATCAACCACCGCTTTAGGCTCATTGGCTTTCAGTCCAAACCGGTATGGCCAAACCCGCCTGCCCCGCGCGCGCTCGGTTCAAATTCGGCGACCAGTTCGAATTCGGCCCGGACCACCGGCACCAGCACCAGCTGCGCGATCCGCTCACCGACGCCGATCGTGAACGGCTCGCGGCCGCGGTTCCAGCACGAGACCAGGATCTCTCCCTGATAGTCGGAATCGATTAATCCTACCAGATTGCCGAGCACGATCCCGTGTTTGTGCCCAAGCCCCGAGCGCGGCAGCACCACCGCCGCCAGGCTGGGATCTTGGATGTGGATGGCGATCCCGGTGGGAATCAGGGCAGTTTCCCCCGGCGGCAAGGTCAAGGGCGCCATCAAACACGCGCGCAAGTCCAAACCCGCCGCCCCTTGGGTGGCGTAGCCAGGCAGAGGGATTTCCTTGCCCAAGCGCTCATCGAGAATCTTTAGCTGAATTTTTTGCCGCATACCGCTCCGCGATCAAAGCCACCAATTGCCTTGCCAGCGTCAGCTTGGAAGCCAGAGGCAGGCGGCGCGCGCCCCCCGGCCACAGCACCCACAGGCAGTTTTCATCGACCTCAAACCCAACGCCTTTGCCTACCTTGTTGGCAGCGATCATGTCCAGCCCTTTGCGTTCCAACTTCGCCCGCGCGTGTTCCTCAAGCCGCTCGGTTTCGGCGGCAAATCCCACCGTAAACGGACGCTTTGGGCGCCTTGCCACCTCCGCCAGGATGTCCTGGGTTTTGACCAACTCCAGATGCAGCCACTCGGTCTCCTTTTTGATCTTATGCGGCTGAACGACGGCTGGGGTGTAATCGGCCACCGCCGCCGCGGCGATGAAAATCGCTGTGTTTTCTACCCTAGCCATCACCGCCTCGTACATCTCCTTGGCGCTTTCCACCCGCACCAGTTCGGCCACCGGCGGCGGCGCCAACGCCGTCGGGCCGCTCACCAGCACCACCTGTGCCCCTGCCTCCGCCGCCGCCTGGGCGAGAGCATAGCCCATCTTGCCGGAGCTGCGGTTGCTTAAGAATCGCACCGGGTCGATCGCCTCGCGCGTCGGACCGGCGGTGATCAGCACCCTCTTGCCGTTCAGCGGTCCAGGACGCAGCCACGCGCGGATGCGCTCGCAAAGTTCGGCCGCCTCCAGCATCCGACCCGGACCGGTCTCGCCGCAAGCCTGCGCGCCTGTCGCCGGCCCCCAGACCTGAACCCCGCGTTTCTTAAGCACGGCGAGGTTCTCTTGGGTCGCCGGATGCCGCCACATGCGCCGGTTCATCGCCGGCGCCACCGCAATCGGCGCCTCGGTGGCCAGACACAGCGTCGAAAGCAGGTCGTCGGCCAACCCTGCCCTAAGTTTAGCCAGAAAGTCGGCGCTCGCCGGGGCGATCACCACCCGCTCGGCCCAGCGCGCCAGCTCGATGTGTCCCATGGCAGCTTCCGCGGTCTGGTCCCACAGCCGCGTCCGCACCGGCCTTCCCGACAAGGCTTGCAGCGTCCAAGGGGTAACAAAGCGGGTCGCCGCTTTTGTCATCACCACCTGCACCTCGGCGCCCATAGCCCGCAGCCGGCGGACCAATTCGGCCGCCTTGTAGGCAGCGATGCCGCCGGTGACGCCCAACAAAATCCGCGGTCGCGCCGGATGGACTTGCATATAGACTATAGTTAAACCTAAGCTGTGGTAGGGAAAACTATGGCAATCCGCGACTGGCCTGCATCCGAACGCCCCCGCGAAAAGCTCCTGGCGCAAGGCCCAAAGGCGCTGTCGGATGCCGAACTTTTGGCTATTTTCCTGCGCACCGGGGTAAAAGGCAAAACCGCGGTCGATCTGGCCCGCGATTTGCTCGCCCATTTCGGCTCGCTGCGCGCCTTGCTCGAGGCCGGCCCGGACCGCTTTACCCAATGCAAAGGCTTAGGCAGCGCCAAGTACGTCCAGCTCCAGGCCGCCTTGGAAATGGCCCGACGCCACCTGCGCGAGACCCTAGAGCGTGGCGACGCCCTCACCTCGCCGGCTCTGACGCGGGATTTTCTCTTGCACCACCTGCGCGATTATCCGCACGAGGTGTTCGCCGCCTTGTTCCTGGACACCCGCCACCGCGTCATCCGCTACGAAGAGCTGTTTCGCGGCACCGTGGATGGGGCCAGCGTTTACCCTCGCGAGGTGGCCAAAAGGGCTTTGGACCTGAACGCGGCGGCGGTGATCTTCGCCCACAACCATCCTTCCGGGATGGCCGAACCCTCGGCCTGCGACCAAGCCATTACGCAACGCCTGCGCGACGCGCTGGCGCTGCTCGATATCCGAGTGCTGGATCATGTCATCGTCGGCGATGGCAAAACGTATTCTTTCGCCGAGCACGGCCTGCTGTAGCTACTCCCCGAGCAGCCGCCGCTCGGCTTCCCGGTACCTGGCTGCGGTTTGAGCGATGACCTCCGCAGGCAAGCGCGGCGCGGGCGGTCGTTTGTTCCAGCCTATGGCTTCCACGAAGTCGCGCACGTATTGCTTGTCAAAACTGGGCGGGTTGATCCCAGGCCGATACCGGTCGGCCGGCCAGAACCTAGAAGAATCCGGGGTCAAGAGTTCGTCGATCAAATACAACCGCCCTGCCCGATCCAGACCGAACTCGAACTTGGTATCGGCGATGAGGATGCCACGCGCGCGCGCGTACTCGGCCGCCTTGGCGTAGATGGCAAGGCTGGCCGACCGTACCTGTTCGGCCAGGTCCCGACCGAGCAGTTCGACCACGCGGGCAAAATCGATGTTTTCATCGTGCCTGCCCTGCGCCGCTTTAGTAGACGGCGTGAAGATCGGTTCAGGGAGTTTGTCCGCAAGCTCAAGGCCCGCAGGGAGCGCGATCCCGCAGACCTTGCCGGTGCGCTGATAGTCCCGCCAGCCGGAGCCGATCAAATAGCCGCGCACGATCGCTTCCACCGGCAGCGGCGTAAGGCGCCTGACCACCACCGCCCGGGTTTCAACCTGCTCGCGCTCGGTCGGATCGGGCAATACCTCGGCCAAAGGCAGGGCCACAAGATGGTTGGGAAGAAGGTCCGCCATTTGCGCGAACCAAAAGTTGGAAAGCCGGGTCAATATTTGACCTTTGCCGGGGATGGGGTCGGGGAAAACCACATCAAACGCCGACAGGCGGTCGGTGGTGACGATCAACAGCCGCTCGGCGTCGATCTCGTAGAGGTCACGCACCTTGCCGCGGTTAAGGAGCTTCAAACTGGTCAGATGGGATTTAAACAAGGTTTTAGGTGGCATTCGATTTTTTCGCAGGCTTGAAAGTGCAATAATGAGTTTTTTTCCCCAATTTGACAAGCTCAAACGCACGGCATGGCTTGGTTAGGCAAGGTTTTCGGCGGCGCTTTCGGCTTTATGGTAGGCGGGCCGGTGGGGGCGCTTTTGGGAGCCGCCCTCGGCCATCAATTCGACCGCGGGATGGAAAACGTTGCCTTCTTCCCCCGTCTTACTCCCGGCCGCCAGCAACGCGTCCAGATGGCGTTTTTCACCGCCGTTTTCTCGGTCATGGGACACCTGGCCAAAGCCGACGGCCGAGTCAGCGAGGCGGAAATCGACCTCGCCCGTCAGATCATGGATCGCATGGACCTGTCCCCAGATCTGCGCGAGCTTGCGATCCGCTTGTTCCGCGAGGGCAAATCCCCAAGCTTCTCCCTGGAGGCCGCTTTAGATGAGTTCTGCCGTGAAGTGGGGCGCCACTCTCCCCTGCTGCGGCTGTTTTTGGAAATTTTACTGCAAGCGGCTTACGCCGACGGCAGCCTGCACCCCGCCGAAGAGGCATTGCTCCTGCGCATTTGCCAACGGCTTGCAATCTCCCGTCTGGAGTTTCAAGCGCTCAAGGCCTTTACGGAGGCGCAGCTGCGCTTCTCCCGCGCCGGGTCGCAATATCGTTCCGGCTCGAGTCACCGCCAGGCGCCCTCCCCTCGCCCCACCCCGTCGCTGGCCGACGCTTACGCCGTCTTAGGCGTCTCCCCGCAGGCATCGGATGCGGAAGTCACCAGAGCGTACCGCCGCTTGATCAGCCAACACCATCCGGACAAGCTGGTGGCCAAAGGGGTGCCCGAGGAGATGGTCAAAATCGCCACCGAAAAGACCCAACGGATCCGCAAAGCCTACGAAATCATCCAAGCCCATCGTCAACGGCGTAAGGCTTGAGTAAAATAACCGCCACAACTATCTACCCGGAGAACGACTCATGAGCGATTTGGATCCGATCGAGGGCAACTGGTACCTGGACCTAGACACGGGGCAGAAATTTGAAGTCCTGGTCGTCGACGACGAGGCGGGAATCGTCGAAGTCCAATATTTCGACGGCAGCGTGGACCAGATCGATCTAGACGCCTGGCAAGAGATGAATTTGGAGGCCATTGAAGAACCCGAGGACTGGACGGGACCGTTGGACGACGTCGAGCCGGAAGACATCGAATATTCCGAAATGGGCCTGGAAGAAGGCGAGGAAGAATGGAGCGAGGACAGCTTCCCCGCCGAGGGCGATGAAGACACCTTCCACGAGGAAGAAGAATAGCGCATGCCGTCGTTTGACGTCGTCTCCGAAGTCAACCGCCACGAGGTCGCTAACGCTGTGGACCAGGCCAACCGGGAGGTCGCTGCCCGCTTCGACTTCAAAGGCTCGGGGGCACGCTTTGTCTGGGCCGAAGACAAAATCACCCTCAACGCTCAGACCGACTTCCAGCTCAAGCAGATGCTCGACATCCTGCAGCTCAAGTTGGCCAAGCGCGGCGTGGACCTTGCGTGTTTGGCGATCGGCGCGCCCAGAATCAGCGGCCAGGCGGCGCAGCAAGAGATCATCGTGCGCCAGGGCATAGACCACGAGCACGCCAAACAGATCATCAAGCTCATCAAAGACACCCAGCTTAAAGTCCAAGCCAGCGTCCAAGGCGATCAAATCCGGGTGTCGGGCAAAAAGCGCGACGATCTGCAAGCGGTGATTCGCGCGCTCAAAGAGGCTAAGCTGGATTTGCCCTTGCAGTTTACCAACTTTCGCGACTAAAAACCTGCATTCGCTTTAGCCAGCCCCTTACCTTAGGCAGCCACCGGTAAAGCTCATTGACCGCTTGGGCGATTTCGTGAGCGCTGTCTGGATATTCATGGGCGATGGCGTTGCGTAGCCCGCGAAGCTGCATCCAATCTTCCTCGGTTAAATCGAACCCCCGCGCGGTCGGATCGGTACGGCTGCCGAACAGATACCCCCTTGCCCTTTCGCCGAAAGTCTCGGCCACCGCCTGACGGATACAACGGACTTGCTCCGCTTGCAGCCGGATCGGGGTCTTCTCTTCAAAACGCCCCATGTCTGCCTCCTTACTGTTTGGCCCCAAACGGGGGCAACTCGGCCACCCGCTGCGTGATCGTCTTCAGCTCCACCAACGGCTCAGCATCCCCCTGGCGCAGTTCCTGAAACTTGCGCGCGGTGGGCAAAAGCCGCGTTTCTAGGCTGCGGGTCGCCTGGTTATAGCTCTCTACCGCTTTCTCAAGATGTTTGCCCGTCTCTTGCCAATATTCGGCCACTTTGGCGATGCGCTGGTAAAGCTCCTTGCCTAAGCGGGCAATCTGCTCGGCGTTTTGCGCCACTTTTTCCTGCTGCCAGCCGTAGGCCACCGCCTTGAGCAAGGCGATCAAAGTGGTGGGGCTGGCGAGAATGACTTTTTTTTCTACCCCGTGCTCGATCAGGTTCGGATCGGCGTGGAGGGCAGCGGAGAAAAAAGCCTCCCCGGGAATAAACAAAACCACAAACTCCGGCGCCCGCGAGAACTGGTCGAAGTAGCTTTTGTGCGCAAGCTGATCGATATGGCGCTTGAGCTGCCTGGCGTGCTCAGTAAGATGACGCCGGCTTTCCTCGCCGTCCTCGGCCTCTACGGCCTTGAGATAAGCCTCCAGCGGCGCTTTGGCGTCCACCACCACCGACCGCTTGCCCGGCAAATGCACGATCAGATCGGGCCGCAGGCGTCCTTCCCCGGGGGCAAGCTGTTCCTGAAAGTCGCAATAGGCCACCATTCCGGCCATCTCCACCACCCGCCTAAGCTGCACCTCCCCCCAGCGGCCCCGGGCAGCCGGCTGGCGCAGCGCGCGGACCAGACTCTGGGTTTCCTTGTGCAAGCTGGGCAGATGGGTTCTGAGCAGTTCGTCGAGCTGTTGCTTGAGCGCCTCGTACGCGCCGATCCTAGCTTTTTCCACCTCGCTAATAGCCGCCTCTACTTTGCCTA
Source organism: Methylothermus subterraneus (assembly GCF_054656915.1). NCBI lineage: Bacteria > Pseudomonadati > Pseudomonadota > Gammaproteobacteria > Methylococcales > Methylothermaceae > Methylothermus > Methylothermus subterraneus. The sequence goes on from NZ_BAAHXK010000001.1 coordinate 145,501, forward strand.
AAGATTCGCCTATCGGTTTGACTAAATCCTCCACCGCCCCTTGCGTCTTTTCCAACTCGTGGCGGGCGCTTTCCTGAAAGCGCAAAAACGTCTGCTCCGCCTGCTCGAGAAACAAGCGGTTATTTTGCTCGAGCACGTCTTTGGACAGGGCTTTGAAGGTGTCGGCCAGGCGCGCTTCGGCGCGCTCGAGCAAGGCCTGGGTTTCCTGCACTCGGCGGGTTTCTTGGGCGAGCTTTTCCTCGAGCACCGCCGCTTGGGTCCTGAACTGCTCCCGCTCGGCTTGCACTTGGCCAAGCCGCTGAAGCTCCAGGCGCGCCTGCTCCAACTCAAACTGCAAGCGATCGCGCTCGCGTCTTAGCGTCTGGCGACTGAAGACAGCCAGCGGCAACGCCGTCAGCCACCCAAACAGCACCCCTCCTATCCCCCACCAGAGCCAAATTTCCCCCACCTTGCTCCTCCTTTATCTTTCGGCCACTTTGGCCAGGTGACCTTCCCCTTCCAGCTTAGGCCGCAAAAATCTGCCGGTATGCGAGCTGGCGCACTGCGCCACTTCCCAGGGCGTCCCTTGGGCGACGACTTGGCCGCCGCCCTGGCCGCCCTCTGGGCCAAGGTCGATGATCCAATCGGCGGTCTTGATCACGTCCAAGTTGTGCTCGATCACGATCACCGTGTTGCCGCGATCGCGCAGGCGGTGCAGCACGCCAAGCAGTTGTTTGATGTCGTGAAAGTGCAGGCCGGTGGTCGGTTCGTCGAGGATGTACAAAGTCCGTCCGGTATCGCGGCGCGACAGCTCGCGCGCGAGTTTCACCCTTTGTGCCTCGCCGCCGGACAGGGTCACGGCGTTCTGGCCCAAAGTAATATAGCCCAGGCCCACGTCCATCAAGGTCTTGAGCTTGTCGGCCACCGCCGGGACCGCCTCGAAGAAGGCCAGCGCCTCCTCGACCGTCATTTCCAGCACTTCGTGGATGGTCTTGCCCTTGTAGCGAATCTCTAAAGTCTCGCGGTTGTAGCGCTTGCCCTTGCACACGTCGCAGCGGACGTAGACGTCAGGCAGAAAGTGCATCTCCACTTTGATCACTCCGTCGCCTTTGCACGCCTCGCAGCGTCCGCCCCGGACGTTAAAGCTAAAGCGTCCCGGGGGATAGCCGCGGGCGCGCGCCTCGGGGGTGGCGGCGAAGCGCTCGCGGATCGGGGTAAACAGGCCGATGTATGTGGCCGGATTGGAGCGCGGGGTGCGGCCGATGGGGCTCTGGTCGATGTCCACGACCTTGTCCAGGTGCTCCAAGCCTTCGATCCCATCGCAAGGAGCAGGATCGGTGGCCGCGCCGTTTAACGCCCGCGCCGCAAACCGATACAAGGTATCGTTGACCAGGGTGGACTTGCCCGAACCGGAAACTCCGGTCACGCAGGTAAATAACCCCAGCGGAAAAGCCACATCGATGGCTTTCAAGTTGTTGCCGCGCGCCCCGCGGATCACCAGTTGGCGCGCAGGATCGGGCGCCTTGCGCACCGCCGGCACCTCGATGCGCTCAAGGCCTGCCAAATAGCGGCCAGTGAGCGAAGCCGGGCTCGCCATAATCTGCCCTGGCGTTCCCTGCGCCACCACCCGGCCGCCGTGGATGCCGGCGCCGGGGCCGATGTCCACCACTTGATCGGCGCTCAAGATCGCTTCCTCGTCGTGCTCGACCACGATCACCGTGTTGCCTAAATCGCGCAGGCGCAAGAGGGCGTCGAGTAGCCGCCGGTTGTCGCGCGGGTGGAGGCCGATGGAGGGTTCATCCAAAACGTACATCACTCCCACCAGCCCGGCGCCGATCTGGCTCGCCAGGCGGATGCGCTGGGCCTCGCCGCCGGAGAGAGTGTCGGCGCTGCGGTCCAGACTCAGGTAATCGAGGCCGACGTTGACCAAAAACTTAAGCCGCGCCTGAATTTCCTGGACGATCTTCGCGGCGATCTGACCCCGCCAGCCAGGCAGCGTCAAACGCTCGAAAAATTCAAGGCACTCCCGGACCGGCAGGCGGGTAAGTTCCGGCAAGCTCTTGTCGGCCACAAATACGTGGCGCGCGGCGCGATTCAGCCGGGCTCCGCCGCATTCGGGACAAGGTTTGGCCGAAAGGTATTTGGCCAACTCCTCGCGCACCGTGCTCGATTCGGCCTCGCGGTAGCGCCGCTCCAAGTTTGGCAGGACGCCCTCGAAAGGCTGGCGCCTTAGCCCGCCGCCGAAGTAACGCAAAGCGATGGCCTCTGAGCCGCTGCCATACAGGATGACTTCCTGGATCCTGGGGGGCAATTCCGCAAACGGCGCCTCTGGATCAAAGCCGTAGTGGTCGGCCAAGGAACGAATCAAGGCGTAGTAGTAAGCGTTGCGCCGGTCCCAGCCGCGGATCGCGCCGTCGGCCAAACTCAAATGGGGATGCTGGACCACCTTGGCCGGATCAAAATAGTGTTTGACCCCGAGCCCATCGCAACCCGGGCAAGCGCCTTTGGGGTTATTGAAGGAAAACAGGCGAGGTTCCAGTTCCTCCAAAGCGTACCCGCACTCCGGGCAGGCGTATTGATCGGAAAACGTTAAAGTTTTGCCTGGATCGTCGATAGCGACCGCCGTGACTATCCCACCGGCCAACTTGAGTGCCGTTTCTAAGGATTCGGCCAGGCGCTGGGCCAAATCCGGGCGGACGCGAAAGCGATCTACCACGACTTCGATCGTATGTTTTTTGCGCAGATCCAACTTCGGGGGATCGTCCAATTCATACACTTCCCCGTCGATGCGGGCGCGGATGAAGCCCTGCCCTTTGAGCTCGGCAAGGAGCTTGGCGTGTTCCCCTTTGCGCCCGCGCACCACCGGAGCGAGCAACATCCAGCGGCTGTCTGACTCCTGCGCTAAGATCGCATCGACCATTTGGCTGACGGTCTGAGCCTCCAGCGACAAACCGTGATCGGGGCAGCGCGGCGTTCCTGCCCGGGCGTAGAGCAAGCGCAGGTAATCGTAGATTTCGGTGATGGTGCCGACGGTGGAGCGCGGGTTGTGGGAAGTCGATTTTTGCTCGATCGAGATCGCCGGCGACAGACCCTCGATGTGGTCCACGTCGGGCTTTTCCATTACCGAAAGGAACTGGCGGGCATAGGCCGACAGCGACTCGACGTAGCGCCGCTGGCCTTCGGCATAGAGGGTGTCGAACGCCAACGAAGACTTGCCCGAACCCGACAGGCCGGTGATGACGATGAGCTTGTTCCGCGGCAGGTCCAGATCGATGTTCTTGAGGTTATGGGTGCGGGCGCCGCGAATGCGGATAGCGTCCATAAGATTTCAGGATGTCAAGCCTCCGAAGAACTTGATACTATAGATGGATTCAAACTTAAGGCAAAGGGGGAAGCGTTGCCACCAATCTTAGAATCCGGGCCGATGAGCCCTACCGAAAAACGCGCCGTCCTTGGGCTGGCGTTGATTTTCGCCTTTAGGATGCTGGGGCTGTTTCTCATTTTGCCGGTGTTTTCCGTACTCGCCGGCGGTCTTGAAGGCGCCAAGCCGGAATTGATCGGACTGGCGATTGGCGCCTACGGTTTCACTCAAGCGTTGCTGCAGATCCCCTTGGGTCTTTGGTCCGACCGAATCGGGCGCAAAACCGTGATCGCCGTGGGGTTGTGCTTATTTGCCGCGGGCAGCGTCGTGGCCGCCAGCGCCGCTTCCATCTATCAGGTGATCGTCGGCCGCGTCCTGCAAGGCTCGGGTGCGATCGCTGCGGCGGTGATGGCGCTGGTGGCGGACCTGACCCGCGAGGAGCACCGCACCAAGGCGATGGCCGCGATCGGCGTCAGCATCGGGCTTTCCTTTGGCGTCTCCATGATCGCCGGGCCGATGCTCGGGCATTGGTTGGGTCTTGCCGGTCTGTTTTGGACCACGGCGGGGCTTGCGCTGCTTGGGCTGGTCCTCCTGGCTGCGCTGGTCCCCAATCCCATCCAAACGCGTTTTCACCGCGATGCGGAGGTGCAACCGACGCGTTTTGGCAAGGTGCTGACCGATCCGCAGCTGCTGCGCTTGGATTTTGGCATCTTAAGTCTTCACGCCATCCTCACCGCCACTTTCGTGGCTCTGCCGATGGCGCTGCGCGCGCATCTGCCCACCTTCCAGCACAGCTATTTTTACTTGCCGGCCATGGCGGCGGCGGTCGTCCTCATGGTGCCCCTGGTGATCGCAGCGGAAAAGCGCCAAAAGATGAAAGCCGTCTTCCTTCTCGGCATAGCCCTCATTATCTTGGCCGAAGTAGGTTTGGCGCACTTTTATGAAGAACTCTACGGCATCGCGTTAAGCCTCGTGGTTTTTTTTACCGGCTTTAATTTATTGGAAGCGCTGTTACCCTCGCTGATCTCCAAACTCGCGCCGGTGGACCTTAAAGGTACGGCTTTAGGCGTGTACTCGACGTGCCAATTCTTTGGCGCTTTTTTGGGCGGGGCTCTAGGCGGCGTGCTTTCCGGCCGCTTCGGTTTGGAGGCGGTGTTCTGGTTTGCGGCTGGCGCCGCTTGCCTGTGGCTGCTGCTCGCCTTGGGAATGACCCCACCGCGTCCGGTCAAAAGCCTGCTCATCCCCGTCGCTCTGGCCGACCCCCAACGCGCCGCCTCCTTAGCCTACTCCTTACGCAGATTGCCTGGGGTGATCGAGGTGGTGGTGGTTCCGGACGAACGCTTAGCCTACTTGAAAGTCGAAGAAAAGCACTTGGACCTTGGGCGCTTGGAAGCGCTTTTGCGCCGTTTTACCGAAGAACCTGAAACAACACTCGCGGAGAATTGAAAATGGCAACACGCGGCATCAACAAAGTCATCCTCGTCGGCCATCTAGGCGCCGATCCGGACGTTCGCTACCTGCCTTCGGGCGAAGCGGTGGCCGTCTTGAGCGTGGCCACCAACGAAACCTGGAAGGACAAGCAGACCGGCGAGATGCAGGAGCGCACCGAATGGCACCGGGTGGTGCTGTTTGGGCGCTTGGCGGAGATCGCCGGCGAGTATCTGAAAAAAGGCCGGCAGGTCTATATCGAGGGTTCCATCCGCACGCGCAAGTGGCAGGGCCAGGACGGGCAGGAACGCTACACCACCGAGATCGTCGGGCGGGAAATGCAGCTTCTAGGCAGTCGCGGCGAAGCGGGCGCCTCCGCCCCGGTGGCCGAGGAAGCTTATCGGAAGCCCGAACCGTCCCCTAAAGCTTCGGCCAAACCTGCCCCCCAAACCCTGGACGACTTCGAGGACGACGACATCCCGTTCTAGCTTTGCAAATCCACCCGATTCCCGGCTTTGCTCAGCCGGTCAGCTCCCTCACCCATTTGCTCGGCGCGGTGGTTTTCGCCGGATTGGCGCCGGTTTTGGGGTGGCGATGGCGAAACTCTAAGCACCGGTGGACGACGTGGTGCTTTTCTTTCACCGCGGTCTTTCTTCTCTCCATGAGCGGGGTCTATCATCTGCTGGCGCAAACAGGAATCGCCCACCGGGTGCTGCAGCGCTTAGACCACGCGGCGGTCTTTATCCTCATCGCCGGCAGCTTCACCCCTTTGCAACCGGCGTTCTTCAGCACTTGGCTGGGGCGTTGGGGAACGCTGCTGCTCGTCTGGGCCTTGGCCTTGGCCGGCGTCGTCCTCAAGGCGGTGTTTTTCGACGACATTCCCGAAGGTTTAGGGCTTGCCCTGTACCTTAGCTTGGGATGGTTAGGGCTAGGATCGATCGTCGCTTTGGGAAGACGCCACGGCGTAGGTTTCATCGTCCCCCTGGTCTGGAGCGGGATGGCCTATACCGTCGGCGCCGTCGCCGATTTCGCCCGCTGGCCGGAGGTGATCGCCGGCGTGGTCGGTCCCCACGAACTGATGCATCTCGCCGTGCTGGCAGGCGTCTTCGGGTTCTGGTGGTTCTTTTTTACCCGCCGGCCAGTTGTCTCTTAACCGTTATTCTCCAAGCTGCAGCAAAAGGTTGCGCTGCCTGGCCAAGCGAAACGCCCACGCCCAAACCCCTACCCCAAAAAGCAGATACAGCCCGTTGAGGCCGACCGCCCAAAAGAAATGATCCCAGAGAAAGCCTTTGCCGAGCAGCACCGCCCGCATCCCCTCGAACACCCAGGTGGCGGGGAGCGAAAGCGCCAGCGGCTGCAACCAAGACGGCAACACCGAAACCGGATAGTAAATGCCGCTGATCGGGGCGATGGCAAAGATCAAGGCCCACGCCAGCCCCTCGGCTCCTAAACCGTAGCGCAGGATCAAAGCGATCACCACCAAGCCGATGGCCCAGCCCATAATCAAAAGATTCGCAAAAAACGCCAGCAGCGGCAACCCCATGGCGAAGATCGAATAGCGGTACAGCACGATCGCCAATCCCGCCGCCGCCCCCACGCCGATCAGGGTGCGAAGTAAGCTGATCGCCATCAAGGCCGCGATCCACTCCCACGGCCGTAGCGGAGACACGAACAACTGGCCTAAATTACGCGACCACATCTCTTCCAGAAACACCACCGAGATCCCAAGCTGGGCGCGAAACAGCACGTCCCACAACAGCACCGCGGCGATGAACAGCCCAGCCGCCTGCGCCACCCAAGCGCTTTGCGTAGCCAAAAACTGATTGATCAGCCCCCACAAAATCATTTGCACCGTGGGCCAATACGCCAGTTCCAACACCCGAGGCCAAGATCCTTTAAGCAGATACAAATAGCGCACGAGCAAAGCCGCGATCCGTTTCATGCTGGCCAAGACCGAATTCACCCTCGGCTCCGCGCGATCTCGATAAACACTTCTTCCAAATTGCGCCGGCCGTAGCGCTCGATCAACGCCTTGGGCGTCCCTGCAGCGGCAATCCGCCCCCGGCGCAGAATGTAGACAAAGTCGCACAGGCGCTCGACTTCGAGCATGTTGTGGGAGGCGATGAGCAAAGTGGCGCCGCTTTGGCGCCGGTAATCTAGAAGATAGCCGCGGATGCGCTCGGCCGAATCCGGGTCCAAAGACGCGGTCGGCTCGTCCATGAGCAAGACTTCCGGGCGGTTGAGCAGCGATTTGGCCAGCGCCACCCGCGTCTTCTGGCCGGCGGAGAGCGATCCATACGGCCGCTTAAGCAGCTCGGTCAGCTCCAAAACCTCGGCGAGCTCCAAAATCCTCGCCCGGCGCTTTACCATCCCATACAGCCGCCCATAAATGTCTAAGTTCTGCCAGACCGTCAGGCGATGCGGCAAATCCACGTAGGGCGAGGTGAAATTCATCCGCGGCAAGGAGCGATAGCGGTGGCGGACCATGTCCACGCCCAACACCCTCACCTGCCCAGAGGTGGGCAATAGCAAACCGAGCAGAATCGCCAAGGTGGTCGTCTTGCCGGCGCCGTTGCCGCCAAGTAGAGCACAGGTCTGCCCGCGGGCGACGGTAAACGACACGCCATCCAAAGCGACAACCTGCCCATAGCGTTTGCTTAAATCTCGAACCTCGATGACCGCTTCGCTCACCTGTACTTGCTTTATGCGGAAAGTACGCTCTAAATTTAAAAAAATGTACGAAGCGTTTTTGCTCAAAAACCCGTCCGAAATCGCCCGTATTTTACGGGCGCTGCTTGAGCAGCGCGCGCTCATCAGCGCCCAGATTGAAAGCGAGCACGCCAGTTTCATCACCGCCTTGCTGCTCGTGGACCTGGAACGCCAGCGGATCGCCCTGGACTATGGCCCCGATCCGCGCCTCAACGGGCGCGCGCTCGCCGCGAAAAAGGTGTTTTGCCAGACCAAACTGGACCGGCTCGAGGTCAAATTCACCGCCTCCCATCTCACAGAAGCCAAGTTGCAAGGCCAGCCGGTGTTTTGCGCCCGCTTCCCTGAAACGCTTTATTATCCCCAAAAGCGCAGGTTCTATCGCCTCATCTTGCCCAAAACCTCGCCCCTAAGCTGCACGGTCGGCCTGCCCGACGGCACGACGTTGGCTCTCGAAGTGATCGATCTCGGCGTCGGCGGACTAGGGCTCTTTGATCGCGAAGGCCACGCCCCTCTGAGCGTGGGCGGCATCTGCCCAAACTGCCGCCTGCACTTGCCCGGCTTGGGCGAGGTGGTTTTCGACCTGGAGGTCCGCTCGGTCCTCGAGCTCAACCCAGGCAAACGCATCGGCGGCGCGTTCTTGAACCTCAAGCCGGCCTATGCGGCGTGGATCCAGCGCTATCTCAACCAAGAACAGATCAAACTCCGGCAGAGGACGCCAGAGCGGCCTTGAGCGCCGCGCCCAACTCGGTAGGCAGGTCCACCACCTCCACCCCGGCCCAGCGCAAAGCCGCCACTTTGGCCTCGGCCGTACCCCGGCCGCCGCTCACGACCGCCCCCGCGTGCCCCATCCTCCGCCCCGGCGGGGCGGTGCGCCCGGCGATATACGCCACCACCGGCTTGGAGACGTGATGGCGGATGTATTCGGCCGCCTCTTCCTCTTCTTGCCCGCCGATCTCCCCTACGAGGATGATGCCTTGGGTCTCGGGGTCCTGTTCGAACAAGGCCAGTGCATCGATGAACCCCATCCCGTGGATGGGATCGCCGCCGATCCCGATGCAGGTGCTCTGACCCAGCCCCGCGCGGGTCGTTTGCCAGACCGCCTCATAAGTCAGCGTCCCGGAACGCGAGACGATGCCCACGCATCCGCGCCGGTGGATGGAACCCGGCATGATGCCGATCTTGCATTCTTCTGGGGTGATGACCCCGGGGCAGTTGGGGCCGATCAGAACGCAATCGAAGTCCTTGAGCGCCGCCTTGACGCGCAGCATGTGCAAGATCGGGATGCCTTCGGTGATGCAAACGATGAGCTGGATACCGGCGTCAGCCGCTTCCAAGATCGCATCGGCGGCAAACGGCGCAGGCACATAGATCACGCTCGCGGTAGCCAGAGTGGCTTGCACCGCCTCGCGCACCGTATCGAATACCGGCAGCCCTAAGTGGGTCTGGCCGCCGCGCCCCGGCGTCACCCCGCCCATTAACTGGGTGCCGTATTCCAACATCTGCTGGCAATGGAACGTCGCCTGCTTGCCGGTAAAGCCCTGGCAAATCACCCGCGTCGCGCGATCGACCAAAACGCTCATACTTCCCCCCGCGCCGCCGCCACCGCCCTGCGCGCCGCCTCCAACAGGTCGGCGGCAGGGATGATCGCCAGTCCAGACCGTTCCAGAATCTCCCGCCCGACCTCCGCTGCGGTCCCCTCCAGACGCACCACCACCGGCACCTTAACCTGCATCTGGCGCACTGCGGCCAAAATCCCCTGAGCGATCAGATCGCAGCGGACGATCCCGCCAAAGATGTTGACCAAGATCGCCTTGACCTTGGGGTCGGCGAGGAGGATCTTGAATGCCTCCGTCACCCGCTCGGCCGAAGCGCCTCCGCCCACGTCCAAAAAATTGGCGGGCTCCCCGCCGCATTGCTTGATCAGGTCCATGGTCGCCATCGCCAGGCCCGCGCCGTTGACCATGCAGCCGATCTCCCCGTCCAGGGCAACATAGCTCAAACCGTGCTCGCGCGCCCGCCGTTCCTTCTCGTCCTCTTGGCTAGGATCGGCCAAGGAAGCGATCTCGGGGTGGGCGTAGAGGGCGTTGTCGTCGAAATTGAGCTTAGCGTCCAGCGCCAGCAATTGCCCCTCGGCAGTCACTGCCAGCGGGTTGAGCTCGATTTGACTTGCGTCCTTATCCACAAACAGACGGTACAGCCGCTCCAGCAAGGCCACAAAAGCGCCTGTCTGCTCGCCGTACAGCCCAAGGCCAAACGCCAGCTCCCGTCCTTGATACGGCATGGGACCGGTGGCCGGATGAATGGCAAAACTCAAGATTTGCTCCGGCTGGCTACGCGCGATCTGCTCGATGTCCATCCCGCCTGCGGCGGAAGCGACCACCAAGACCCGCGCGCGCGTGCGGTCGATTAACAAGCTCAAGTACAGCTCGCGCGCTACTTCCGTCGCCCGCTCTACGAGCACCGCGCCGACGGGAAGCCCTTGGGAGCCGGTCTGTTGGGTGACCAGCCGCTTCCCTAGAAGCTTGCCTGCGATCTCCGCCACTTCCTCTGGAGTCTCGGCCAGCACCACGCCTCCCGCCTTGCCGCGCCCGCCGGCGTGGATTTGCGCTTTTACTAAGAAAGGTCCACCGCCGAGCGCCCACGCCGCCGCCCGAGCTTCGTCTGCAGTCCTTGCGACCTGGCCTAAAGGCACCGGGACGCGATACTCATAAAGCAGCGCTTTGGCTTGGTATTCGTGGATATTCACCGCCTCGACCTGCCCTTTCGGAAATGCCGCTATACTTCTTTTGTAACTTCTAGGACTATTCTATGCCAAGTCGGGGCATTTCGGCGAGTCCATGTCCGAGACCAGCTTAAGACCCTGCCCGTTTTCCAACCACCGCATCCAGGCCGACCAAGCCTGGCGCTTGCTTGCGGTGTTTGCCGTCTATCAAACGGCGTTGGGCGCGTTGTTTTGGGGCTTGTTTCAGCTGCGCTTGGGGCCAAGCCAGCTCGGCCAACTGCATCCGCAATTGTTTTTCTCAAGCGCTGGCGCTTACGCCTTGACCGCCTTCGCCAGTTTGCCCTGCCTCAAATGGCGCCTTGCCTACGCTTGGCAGGCGGCCGGGCACGTATTTTTGGATTTGGCCTTGCTTCCGTTCCTCATTTACGCGAGCGGTGGGCTAGAGAGCGGATTCGCTGTGCTGCTTGCCGTTTCGGTGGTGGCTGCCGGGCTGCTCGTCGGCGGACGTTGCGCCCTCGGCTTTGCCGCCTTGGCCAGCCTAGACGTGCTCGCCCTAGAAAGCATCGGCAACTTACAAGGCGTTTTTGCGACCAGTCATTACACTTACGCCGCCGTGCTCGGGGTCGCGTACTTTACCATCGCCTGGCTGGCCGTCGTGCTGGCCGGGCGGGCGGAACAAAGCCAGCTGCTTGCCGACCGGCGTAAAGTGGCTCTGGCCAATCTCGAGCAACTGAACGAGTTCATCGTCCAGCACCTGCAATCGGGGATCCTCGTGCTCGATTCTACCCTCACCGTGCGCCTGTGCAACGATTCCGCCCTACGCCTTCTTAAGCTGCCGCAAAGACCTAAGGCGCTTGTTGACCTGCCCGAGGCGCTGGTCACTCGCTTAAGAGAATGGCAGGCGCACCCCCAGCCAAGCTCGGCGACTTTGACCACCGCTTCCGGCCCCATCCACGTGCGCTTTAGCCGCCTGCCCATGCAAAGCGAGGTCTTGACCATGATCTTCCTCGAAGACGAGGCCCTGCACCAGCAGCGCGTTCAAGAAAGCAAGCTCGCCTCCTTAGGCCGGCTGACCGCCAGCATCGCCCACGAAATTCGCAATCCCTTAAGCGCCATCAGCCACGCCAGCCAATTGCTGGGCGAGAGCCAAAACCTTACACCCCAGGAGCTGCGCTTGGTAGAAATCGTCCAGAAGCACTGCCGACGGGTCAACGCAATCGTAGGCAACGTCTTGCAGCTGTCGCGCCGCCAGGCCGCCCGCCGGGAGAGGCTGGCTTTAAACCCCTGGCTGGCGCAATTTTGTCTAGAATTTGAGGAGGAAAACCAACGCCCCAAGTTGTTCGATCTTCAGTTGCCCAAGACGACTTTGAACGCTTTCGTAGACTCGAGCCAACTCAAGCAGATCCTCTGCAACCTGTGCGGAAACGCGCTCCAATACGGCACGCCGGCGGGCGAGCCAATCACCCTCCGGCTCCGCCGCCACGAGCCGACCCAAAAACCTTGCATCGAGGTCATCGACCGCGGCCCCGGCATTCCCCCCGAACAAGTGCAAAACGTATTCGAACCTTTCTTTACTACCTCTCCGACCGGCACCGGCCTTGGCCTGTACATCGCGCGTGAACTCGCGCAGTTGAACCAAGCCAACCTAGAGTACGAATTCGGGAGGGACGGCAGTTGTTTTCGCCTCATCCTCGCCAACGCCGATCAAGTTTGGGTGGAACTATGAGCTGTCCTACTGCCTTGATCGTTGATGACGAAGCCGACATCCTCGAGCTGATGGAGCTGACTCTGACGCGGATGGACGTGCAAGCCCGCACCGCAACCACCTTGGCGGAAGCCAAACGCTGGTTAAGCCGCGAGGCCTTCCAGCTGTGCCTGACCGACATGCGCTTGCCGGACGGGGACGGTCTGGACTTGGTGGCTCATATCCAGGAACATTTTCCCAATCTCCCCGTGGCCGTCATCACCGCCCACGGCAACATGGAAGCGGCGGTCAAAGCGCTCAAAATGGGGGCTTACGATTTTGTCTCCAAACCCGTGGACCTCCGGCTCTTGCGCAAGCTCGTCGCTACCGCCCTGCAGCTGGCCAAACCCGGGCCGGCCGATCGACGCTCGCGCGACGTGTTGCTCGGGGAGTCTGCGGCTATGCGTGAGATCCGCGCCAAGATCGTAAAATTGGCGCGCACCCAGGCGCCGGTCTTCATCCACGGCGAATCCGGCACCGGCAAAGAGCTGGTCGCCCGTCTCATCCACGCCAAAAGTCCTCGCGCCGACAAGCCCTTCGTCGCCGTCAACTGCGGCGCAATTCCTGCCGAACTGATGGAAAGCGAGTTCTTCGGCCACCGCAAGGGCAGCTTCTCCGGCGCGGTCGCCGACCATATCGGTTTGTTTCAGGCGGCAGACGGCGGCACCTTGTTCTTGGACGAAGTGGCCGACCTTCCGCTGGGGTTGCAGGTCAAACTCTTGCGGGCGATCCAGGAAAAAACCATCCGCCCTATCGGCGCCGAGCGGGAAATCTCAGTGGACGTGCGTATCTTAAGCGCCACCCACAAAGATCTGAAACAGCTCGTAGCCGAAGGCAAATTTCGCCAGGATTTGTTCTACCGCATCAACGTCATCGAGCTGAAGGTGCCCCCTTTGCGCCAGCGCCGCGAAGACATCCCGCTGCTGGTCGAGCGGATCTTGGCGCGCCTAGCCCGGGAAAACGGGCTAGAACGCCTAACCTTGAGCCGCCGCGCGTGGGAGGCCTTGAATCGGTATGAATTTCCAGGCAACGTGCGCGAACTCGAAAACATTCTCGAGCGCGCGGCCGTCCTATGCGATGGGCAAGAAATCGAGGTGGAAGACCTAAATCTTCCCGCCGCGGCTCCTGCCCTGCCTCCGCACGAAGCCGTCCCGAACGGGAAATTCTCTTTAGAAGAATATCTGACTCAAATCGAGCGGCGCGCCATCTTGGCAGCCTTAGAGCAGACGCGCTGGAATCGCACCGCCGCGGCGCAAAAACTCGGACTCACCTTTCGCTCGATGCGCTATCGGCTAAAAAAATTGGGGATCGACTAGGCCCAGTATTTTTTCAGCCCCTTAAACCGCTCGAAGGCTTCTTTGACTTTTTGCTCGACGGCTTCGTCCTGAAGCTCCGCGTTTTTGTACACCCGGTCGAGCAAGCCTTCCCGGACCATGGCTTCCTTGATCCAGCGCTTGGCGAAGCGGTAGTTGGTCGGGATGGCTGCCGTCTCACCGCTGATCGGATCGCGCAGCTGCTTGACTTGGGCAAGTTCCTCTGCCGGCGCTTCGGCTTCCGCTTGCAATTGAGCGGGGACCGCCTCGACCGGCGCCTCCATCACCTTGGCGTAAAATTCCTTAGCGCCCTCACCCAAAAAAGCCGTGATCAAAATATAAACGATATAAACGATCAGCAGGATCGAAATACCAGCCAGAAAAGTGGTCATCACGCATCCTCCCCCTTGGCGTCGAAGTTTATCGTTATAAAGGGTTTAAAGCCTAGCCGATCTGTCAGGTTGCAGACAAGGGCCTTTTATACCGCGCGGATGAGAATCTCCCCTCGGCCAACAGTAGCCAAGTCGCCGCCGTAGCGATGAACCCGGGCAAAAGGCGCATCCAAAGCCGCAAAGCGGCTGTCCAAAGATTTCAAAGCCGCAAACCACAAAGGCAGAAAGCTTAAGCTATGCACCCCGCAATCGCCAAAAGTCGGCAAGATCGCCGCCGGCTTGTGCCAAAGCAACACCGTCCCACGCCTTAAGCCGTATCCCGGAAAACGTCCCACTTGACCCATCACCGCCACGGTGCCGGCGATCATCCGTGAAGCTAAGTAGTCGCCTGCGTTTCCTTCCACCAATACGATCCCGCCGCGCATTTGATCGGCCAGGCGATCACCCGCGTCCCCCTTCACGAGCACGATTCCGCCGCGCATCCCCCGTTTGTCGCCCGGCAACGCCGCCCCCAAAAAATCCCCCGCGTTGCCGTCGATCTGAATCAACCCCCCGCGCATCTCGCACGCAGCCAAGGGGCCGACGTTGCCGGTCACACGGATGCGCCCAGACCTCAACCCCATCCCTAAGTAAGCGCCGGCATCGCCTTCCACGAGGATCTCAAGTTCGGCAGCGTCCTTGCCTATGTAGTCGAGCTTGGCGCTTGCTTGGCGAACGACGAGCTTGGAGGCGTCCTCCCCTTCGATTGTGAACAGCTCATCGACCCGATAGGTCCTCTTGCCACACCAAAGCCTAAGCGCGGCGATTTCGTCACGGCGCAACTTGGCCGCTCCGCTCAAAGGCGACATATCCACCCGCTGCTTGGGTTCGGCTTTCAAGGTCAAAATCAGCATAAGGTCAAGCCACGATCTGGTGCAGATGAAAATGAAACGGTCCCAGTTTTCCTCCGTAGTTGCCGGCACTGATGCGCAAGACGCCGGATTCTACCCCAAGCGCGCAGACGGCCTCGATCCCGACCCGCATCGCCCGTTCGATGTCTTGCCGGCTTAAGCCGTCGATGACGATCTCCAGCACCGACCCCACCTCGGGCGAAAGCTGAGTTCGCGTCACTCCTTTAAGGGTAGGACAGAAGGCGTCGTTGGTAGAGGCGTTAAGGCCTTTGTACTTAGAGCCCACTTTAGAGCCCGAGCGCACTACGCCCCCGGGGAACGGCAAGATCACGTTGGGAAGCTTGGTGATCGCCGCCACCGCAGCCTCACACGCCGCCAACGCCTGAGGCTGGGAGGCAGCGAGGATAAGGAAGTTACCCCCGCCTATGGCATCGACGATATAGCCCGTCTCCTCGACCAGAAATTCGCCGTCCATCACCGGAATCCGCCAAAATCGCCGCCCGCCTATGCGCTTTGAAATCTGAAACCCATCGCCGAAATAGCGCATATACTTTCCCAAAGGCAAAGGAGTCCCCTCGTGGATTCCGGCGAACAAAGCCGTAGAAGGCGCAGTCAACACGCATTGGCCGGCGCGGACTTCTACCTGTTTGCTCAAGCTTTTTGCTCCCATGGCGAAAAGCAAGACCGAAACGCCAGGCCGCCCATCCGGCGTCTCCTCAGGCGACAGCTCGCGCTCTATCCCCGCTTCGCAGCCGCAGCCGATCACCGAGGTGGCAAAACCGGTCATCGCCCGGGCGCTGTGGTAAGCCCATTTTAAGTCGTGGGCGGTGACGATCAGCCGCGTCGCCTTCATGGGGAAGGCCTCGGCGAAGGTGTCGTCGATCGCAACGCCGTTAACGATCATCGATTTCCCCCCACAGGATGCACGGTAATGCTGCCGCGCCCATCTTCTACCAGTTCTTCGTCGCGGATGACGAAATTGTCGAGCTTCATGGTGAGATAGCGATCGAAATAGTCGGCAAGCGGCTTTTCGATGCGGGAATCGTAAGCCGGCTTGACGGTATGAGTGGTGCCCCAGGTGACTTCCACTACCTGCCCGTCCTTGACCACCAATTTCCCGTCCTTGAACACGTAGTCGGGCTTGGCGAACATCTCTTCCTTGTTTTCTTTAGGCGTGTACACCGTGATGTCGGCCACCGCCCCGGCCCCAAGATGTCCGCGGTCGGACAGCCCAAGCAGTTTGGCTGGGCCCGCCCGAGTCATAATCGCGATCTCGTACAGCGAATATTGGCGTTCGATGCTCGCCAAAGTAGTCATTTTCTGAGCCTCAGGATGCAACCTGGAAAGCTGCTCGTTGCGGAACGCGCGATCCATCAACAAGCGAATCAAGCGAGGATAGCTGGTGAACGGGGCGCCGTTGGGGTGATCGGTGGTCAGAAACACCTTCCAAGGGTTGTCGATCAGCAAGAAGATCTCCAAACCTATGGCCCACTGCAGGGCGTTGACGAAATTCCGATCGCGGTATTTGAACGGCACCACCCCGCAACCGGCATCGCATTCGATGTCCATGCACACCCATTTTTTAGGATGCGCGTGGCGGGCGTTGGCGTGCTGGCGCATGCTGTCGCCGGAGGCGGTTACGGTCTGGCCGAACAGGATTTGGCCTACGTCCACGGTGATGTTGGGGCTGGCGTTGACCGCCTCGGCGAGGCGTGCGGCCCCGGAGGAAAACTTGAAGTCTCCTTCGGTGCCGTAGCTGTGGAACTGGACGTGGGTCAAATGCATGGGCAGACCCTCCGCCCCAGCGATGGTCTTCAAAGTAGTCTCGATGTTGCCCGGCACCCCCAGATTGCAGCCGTGGACGTGGAGCGGGTGCGGTATGCCCAATTCGTAGACCGCGCGCGCCAGCGCCTTGAGCACCTGGCGCGGGGTCACGCCGTAAAACGCGTGCTTTTCGTCCAAGTCCAGCGCCCGTTGGTTGAACTTGAACGCGCTGATGCCGCCCGGATTGACCACCTTGACGCCTATGCACTGAGTAGCGTTTAAGACCCAGGCCACATAATCGTTGATCTGCGACTGCTCGGCGCCATCGCGCAGGAGGCGCAAGAAAAAGTCGTCGTTGCCGAGCAGGACGTAGCCGCCTTTGTCTAGGATCGGGATGTCGGCCATCTCCATGTGGGCCTGACGCGCGTTGATCGGCAATATCGCCGGTTCGAAAGCAGCGGTAAAGCCCATCTCGGCGTAGCGGTAGCCGGTGGTCAACGTGCTTGGAACCGCCCGCCCGCAACCGGAGCGCAAAAGCTTTGTGCGCGCTACCGGATCGGCGCGGTGGTCTTCGGGCAACAGCACGCGCGCCAAGTTGACTTTGCCCCCGCCGATGTGGGTATGCATGTCGATGGCCCCGGCCATCACCACTTTGCCGCGCAGGTCGTATTCCTGATCGACCTTGGCTCCAGGAGGGGGGTCGACGATGCGCCCATCCTGGACATACAGATCGAGGACGCGGCCGTTGACGCGGCGGGGGGGATCGTACACGGTGCCGCCGGCAAGTTTGATCAGCATAAACGCTTTACTCCAGAAGCTGGTAAATAATCGCAAGCACTTGGGCGACGCTCAAAAGCCCCACCTCGCGCAGCTTGGGCAGGCGAATCGCGACCACATTGTCCATGCGGTAAGTGTGGCCTGCATGGTCGATGCCCGGAACCCCGACCGGGATATACACCTCAGGTGCCTTGGCAAAGCGCATACCGCACCGGCCTAAAACGATCGTGGGAACCTGGCTGGGCGGCGGAAGGCGGTCGCAGTTGTAGGCCGAGATCCAAAGCAAGGCATCGACTTCACCGCGCGCTAGCAGTCTTTCGGTTGCGTAAAGATAGGGATCGTATTCGGGAAACCCGCGGCTGAACCGCACCCGCGTGGGAAAACCGGTCAACCAAGCGCACACCTGGGTTGCAGTCTGATCGCCCTCTTTGCCCCCGAGCGGCAAACCCACGCAGCGCGTGCTGCGATTTAGGTCCTTGATCAACTCGCAGGTCATCTGCACGGTCAGTTCCGCGTGCGGCCAATTCAAAGCCGAAGCGGCCCAGGCGATCACGCCATAACGAGCCTTTTGTAGCTTCTCCGCCAAGGCCGAAAGCTCGGCGATGGCGACTCCCCCGATCGCGTTAAGCGCCAGCGGCTGGCCATTGACCAAGGCTCTAAGCCCTGCCACCACTTCCGGCAGATCTTGCTCCGCACATTCGATCACCTGCAGCTTACCGGTTTTGAGCCCAGACCCCGAAGGCGGTTTACCCAGATAGACCACTTCCCGGCTGGCAGCGTCTGCGAACATCCCATCGGCTTCTAAGTGGCGCTCGCTAAACCGCGGCGACCAAGCCTCAAGGTCCACCCCCAAGGCGACAAACAGATCGGCCCGATTGCGGACTTCGCTTAGCGTGGCGGTCATCCAACCGCTGTCTTGGAACGCCAGCAGATTGCGCAGCGCCGCCTCGCTTCCCATCCCGTCTACCACCGCCCCCAGGCGTTCGGCCAACTGCAACGCCGCGCGCATTCCCGCCACGTCGGTGGCCAAGCCGGCAACCAGCGGCAGCTCGGCGCGCTTTAAGATTTCCGCCGCGTGCGCAGCGGCTTCTTGGAGGGAGCACGGCTGGCCTCGAAGCTGCGGCCGAAGATCGCCCAAGGGTTGTTCAAAGCCGGCTTTGGTGACCGCATCGCCGTTTTCCAGAACCTCGACGCGCTCGCCTTGGACCCGGATCGTTAAATCGTCAGACCCGATGCCGCAAAAAGGACTTGGGACGTGCTCCCAAACCCCCGGTTCAATCATTCTGGCCATATGAATTGGATTTTGCGGTTTTTTTATCGCGCCGTTGTGTGTTTTCCCTGCTTTTTAACCAAAAGCTAAGTTTTTTGCAACTTAAAAGCTTGCCGGTGGTTGATCCCTGATCTTTTCGAGGGCGAACGACGCCTTGAACTTAAAAAACCTTCTCGGTCATCTTCACTCAGGTTAAAAGGAAAGCTCACTACGCGAGGGCAGAAAAACCTCAGACGCCTTAAATCAAGGCATGAACTGGCGCAAGCGTCAATGAAAAGCTAAAATTTACTGTAGCCCCGGTAGCTCAGCAGGACAGAGCGTCCCCCTCCTAAGGGGAAGGTCACACGTTCAAGTCGTGTCCGGGGCGCCACGTCGATCCGTTCCTTGGCTTTTATCGCCCAAAGCGACCACGACCCGATTGCGTCCTCCGCGCTTGGCCTGATACAGCGCCTCATCGGCGCGTCGGAGCAACTCTTCTGGCGTTTCCTCCTGCAACAGGGCCAAGGCCGCTACCCCGATGCTCGCGGTGATTTTTAGATCGGGCGCAATATCTGCGCAGTCGATAGCGTTGATCGCCAAGCGCAACCTTTGCGCCAGCAACTCTGCCCCATCAAGGCAGGTGTTGCTGAGCAGGATCACGAATTCTTCCCCGCCGTAGCGGAAGATCATATCGCTCGCGCGCACGGTCTTGCGCAGACAGCCGGCCACTCGGATTAGCACCTGATCGCCTGCGGCGTGGCCGTAGGTATCGTTGATCCGTTTAAAGTAATCCAGATCGAGGACCAAAATCGCCAGCGGCGTGCCCTGCCGCCTGGCCAGCTTCCACTCGCGCACGCACGCCTGCTGCCAAGCGGCGCGGTTGTACAGCCCGGTCAAGGGGTCGGTGTAGGTGGATTGAAGCGCTTGGCGATACAACAAGGCGTTGCGCAAGGGATAAATCAAACAGCAAAGCAAAGACTCAAAGCTTGCAAGCTCTGGTTCGCAAAAGCGCCTGCGGCGCAGCAGGCTCAATTCGCCCAAGTCCTTGCCCTCCAAGGTCAGGCGGTAAGCGCAGCGGTGCGGTCCTTTTCGCCCGAGTTCAATCGCAATTCCCGCCTCCTCGTTGCGATAGCATAACCCCTCGTGGGGGATCCAAGGCCGGATTTGCCGCCGGAACAGTTCAAGCAGATTATCCAGCGCCAGCGTGGTCTGGAGCGCTGCGAGCAACTCCAGACGCTGGATTGGTCCCAAAGTCGGACTGTCGTCGATGACCGCTAATTTGGCCTGCTCTTGCCGCATAGCTTCCCCAAACGTGATTTGGTTTTTTACAGGAAGAACAAGCCAAAATCGTGCCTAAATTAATTTTGGAGAAAAAACAACGGATTAGAAAAAACAAGAGAGGGACGAAAAATTGACGTTTTTGCCCGGGCTAAGCGTTAGAGCATTCCCAATTGCAGCTTGGCCGCCTCCGACATCATGTCGCGCGACCACGGAGGATCGAATACCACCTCTACCTTTACCTGCCCTACCCCGGGCAAACTCTTGACCAATCTCTCCACGTCCTGCTGAATGATCGGCCCCATACCGCAACCAGGCGCAGTGAGGGTCATGACGATCTCGACTTGGTTAGCGCCCGTCTCCATCGGAGTGACGCGGACGTGGTAGACCAAGCCTAAATCGACGATGTTGACCGGGATCTCCGGGTCATACACGGTCTTGAGCAACTGCCATACGTTGTGCTTGACCGTCTCGGGGTCCGTCCCCTCCTTAAGATTGGGGATTGCCGGCGGTTCTTTGCCCAAAGCGTCGGCGTCGTTAGCAGAAATCCGCGCCATGAGGCCGTCCTCGGTTAGGACGGTATAGCTTCCTCCGAGCGCTTGGTAGATGATGACCACCTCGTCCTTGCGCAGCTTGACCAAAGCGCCGTCCGGCACGCGCACGGCTTCCACGTCGCGCTGGAGCAGAACGCTTTCACCTTGACCGTAATACATGCCACTCGTCTTGATGAATATAGGTATAGCCGCTTTGGCCGCGACTCGCCGGCCCCAGCAGATAAACATACAGTTTTGCTAAGGATTGTGGCGGAGTCAAGCGCTTTTCCATCTCCCCTGGAAAAGCCCGGCGGCGGATCGGCGTGCGCACAGGCCCTGGCACCAAGACGTGGGCACGCAAAGTGCCCGCCGATTCCCATTCCGCGGCCAAAATTCGGGCTAAAGCTTCCAGCCCTACCTTGGCTACCCCGTAGGCGCCCCAATAAGCGTTCGCTCGGCGCGCGGCCGAATCGGAGGTGAACACCACCGAGGCGTCGCGGCTGGCTTTGAGCAGCGGCAGCAACGCCCAGGTCAGCAAATAAGGGGCGTTGAGATTTACTTGCAGGCTAGCGAACCAACGTTCCGGCGCCAGACAATCCAAAGGCTCCAAAAAATCCAGACGCGCGGCGCTGTGGAGGATGCCGTGCAGGACAGGAGCATAGCGGCCCAGGGTCTCGGCGAGCTGGCGATAATGCTCCGGCGTCGCCCCCGCCAAATCCATGGGGAACAAGGCCAAATCGGCCCCAGGCCATTCCGTCAAAATCTCGTCGCGGAGCGCCTCCAAGCTGGGCACGTCTTTATCCAGCAAGATCACCCGCCCACCCGCGGCAACACAGGCCCTGGCCGCTACCCTGCCCAGCGCGCCTGCCGCCCCGGTGATCAAGAACGCGCGGCCGGCCAAGGTGTCTGCCGCCGGCTCGGGTAAGCTCAGGCGTTCCATGCAGAGACCCGGTCGGGCAAGGTGGCATCGTCCCGTAGCCAACGAACGAGCTGGCTCGGCTCGGCCACAATGGCGTCGGCGCCCCAATCCTCGGGGCGATCGTCCGGCGCCAGATAGCCGTAGCCTGCTGCCAGGGTCCGCATCCCGGCGCGGCGGCCGGCTTCGATGTCGGTTTTAGCATCGCCGATATAAGCACACGCGCCAGGCTCCACGGAGGCGATCTGACAGGCCAGCCAGAGGGGTTCAGGATGCGGCTTACCCTGGCGGGTATCGTCGCCGCACACGACGCACGCCGCCCGCTGCCAGAGCCCAAGCCGTTCGAGCAGCGGCAAGGTCAGAAAACGGCGCTTGTTGGTCACCACGCCCCACTTCTTCCCCTGCGCTTCGATCCTCTCGAGCACCTCATCCATGCCTGCAAACAAACGGGTACGATCGGCCAAATGCTGCCGATACACGGCGAGCAGCCGATTCACCCGACGGTGAACCACCGCCTCGTCCTGCACCTCGCCAAATCCTAGCCGCACCAGGGCCTTTGCGCCGTGCGAGACAGCCGGGCGAATCGCCGCAAGCGGCAAAGGCCTTCGGCCTTCCTCGCTTAGCAGGGTGTTGAGCGCGAAGGCCAAATCCGGAAGCGTGTCGAGCAAAGTGCCGTCCAGATCGAACAGAATGCAGCGCAGGCGGTTCACGCTTCTTTCGCGAAGGCGATCAAGTAATTGACCGAGACGTCGGCGCCCAAACGGAACTTGCCGCTCAAAGGCCGATATTCGATACCGCGAATGGCAAGCGGCTTAAGCTGCACCGCCCGCGCCCAGGCGGTCAGTTCTGAAGGCCGGATGAACTTCTCGTATTGATGCGTCCCCTTTGGGATCAAGCCCAGAATGTATTCGGCGCCGAGGACAGCAAACAGATAGGACTTTAGGTTGCGGTTCAAGGTGGACACAAACACTTTTCCTCCCGGTTTGACCAGCCGCGCCAAGGCTTTTATCACCGCCGCCGGCCGCGGCACGTGCTCGAGCATCTCCATGCACGTGGCCGCATCAAAGCTCTCCGGCTCGCGTTCGGCCAACGCCGCAACGCCGATGTGTTCATAACGCACCCCCTCCACCCCTTGCTCAAGGGCGTGGAGTTTTGCGACCTCGACCAGCTCTTCTGCCAGATCGATCCCCAAAACTTGCGCCCCTTCCCGGGCCAGCGCCTCGCTCAAAATTCCGCCGCCGCAGCCCACGTCCACGATTCTTTGGCCCTGGACGGCGCAGAATTCGCGGATGAACTGAATCCGCAACGGATTGACCTGGTGCAGGGTGCGCAGTTCGCCGCTTGGGTCCCACCACTGCGCGGCTTTGGCGGCGAATTTGGCGACTTCTTCGGGATGAACGTTGGGAGCAAAGTTCTCGTGCATTTTAAACCAAGCTTTCAAACCAGACGGGCCTGCCAGGCAGCCACATCTAAGCGCAGCGCCGGCCAGTCCAGGGAGGTCAGGCGGCGGCTTGCAAGCAGCCTGCGGCCGCCGACCCAGACGTCGGTCACCTGATGCCTCCCCGCCGCATAAACGATCTGAGAGACAGGCTGGTACACAGGCAAAGCTTCCGGCACAGAGAGGTCGATCGCGACTAAATCTGCCCACTTGCCCGGTTCCAAAGAACCGATCTTCGCCTCCAAACCCAAAACCCGCGCCGCCTCAATAGTCGCCATAGCCAGCACTTCCTCCGCCGCCAGAACTTTGGGATCCCCCGCCACGCCTTTGGCGAGCAAGGCGGCGCTACGCATCTCGCCGAGCATATCTAAGTTGTTGTTGCTAGCCGGTCCGTCGGTGCCCAAAGCCACGGTGATTCCCGCATCTTTTAGTTTGGCCACAGGGCAAAAGCCGCTTGCCAGCTTCAGGTTGGATTCCGGACAGTGCACCACGCCGCAGCCGGCTTCGGCCACCTGCTCGATCTCGGCGGGCTGCAGATGAACCATGTGCACCGCGACCAGGCGCCGATCGAGCAAACCCAACCGCTGGATACGCGCCAATGGGCGCTGCCGAAAGCGATCCAGGCTTTCTTCGATCTCGGTCTGGGTCTCGTGCAGGTGCAGGTGCACTTTAAGCCCCCATTCGGCGGCCAAATCGGCCACCTTACCGAACATCGCATCGCTTACCGAATACGGCGCATGCGGCGCCAGCATCCAGGTAATCTGCTCATCCGGCGGCCAGTCTCGATACACAGCTCGATTCTTGGCCAAATATTCCTCCGGGCTGCGCGCCCAAGGCGTGGGGAAATCGACGAAGATCAACCCCAGCACCGCCCGCATTCCCACTTCACGGACCACTTGGGCGGTCCTATCGGGATAAAAATACATGTCGCTAAAGCAGGTAACCCCGCTGCGCAGCATCTCCGCCAGGGCCAGGCGGGTGCCGGTGCGGACAAAATCCTCATCCACCCAACGCAGCTCCCGCGGCCAGATGTGTTCGTTCAACCATTCGGCAAGCGGCAGGTCGTCGGCAACCCCGCGCAGCAAGCTCATAGCCGCGTGGGTGTGGGCGTTGATCAGCCCGGGGATCAAAGCGTGGTCGGGAAGATCGACGGTCTCCTTGGCCTGAAACCGACGCTGCACTTCCTCGCGCTCGCCTACCGCCACGATCCGTCCTTTATGAATTGCAAGCGCCGCGTCCTTAAGTAGCCGTCCCTGGGGCACGACCGGTATAATCCAGCCGGCGCGGATAAGCGTGTCGATCGACTCCATGGCCTGCTTTGCGTTTTTGCTGCGCCTTAAACTTTACCACGAAATCCTTGAACTATGCACGACTCTACCACGACCTACGATCGAATCCGACCTTTGCTTTGGACGGAGGCGGGACTCCAAGTGCTCGACCAACGCTTCTTGCCGGAACGCACCGAGTACCGCCTCTGCACCAGCGCGCAGGAAGTAGCCGAAGCGATCCGCACCATGCAGGTGCGCGGGGCCCCGGCGATTGGCATCGCCGCCGCTTTCGGCGTAGTACTGGCTGCCCGGCAGCGTTTCCGCCAAGATCCAAAGCGCTGGAAGGAAGCGATCGAAAAAGACTTTGCGGTGCTCGCCGAAGCGCGGCCGACGGCGGTGAACTTGGCCTGGGCTTTGGCGCGGATGCGCCGGTGCCTCGCCGCCCTCGACGGCGACCCAGAGCCGGCCTTGCTCGCCGAGGCTCAGGCCATCCAAGCCGAGGACCTGGCCGCCAACCGGAGGATGGGCCGACTGGGCGCGGAACTCATCGGCGGCGCCAAAGGGATTTTAACTCACTGCAACACGGGATCGCTTGCCACTTCCGGCTTTGGCACCGCCTTAGGAGTGGTCCGTGCCCTGTGGCAACGCGCCGCCGCGCGGGGAGAGACACTTCGCGTCTACGCTACTGAGACTCGGCCCTGGCTGCAGGGGGCCAGGCTGACGCTGTGGGAGTTGGAACAGGACGGAATTCCAGCCACTTTGATTTGCGACTCGGCCGCAGCGTTGCTCATGCGACGGCGATTGATCGATTGGGTGGTGGTCGGGGCCGACCGGATCGCCGCCAACGGCGATGTCGCCAACAAGATCGGCACTTACCAGTTGGCGGTGGCCGCGCGTTACCACGGCATCGGCTTTATGGTCGTCGCCCCCACCAGCACCATCGACTGGAATCTCCCCCACGGCGACCGAGTCCCAATCGAGGAACGCAGCGAAAACGAGCTTTTGCCGCCTTATTTCCAGTCCCAAGGAAAGCGGGTCCAAGCTTTAAACCCGGTATTCGACGTCACGCCCGCCGCGCTGATTTCCGCGCTGGTCACCGAGCGTGGGCTGGCCTGCCCGCCGACTGCCGCCTCGCTGCGAACCTTGCGCGCCCCTTAAGCGGGGGTATCTAGCGCCTGGCGCTGGACATAACGCTGCATCGCGCCGCTTTCCAGCCATTTGCGGATACGCTCGGCGTCGTTGATCCGCGACCACTTGTCGCGCGAGTGCAAAAGCACCAAAATGACCGGCCGGTCGGCGATTTTGGCGTGCATCACGAGACAGTAACCGGCTTCGTTAATGAAGCCGGTCTTAGAGACGCCGATTTGCCAGTCGCTGCGGTGAACCAAACGATTGGTGTTGAAGAACGCAAGTCCCCGCCCTTCCAATTCGTAGCTGGCGGTGGTGGTGATCTGCCGGATCAAGGGATGGCGGTAAGCGGCTTGCACCAGCTTTACCAAGTCCTGAGCCGTGGAGCGGTTATGGCTGGACAAACCGGTGCCGTCCACAAAATACGTGGAGGTCATACCCAACTCCCTCGCCTTGCGGTTCATGGCCGCGACGAACGCCCGCCGCCCCCCGGGATAGGCGCGCGACAAAGCCGCCGCCGCTCGATTTTCTGAAGCGATCAAAGCCAGATGCAGGAGTTCCAAGCGGGTAAGCTGAGTGCCTAGAGCCAGCCTGGAATGCGTGTGCTTGATCCGGTCCACGTCCTCGGAGGTGATGGTGATATACTCGTTCAACGGCAGGTTGGCCTCCAAGGTAACCAGGGCCGTCATCAGCTTGGTGATGGAAGCGATAGGAGTAGGCTGATTCGGGTTCTTGGCGTAGATCGGCCGACCGCTCACGGAGTCCACGACCAATACCGAGGAGGCATAGACAAACGGTTCGTATCCACCCCGCGTCTTAGGCCGCATTGCGCTCGCCTGGGGTAGGATTCTTCGCCCAGAATGACGGGCCCGAGTCAAAGGCCGGCGCTTAGCCCAAAAGGCTCTAGAATGCACCCGAGCGACCGGCTTTCTCACTGCGGTCGTTCTGATCGAGCGGGCCTTGTTCAAAACGCGCCGATGGACCGCCGTAGCTTTGGTTTTTTTGGCGACCGCTTTGGTCTTGAAGATCCGCGGCTTTTCCTTCGAGGCCGTCGCCGCGTGTGCGAACCCCACACCGACTGCCAGCCCCAAAAAAACGCTTACCGCCCACGCCGCCAAGCATTTGCCCGCCATTTTACTATCCTCCCCTTGAAGTCCAAATCCTTGCTGTCTCAGATTCTAATACGCTTAGACTTTATTCAATTTTAGGGTGAAATCAAGCACGCTTTATTATCATGTTCGAAATCGTATTGTTTGAACCTGAGATTGCCCCCAACACCGGCAACATCATCCGCCTGTGCGCTAATACGGGCTGTAGGTTGCACCTGATCGAGCCTTTAGGGTTTGATTTGGCCGACTCTAGGCTACGCCGCGCCGGCCTAGATTACCGCGACTTGACCGCCGTGTATCGCTATCCGAGCTTGAGCTTTTGCCTGAACGAATTGGGCCCAAGGCGCGTGTTCGCCTTCACCACCCAAGCCCGGCGGTGGTACACAAGGGCCGATTTTCGTCCCGGCGATGTATTGCTCTTTGGCCCGGAAACCCGAGGTCTGCCGGCGAGCCTGCTCGCCACCTTGCCTGAGTCGCAAAGACTTAAGCTGCCTATGGTGCCAACGAGCCGCAGCTTAAACCTGTCCAACGCCGTGGCGATCGCGGTTTACGAGGCCTGGCGCCAGCAAGGATTTGCCGGCGCCTGCGCTCAAGAGGAAGATTCTGTCCCGACCTGAGCTTCGTGCACGATCCCCAACACATTCAGATCGATGAGGGCGAACGCCGCCAGCCATAAGAACGCGTCCCAGAAATCCAAAAATTCCCCGCGGATCCCCCAGAACACCGCCCCCGCTAGCAGGATCAGATACAAAAACGCCTTGGCGGCTTCGCTGGCGCGGAGGATCCAACCCTTGAGCGCGGCGTGCTCCTTGAAATACACATCCAACTCCAAAAGCGCAACCACCAACAACCAAGTGGCGGCATAGACCACATCCACCAGCGCCATCAGGCGGGCATCCTGAAGGTGTTCCAGATCCGTGAGAATGGCCGCTCCCTCAAGCTTGACCAAGGGGATCCCCTGCAACTTCTGGCACAGCTCGGCAGTCAACGGCAGATATTCGTCCAAAGCTTGCAGATAGGTATAGGCAGAGCCCAAAGCGCACGGATCCGCGGCCAAAGGCTCCACCTCGGTCAGCAGCAGATACTTGGCGATGTATCCATAAAAGGAAGATAGCACGAAGAAGTAACAAACCGCGCGGATTCCATGCAAGCCCCACGCCAGCATGCCTTTGATCTTTTCCGGAGAGATCCACGCCGTCTCCAGCTCAAAGCACAACAAAAGCACCAACCACGAAGTCACATCGATCGTGACGGCAAAGGATTCCATGAATTTCTGATAAGTCACTCCATCGGCTAGAAGATGTCTGGCCCCCGCCGAGTCGGCCTGCAAATATTGGTAAGCGTCAAAGAGCAAAAGCAGATAAATGGTATATTTGAGCAGGTTGAACAGGGTGAGCTTGTTCATCCACGTCATCCGCTAGGCCACGGGAACCGGCGTCAATTTCCAAATCTCCCGATTGTATTCGGCGATCGTTCTGTCGCTGGAAAAGCGCCCGCTGGAGGCGGTGTTGAGGATGCTGGAGCGCAGCCAGCGCGGGCGGTCGCGGAAAGCTTCGGCAGCGCGCTTGTGCGCCTCTACGTAGCTGCGAAAATCCGCCGCCGTCATCCAAGGATCGTGCGGGTTCTTGATCGACGCGATGATCTCATCGAACAGACCGGGCTCGAAGCGGTTGAAGTGCCCGGCCTCGAGCAGGCGCATGACCCGCGCAAGGTCCTCATCGGCGGCGATGATTCCTACTGGGTCGTAATGCCGACGCAGCTGCTCCACCTGCTCGGCGGTCAGGCCAAACAAGAAGAAATGCTCTTCCCCCACTTCTTCCAAAATTTCGATGTTGGCGCCGTCCAGAGTTCCAATCGTCAAAGCACCGTTCATCATGAATTTCATGTTGCCGGTCCCCGAGGCTTCCTTGCCGGCGGTGGAAATCTGTTCGGACAGATCGGTTCCAGCGCAGATCACTTCCATAGCCGAGACCCGATAATTGGGCAAAAAAACCAGCTTGAGCAAGTCCTCCGCGTCTGGATCGCCGTTGATCACTTCAGCGACGTTGTTGATCAGCTTGATGATCCGCTTGGCCATCACATAACCGGGCGCGGCCTTGCCGCCGATGACCACCGCCCGCGGGACCCAGTTCGCCGTATCGCCCCGCTTGATGCGGTCGTACAGGTGGATGACGTGCAAGACGTTGAGCAACTGGCGCTTGTATTCGTGGATCCTTTTGACCTGCACGTCCAGCAGGAAATGCGGCGGGATCTCGACTCCGCTCTCGCGGGCGATGAAATCGATCAGGCGGCGTTTGTTGTGCTGGCGCACCTTATCCCAACGCCGCTGAAACTCCGGATCGGAAGCCAAGGGTTTGAGCTCGCCTAAACGGCTTAGATCGGTGATCCAACGGTCTCCGATCGCCTCGGTAATGAGCGCGCTCAAGGCCGGATTGCTCCAGGCCAGCCAGCGGCGGGGTGTGATCCCATTGGTCTTGTTGTTGAACTTGTGCGGCCAGAGTTCGTAAAAATCCCGAAACAGGCCTTGGCTGAGCAGCCTCGAATGCAGCGCCGCCACGCCGTTGACCGAGAAGCTGCCGACGATGGCAAGATACGCCATGCGCACCTGCTTTTCCGCCCCTTCTTCGATCAGCGACATGCGCGCCAGGCGATCCAAGTCCCCAGGCCAGCGCTTTCTGACCTCGCCTAGAAAGCGGTCGTTGATCAGGTAGATGATCTCCAAGAGCCTAGGCAAGAGCCGCTCGAACAGGCGCACCGACCACTTTTCCAAGGCCTCCGGCAAGAGGGTGTGGTTGGTGTAGGCCATGGTTTGGGTGGTGATCTCCCAGGCCCGATCCCAGTCCAACCCGTATTCGTCCACCAAAAGACGCATCAGCTCGGCCACCGCGATGCTGGGGTGGGTATCGTTGAGTTGGAAGCAGTTTTTGGCGGCGAATTCGGAAAAATCGCTCCCCCGCGTCCAAACCCAACGCCTTAGTACGTCTTGCAAGCTGGCCGAGGCCAAAAAATACTGCTGGCGCAGCCTCAGTTCCTTGCCGTTCTCGCTGGCGTCGTTGGGATAGAGCACCAAGGTGATCTGCTCGGCCAGGTTTTTCGCCGCCACCGCTTCCGGATAATCGCCGGCGTTGAATTCTTCAAGATCAAATTCGTCGGTCGCCGCCGCCTTCCACAGCCGCAGGGTATTGACGGTGCCGTTGCGATAACCGGGAATGGGCACATCGTAAGGCACTGCCAGCACGTCGTGGGTGTCCACCCAGCGCGTCCGCCGGCGGCCTTGGGCGTCGGTGAACGTTTCGGTCCGGCCGCCAAAACGCACCCTAAGCGTTAGCTCCGGGCGCTCCAGTTCCCAGACGTTGCCGTTGCGCAGCCAGTGTTCGGGCTCCTCGACTTGGAAGCCGTTTTCGATGACCTGACGAAACATCCCGTATTCATAGCGCAGGCCATACCCCATCACCGGCAGCTGCATTGTGGCGCAGCTGTCCAAAAAACACGCCGCCAACCGCCCAAGCCCCCCGTTGCCGAGCCCGGCATCCGGCTCGATCTCGATCAACTCCTCCAAATGCAGGCCAAGATCGTACAAGGCTTCGGTCGCCGCGTCCGTGATCCCCAGGTTGAGCATGGCATTCCCTAGGGCGCGCCCTAACAGAAACTCCATCGATAGGTAATAGGCCTGTTTGCACTGGCTTTCCTCATAGGCGCGACGAGTATTCTTCCAACGCTCCATTAGCCGATCCCGCACTGCCAACCCTAAGGCGGTATAGGCGTAATGGGCAGATCGGCACGTCTTGGGATCGCGCCCCAAGGTGTAGTTGAAATGACGTTTGTAGTCGAGCTGGATCTCCCTGGGCGTCAGACCAAGAGGGGGAAGCTCAGCAACGGAGGCAGAGGGTTTGCTTTTGACCAAGGTTCGAATCGGCATGGCGTTAACAAAGTTTTTTAAATTATAATAATAGACGCGCCTAAAATCCTAGAATAACGCTAAGCCTGCTTGACAGAAACTTGTTCTTTACGTAAATTGGATAACTCTTTGCGAGCGCCCGTAGCTCAGTTGGATAGAGTACCTGGCTACGAACCAGGTGGTCGGAGGTTCGAATCCTTCCGGGCGCGCCAGTCCACTCCCCGGTAGCTCAGTTGGTAGAGCAGGTGGCTGTTAACCACCGGGTCGGCGGTTCGAGTCCGTCCCGGGGAGCTTTAAGTCCCGACGAGTCCAGAAAAGGCAATTGGCGTTCTAAGGAGAACGTCAAAGCCTTTGTGCTTGCCTCAAAACTGCCCGGAGAGGGAGACGACCACCTGATTGCCGTGACCGGTCTCCTTGCGGTGCAGGCCGAAGTTGTGGGCGTAATCCAAAGTCAGCAGGGTTCCGCCGAAAAAGCCGGTGACGAGCCGACCGCCGACGAAAGGCATCACCGTGTCCTTGCGGTCGATGTTATCCCCGAGCCGGCGCTGGGGATTGAGATAGCCCGCCCCGCCGTAGGCGCTCACCGCGCTGAAAAAGGTCGGCTGAAAACGATACTCGCCGTGGACGATGGCATAGCGGTCGGGGAAGAATTCCAACAGCGCCGCCCCAGGCAGAACCGGGAACCGGGTGCTGTGATACTCCTGCCCTAAGGGGTTGAAGCCGCCCATCGGGCGCGTGGTGGGGGTGTGGCTGAAGCGGTCCATGTTGGGACCGATGCCGGCGTGGACCGCGCCCAGCACATGATGGCGCGTCTCGTCCAACCAAGACAAAGGCGCCACGCCCAGAGCGTAGGCACTAAACCAGGCGTAATCGGCCTCAGCCCGGCGGTGGCCCTGCTTGCCGATGTCCTGCGGCAGTCCCCAATCGCGCCAGCGGAAGCGGTGGCCGTAAATGGCATCGCCCCCCAACGCAAAACCCTCCTGCGGCAAGCTGATCAGGTTACGCGTGACGGCATCCCAGCGCAGGTGCAGGTGGACGCGGGTCTCAAAGGTGTCGCTGGGATCGCGAAACCCCTGGCCGGCGGCTGAATCGCCGAAATACAAATACCCCGGTTGGACGACGAGGCTGACGGCTTGCATGTTGTCCTGATAGAAGGGCGCTACCATCCGCCGCCACCCGATGCCTATGCCAGGGCGCACATACCCCCACAGGATTTCCTCGGCGCGCTTCTTTTTGCCGTCGATCAACTCGTTCTGCTGGAAAGGAACGGTGAAGTTTTCAAACGAGGTAATCCACTCGAAATTGCCGCGAAATCGCTGGGCAAAGAACAAATTGTTGTAAAGGAGCGCCACATCCCCCCAAAACAGCCGGTCCTCGTTGGGATGTTCCCAAAAGTACAAAGAGGCGTAAGGTTCAACCCGGCGCTCGGAAGGGGCCGGAAAGTTGTAGTTCGCTCCCACAAACCAGGCGCGGATATGGCGCCGATCGATCGCCGGCAATTCCATCTTATGCTCCCAAAGGTAGGTGCAAACCGGCTGGGTTTTATCCTGCGGTTGCTTAGCCAACTGCCCAGGCGTCAAGCATTCCTCGGCGCCAGCAGCAGCCAAAGCGCACCCCAACCCAAGCCCCAATCCGATCCAACGCAAACCTTTCATCCGTCTCCTCCAAAGCGTTTCGGCTAAGCTTAGCAAGCCGGCCGAGATAGGGCAATTATGGCTTGCTTGGGACGAACGCCTCGTTGACCTGGCTGTAAGATCCGCCGGGCCGAAGTCCGCCCAAGAGCGCATACAGCCGTCCCCCCACCGTCGCGGCGGCCAGCCCGTGGCGCGCGGTCGGCAGCGGCGGCAAGATCACCCAAGTATCGGCCTTGGGCCAATACGCCTCGGCTTCCCGGAACGTCCCCTCCCCGCTTTCGCCGCCGACGACCACTACCATGCCTTCAAGCACGGCTGCGGCGATCCCGCTCCTTGGGGTAGGCAGCGGCTTGATCTGGCGCCAACGCCCGCTGCCGGGATCATACGCCTCGACCACTCCGAGGTTGCGGCGGTAATTGAGATCGACCCGCCCACCGATGGCGTACACCCGGCCGCCTACCGCCGCCGCGGCCAGGTGGTCGCGCGGTACCGAAAGCGAGGCCACAGGCTGCCAGGTATCGACATCCGGGTCGTATACCTCCACCACCGCCACGCTCCTTTGGCCGTCGTAACCGCCGATGGCGAAGATCTTCCCGTCCAACACCGCCGCTGCCAGCGCCCCGCGGGGAGTTGGCATGGGTCGGCGGGCGAGCCAGCGGTTTTCCGCCGGCAGATACTCAAACACCGTATCGACCGGGTTCCAGATCGAAGTGAGGCTGGGCGCAAAACCGCCGAGGACGAACAAACGACCGCCTACCGAGGCCGCGGCGGCATGATGCAAAGGTTTGGGCAAGGGCGCCGCCGGACGCCAACGGTCTTTGGCCGGGTCGTAGACTTCCACCGCATCGCTCACGCTCAGCCGGAGCAGGTTGCCCAAGCGCAGCGGCGAAAATCCGCCGATCACGTAGATTTTATCTCCCAGCACCGCCGCGGCCACCTCGGTGCGGGCGGTCGGGGCAGCGGCCGCTTGCTGCCAGACGCCACTTAGAATCGGAGGGGGTTCCTGCGCTTGCGTCCAGGAGCCAACGGCCAAGCACAGCAAACAGATCAGGCAGCGCATGCTCTCACCTCACAAATGGATGTAAACTGACTTTGGGCATTCTACTTTGCTGCTGATTGGCGCGCCGCACAAGAGGGCAGGATTGGCATGAACGAGAATTTGGCAGCAAGGCTGCGCTGCCACGTCGAGCACTTGGCTGGCACCATCGGCGAGCGCAACGTGTTCCACCCGCACGCCCTGAAGGCGGCGGCAGACTACCTTACCGCTACCTGGCAAACGCTTGGATTGGCCGTTAAGCGTCAAGAGTATCTCGCCAAGGGGGTGGTTTCGGCCAATCTGGAAGTAACCCTCCCCGGGCAAGAGCGGCCCGAGGAAATCCTGTTGCTCGGCGCGCACTACGACTCTGTCCAAGGCTCTCCAGGCGCCAACGACAACGCCAGCGGCGTAGCCGTTCTGCTCGAACTTACAAGGCTTTTAAAAACCTTTCCCTTGCCAAGAAGCGTGCGCTTGGTCGCTTTTGCCAACGAGGAGCCGCCGTTCTTCTTTACTTCCAAACAGGGAAGCTTTCAGTACGCGAAAGAAGCGCGGGCGCGCGGCGACCCCATCCGCCTGATGATTTCCTTGGAAACCATGGGCTATTACTGCGACACCTTAGGCTGTCAGCGTTATCCTCCTTTGTTTCGGTTCTTCTACCCCAGCCGCGGCGATTTCATCGCCTTAGTCTCCAACCTGAAGTATCGCCGTCAGCTCCGGCGGCTGGCCGAAGCGTTCCGCGCCGCCTGCGATTTCCCGGCAGAGCAGGCCGCCGTTTTCTCCTGGATTCCGGGAGTGGCCTGGAGCGATCACCTTTCGTTCTGGCGCCAAGGGTACCCCGCGGTGATGGTGACCGACACGGCTTTTTACCGCTATCCTTGGTACCATCTTCCCGGCGACACTCCCGACAAGCTCGACTATCCGCGTCTGGCTAAAGTCGCCCAAGGGCTGGCGGGGGCGGTCTGCCGCTTGGCTAAGGAGGGTCTGTGATCGATTTTCCAAAATCTGCGCTAAGATAGCCCAAAGCCTAAGCAAGAACTTTCCCAAGCTCGAAGGAGGTTTAATATGAAACTGTACTATTCCCCCGGCGCCTGTTCCCTGGCCCCTCATATCGTGCTGTGCGAGTTGGATCTGGATTTCGATCTGGTGCGGGTGGACCTTGCCAGCAAACGCACCGCGAGCGGGGAGGATTTTCGCCAAATCAACCCCTTAGGCTACGTGCCGGTACTGGAGCTGAACGACGGCACGCGCCTTGTGGAAGGCCCGGCCATCCTCCAGTATCTGGCCGATCTGGCCCCACAAGCCGACCTGGCTCCCCGCCCAGGGGACTTTCAGCGCTATCTCCTGCAGCAGTGGCTGAATTTCATTTCCAGCGAACTGCACAAAAACTTTAGCCCCCTGTTTTGGGCCGAGCTGGCGGAAGAAGCCAAGCAACTCTTTCGCCGCCGCCTAAACGAGCGCTTAAGTTTCATCTCCGAACGGCTGGCTAAGCACGACCATCTGCTCGGCGCAAACTACAGCGTCGCCGACGCGTATCTGTTTGTGGTGCTGAGCTGGCGCAACTACGTTGGACTGGACTTTTCGCCCTGGCCGCCGCTTCTGGCCTACGCCGAGCGCATCGCCCAGCGTCCGGCGGTGCAGCAGGCGATGCAGGAAGAGGGCTTGCGCTAAGTTTACAACAGCTCCAGCTTGGCGTAACTTAGCATCAGCCACTTGGTCCCAGCGCGGTCAAAACGCACCTGGACGCGGGCGTTTTGACCTTCGCCCTCGCACTGGAGCACTTCCCCTTGGCCGAAAACCGCGTGCGCAACCCGTCGGCCCACCAGCTCTAGCGCTTCCCCAAGCCCGGCCGTTTTGGGAGACGACCGTAGGCGGGTAGAGCGCACTTCTTCCAAATGGGCCGGCGGAATCTCGCGCACAAAGCGCGAAGGCCTTGGGTACACCTCACGCCCGTACAGCCTGCGGCACTCCGCATACGTAAGATAGAGCTGCTCCATCGCCCGGGTGATCCCCACGTAACACAGGCGCCGTTCTTCCTCGAGGCGGGCGGAATCTTCCAACGATTGCAGGGAAGGAAACAACCCCTCTTCCATCCCGACGATGAACACCAGCGGAAACTCCAAGCCCTTGGCCGCGTGCAAGGTCATAAGCTGGACGCTGTCGGCATTGGGATCGGCCTGAGATTCGCCGGCGTCCAAAGCGGCCTGGGTCAAAAACGCCGCCAGCGAATCCGGCTCGTCAAGGCCTACAGAATACAACGCAAACTGCCGCGCGGCGCTGACCAGTTCCTTGAGGTTCTCGACCCGCAGCTCGCCCTCTACCCCCTTTTCTTTGCTGTAGTGCTCGATCAGGCCGCTGCCCTCGATCACGTAGCGGACCCGGTCGGCCAAGGCGAGCCTGCGGCCGGCCTGATCCAATTCCTCGATCAAGCGCATGAAGCCGCGCAAGGCGTTGGCGGCGCGCGCCGGCAGCGCCTGCTCGCGGCACAAATCCAAAGCGGCGTCCCACAGCGACACGCCCAAGAAGCGCGCGCGCGTGCGGATCGCCTCCAGAGTGCGCGGGCCGAGGCTGCGCGCCGGCAGGTTCACCACCCGCTCGAAAGAGGGATCGTCGTGGCGGTTTTGAATCAGCCGCAGGTACGCCAGAGCGCTTTTGACCTCGGCGCGCTCAAAGAAGCGCAGGCCGCCGTAGACGCGATACGGGACGCCGGAGGCGATCAGCTGCTCCTCGAACAGGCGCGATTGGGCGTTGGAGCGGTACAGCACGGCCACCTCGCCGGCGCGCCTTCCCTGCTCTAACCAATGCTGGATGCGGTCGACCACGAAGCGGGCTTCGTCCAAGTCGTTGAAGGCGGCATACATCCGGATCGGCTCGCCGCGCGGGCCGGCGGTCCAAAGCCGCTTGCCCAGACGGCCCCGATTGTGGGCGATGAGGGCGTTGGCCGCCTCGAGGATATGGCCGGTGGAGCGGTAGTTTTGCTCCAGGCGAATCAGCACGTGCTCAGGAAAATCCTGACAGAAGCGCTGGATGTTTTCCACCCTGGCCCCGCGCCAACCGTAGATCGACTGATCGTCGTCGCCGACCACGAACAGCTTGGGGTCGTCTCCGGCCAGAAGGCGCAGCCAGGCGTACTGAATGGCGTTGGTGTCCTGAAATTCGTCCACCAAGAGATGGGCGAAGCGGCGCCGGTAGTGTTCGAGCAACGCGGGATGCTCGCGTAAGAGTTCGTAGCTGCGCAGCAAAAGCTCGCCGAAATCGACCAGCCCCACGCGGCGGCAGTGTTGCTCGTAACGGCGATAGATCGCGAGCATCTGCTGCTCAAAGTAATCCCCAGCCGTAAGGTGTTCGGGGCGGCGGCCTTCGTCCTTGCAGGCGTTGATGTACCCCTGCGCCTGGCGCGGCGGAAAGCGCCCTTCGTCCAGTTTCAGCTCGCGCAGCACCGTTCGGATCAAGCGAAGCTGGTCGTCGCTGTCGAGCACCTGGAAGCCTTCCGGCAGGCCCGCCTCCGGCGCGTGGCGGCGCAGCATCCGGTGGGCGAGGCCGTGGAACGTCCCCAGCCACATCCCCTGGGTGTCGAGGCGCAGCAACTCCTCCACCCGCCCGCGTATCTCCCGGGCGGCCTTGTTGGTGAAGGTGACCGCGACCAGCGCGTGCGGCGGCATGGATTCGACCCGCATCAGCCAGGCCAGCCGGTGCACGAGCACGCGGGTCTTGCCGCTGCCGGCCCCGGCAAGAACCAGCATCGGGCGCAAGGGGGCGGTGACCGCCTCGCGCTGGACCGGGTTGAGGGGGGCTAAAATAGGCGAGATATCCATAGGTTGCCATTTTACCGAATCAAAGCGTTATACTAAGCCGAATTTCCAACGGAGGTGTTTTTATGCAGTTCGACTTTAAGCGCATGCTCAAATATCAATACAACGTCGGCGAGCAGGATCAAAAAATCCGCTACGGGGTTGGCGGCCTTTCTATTTTTGTATCTTTGTTCCTGGGCAGCGTGCCGCTTTTGCTCCTCGGCATCGCCCTATTGATCTCCGGCTACACCCACTTCTGCCCGATCTACGCGGGCTTGGGCAAAACCACCGCCTGCCCGGGTTGCGGCCAGGGCGAGAAGGCTTGCGCAAGCCAAGCGGAGGAAACTCCTAAGGCTCATTCCTGCTGCGGCGGCCACGGCCACACCGCCCATTCTTAAGTTCGCTGGGCAAGCGCAGGGACGCGCTGCTTTGTTCGCCAAGACGGCGCTTTCCGCCCGGAGACCGGCGATTTTCCCTTGTCCAAAAGGCGGGTTTGTGTTAAGCTTGAAGGCAAACGCCGTGTCGGAGAGCCGTCTTGAACGTCAGCTTTTTGACGCCGAAAATTTTTGGGAAAGCTCTCTGTAAGGCATTGATCTTTAACAAGAAATTCGAGGGGTGCTCTCTAGAAATCGACCTGATGAAAAAGGGATTAAGACTTGACGGACTTCGCACAATTTCATCCCACTCAGGAACTCTAGAAATCGACCTGATGAAAAAGGGATTAAGACCTTTTGCATAAGCATACGTGGGAGAGATCCCAGCTTTCTCTAGAAATCGACCTGATGAAAAAGGGATTAAGACATGGTCGCCGGGGAGATCTGGGGAGCTAGAGTACTCTAGAAATCGACCTGATGAAAAAGGGATTAAGACATCCTGATTAAGTTCAGCTTTGCCATTTCACACTCTCTAGAAATCGACCTGATGAAAAAGGGATTAAGACTTTGGGGCCGTCTTCCATTTGGCGATGGCCCTGACTCTAGAAATCGACCTGATGAAAAAGGGATTAAGACGCGATGGCCCTGAGATTCTCCCCCGTCGGGGCTACTCTAGAAATCGACCTGATGAAAAAGGGATTAAGACACACGGGGAAAACATAGATTTTCATAACCTCTTTCCTCTAGAAATCGACCTGATGAAAAAGGGATTAAGACCCAAAAACCAAAAAAAATCCGGCTAGCTAGCCGCCTCTAGAAATCGACCTGATGAAAAAGGGATTAAGACATAAGCCCAGCCAACGGGATGGTCGCCGGGGAGATCTCTAGAAATCGACCTGATGAAAAAGGGATTAAGACATGGCATCCGGCCGCAGTTTGGCCGAATGTGCCTTCTCTAGAAATCGACCTGATGAAAAAGGGATTAAGACCTCGAGTTGAATGATTGCCCTGACGTTTTCTTTCCTCTAGAAATCGACCTGATGAAAAAGGGATTAAGACGAAGATGAGCACGCCGTACCGAATCGTCTTCTGCACCTGTCCAGACGCCGAGAGCGCCTCGCGTTTGGCTTATGGCCTGGTGGAAAACCGCCTGGCCGCCTGCGTCAACCAGGTCCCTGGATTGACCTCGGTTTACCCTTGGCAAGGCCAAATCGAAACCGCAGGCGAGGTGCTTTTGATCATCAAGACGCGCGCCGACCGCCTGGCCGAGCTTACGGCCTTCATCCAGGCGCGCCATCCTTATGAACTTCCCGAAATCGTCGCGGTCTCTGTGGAGCAGGGTAGTCTTGCGTATCTGGACTGGATCGGCGCATGGCTCGATTCCTCTTCTTACTCGTCTTAAGCCTCACCTGGCCGGCCCTTGGCCGGGCCGAGCCGTTTTCGGGATTGCGCCTGTTTGAGGACAAACTCCTGCCGGCGGAGGAGGCGTTTCGCTTCCAGGCCGCGGTCGAAGACCCCAACACCTTGCGCCTGAGCTGGCAGATCGCCAAGGGGTATTACCTTTACCGCGAGCAATTTCGCGTGGAAAAACTCGCCGGCCAAGTCCAGCTCGAGCCCTTACAACTGCCGCCGGGGGAACGCAAGGAGGATCCGGAATTCGGCCCGACCGAGGTGTACCACCAAAGCGTCGTCGCCACCCTGCCGCTCAAGCGCGCCGATCCGCAGGCGACCGAACTGGTCCTGAAAGTCCGCTATCAAGGCTGCGCTGAGCGCGGGGTCTGCTATCCGCCGCAAATTCAAACCGTGCGCCTTAATCTGCCCGCCACGCCGGCTTCGGCAACGCCTCCCTCCCCTCCCCTCGTGGCCGAACCGGACCGCATCGCCCAGGCCCTCAAAGCGCAAGGTTTTTGGCTTACCCTCCTAAGCTTTCTCGGCTTTGGGGTCTTGCTCGCGTTTACGCCGTGCTGCTTCCCCATGCTGCCCATCCTGTCAGGAATCATCGTTGGCCACGGCCAAAACCTTACCCCCTGGCGCGCGTTCGGGCTGTCCTTGAGCTACGTTTTGGCCTCGGCGCTCACTTATACGGGGTTCGGGATCCTGGCCGGGCTGTTTGGCGCCAATTTGCAGGCGGCGTTGCAAACGCCCTGGGCGATCGCCGCGGTCAGCGCTTTGTTTGTGCTGCTGGCGTTGTCCATGTTCGGGCTGTATGAACTGCGGCTGCCTTCCGCCTGGCAGTCTCTGCTTGCCTCGCGGTTTAAGATCCGCGGCGGCAGTTTTGTCAATGCGGCGGCGCTCGGCGCGATTTCGACCTTGATCGTCAGCCCGTGCGTGGCGGCGCCTCTGGCCGGCGCGTTGATTTACATCGGCCAGACCGGGGATGCGGTCTTGGGAGGGGCGGCCTTGTTCGCCCTGGGGCTGGGGATGGGTTTGCCCCTGATCGCCGTCGGAACCTCCGCGGGCAAGCTTTTGCCCAAAGCCGGTTTGTGGATGCAGGCGGTCAAGGCGGTATTCGGGGTGGCGCTCATCGGCGTGGCGATCTGGCTGCTCTCGCGCCTCCTGCCGCCCTCGCTCACGCTGTTTCTATGGGCGCTATGGTTGATCGTGCCGGCCATTTATCTGGGCGCCGCCAGCCCTCTGTCCGAAGCGGCCCCGCATCACAAAAAGCTCGCCAAAGCCTTAGGGGTGGTGATGCTCACCTACGGCATTTTGCTGCTCATCGGCGCCGCTTCGGGTGGCTCGAACGCGTTTCGCCCGCTCGAGCCGCTCATCGCGTGCGGGATGAAACCGCCTCTCCCCCCGCCTCTGGCGCAACCTATCTCCTCGCTCCAGGCCCTGAACACGGCCTTAAGCCAAAAGCCTGCCCACAAGTGGGTCATGCTCGACTTCTATGCCGACTGGTGCGTCTCGTGCAAGGAGCTGGAAAGCAAGACTTTCGCCGATCCCAGGGTCCAAGAGAAGCTGGGCAAATTCTCGCTGCTCAAGGCCGACGTCACCGCCAACGCCGAAGCCCACCGGATTCTTCTGCGCCGTTTTGGCTTGATCGGGCCGCCGGCGATTTTGTTTTTCGACCCGCAAGGGCGCGAATGCAAGGCCGCGCGCCTGATCGGTTACGTGCCGCCGGAGGAATTCTTGACCCATCTGGCCAAGCTCGAGCAAGCCTGCTAAAACACGCCGCGTTCTAGACAAAACCGGCCTCCTTCTTCACAATAACTTGGTTTTTTAACCGCTTTGCAGCTCGATGGCGCTGATTACCGTTCTCAACGGACCCAATCTCAATTTGCTCGGCACGCGGGAGCCGGAAATCTACGGCGCCGTTACCCTGGCCGACATTGAGGCCCGCCTCAAAGCTTTGGCCGAGCGCCACGGCCATACCTTAGAGTTTCAGCAAAGCAACGCCGAGCACGTTCTCGTCGAGCTGATCCACGCCGCCTGGTCCAAACAGAGCGCATTCCTCGTCCTCAATCCGGCCGCCTTCACCCACACCAGCATCGCCATCCGCGACGCCTTGCTCGCTACCCGAATCCCGTTCGTCGAGGTTCATTTATCGAACGTCTATGCGCGCGAGCCTTTTCGCCACCGTTCGTATTTTTCCGACATCGCCTACGGGGTCATCTGCGGTCTAGGCGCTTTCGGATATGAGTTGGCGCTGTTGGCTGCAATCCGGCATCTGAACCAAAACCAGGAAGACCTATGGACATCCGCACAATAAAAAAGCTGCTCGAAATCATCGAGGACTCAAGCGTCGCCGAGATCGAAATCCACTCTGGGGAGGAGTCCATCCGCATCACCCGCGTCAGCACGACCACCCAAATCGTCACCCAACCTCAGGTTTCCGTCCCCGCCCAACCGCCGGCGGCAACCGTTTCCAAAATAGCCGAGGAAGCCAAACCGGAAGAGACCGGGCACATCGTTCGCTCGCCGATGGTGGGAATCTTCTACCGCGCCCCCGCTCCGGGCGCCAAGCCGTTCGTCGAGGTCGGCCAGCGCGTCAACGTCGGCGACGTGCTGTGCATCATCGAAGCGATGAAGATTCTCAACCAGATCGAGGCGGACAAGGCTGGGGTCGTCACCAAAATTCTGGTGGAAAACGGCGAGCCGGTAGAGTACAACCAACCGCTGTTCGTGATCGAATAAAGGTCGCCCATGCTCGACAAAATCGTCATCGCCAACCGCGGCGAAATCGCTTTGCGGATCCTGCGCGCGTGCCGGGAACTCGGCATCCGCACGGTCGCGGTCCACTCCGAGGCCGACCGCAATCTAAAGCACGTGCTGATGGCCGACGAAACGGTCTGCATAGGACCTGCCCCTTCCGCCGACAGCTACCTGAACATCCCGGCGATCATCAGCGCCGCCGAAGTCACCGACGCCGTCGCCATCCATCCAGGTTACGGGTTTCTAGCGGAAAACGCCGACTTTGCCGAACGAGTCATCCAAAGCGGTTTTATTTTCATCGGTCCCAAACCCGAGACCATCCGCCTGATGGGGGACAAGATTTCCGCTAAGGAAGCCATGCGCCGGGCGGGAATTCCGTGTGTGCCGGGATCGGACGGCCCGTTATCGGACGATTTTGAAGAAAACCTGCGCCTGGCGCGGGAAATCGGCTTTCCGGTGATCGTCAAAGCCGCCGGCGGCGGCGGTGGGCGAGGAATGCGGGTGGTGCACTCGGAGGCGGCGTTGATGAACGCGATCACCATGACCCGGGCCGAAGCCTTGGCCGCCTTCGGCAACGATCAGGTGTACCTGGAAAAATTCCTAGAGCGCCCGCGCCACATCGAGTTCCAGGTGCTGGCTGACAGTCACGGCAACGCCATCCATCTGGGCGAACGCGATTGCTCGACCCAACGGCGTCATCAGAAAGTCATCGAGGAAGCCCCCGCCCCCGGCATCACCGAAAAGCAGCGGCGCGAGATGGGGGAACGCTGCGCCCAGGCCTGCCGCGAGATCGGTTATCTGGGCGCCGGCACCTTCGAGTTCCTGTACGAAAACGGCCGGTTTTACTTCATCGAGATGAACACCCGGATCCAGGTCGAGCATCCGGTCACCGAGATGGTCACTGGGGTGGACCTCGTCAAGGAACAAATCCGCATCGCCGCCGGTGAACCCTTGGCCTACTCCCAAGAGGACATCAAGTTGCGCGGCCACGCCATCGAATGCCGGATCAACGCCGAGGACCCAGAAACCTTCCTGCCCTCGCCCGGCCTGATCGAACAGCTGCATCTTCCGGGTGGCCCCGGCATCCGTTTGGACACCCACATCTATGCCGGCTACCAGGTGCCGCCCTACTACGATTCCTTGATCGGCAAGCTCATCGCCCACGGTGAAACCCGCGCCTCGGCGCTGGCAAGGATGCGCACGGCCTTAAGCGAAACGGTGATCACTGGCATTAAGTGCAATATTCCCCTGCTCCAACGCATCGTCGGCGACAGCGCCTTCAAGAGCGGGGGGCAACACATCCATTATCTAGAAGAGATGCTGGGGATACGCGAATAAAATCATGCCTTGGTGCGAGCTTTCCTGCGTCCTGCCGCGCGATCTGGCCGATGCCGTCTCGGAGTTTCTGGAAGCGCAAGGCGCCATCGCGATCACTTTTGCCGAGGACGGCGACGAGGCCCTGTTCGAGCCGCTGCCCGGCGAGATGCCCCTTTGGCGCTCGCCCCGCCTGACCGCCCTGTTCGAGCTTGGGGTCAACCCCGAAGCGATCCAAGCCGATCTGGCCGCGCGCTTTGGCGATAAGCTCACGGGGTGGCGGCGTCAAATCCTCGCCGATCGGCCTTGGGAGCGGGTTTGGCTTGAGCACTTTAAGCCGCTGAACTTCGGCCGCCTGTGGGTCTGCCCTAGCGGCCAATCGCCCCCCGATCCAAACGCTGTCTATCTGACCCTCGACCCCGGCCTGGCCTTTGGCACCGGCACCCATCCCACCACCGCCCTGTGCCTGCGCTGGTTGGCGGCGCACCCCTTAAGCGGCAAGAGCGTGATCGACTACGGCTGCGGCTCCGGCATCCTAGCGGTGGCGGCTTTGGTGTTGGGGGCCTCGGAGGCGCTCGCCTGCGACCTCGACCCCCAAGCGCTGACCGCCACGCAGGAAAACGCGC
Source organism: Methylothermus subterraneus (assembly GCF_054656915.1). NCBI lineage: Bacteria > Pseudomonadati > Pseudomonadota > Gammaproteobacteria > Methylococcales > Methylothermaceae > Methylothermus > Methylothermus subterraneus. Next base: position 188,321 of record NZ_BAAHXK010000001.1, read on the forward strand.
GCAAAAATCAAGTCGCCGCGCGCTTGCGCTGCTGTTATCCTGAAGCCATGCCCCAAGTCGCCGCCGACCTCGTCCTGGCCAACATTTTGGCCGATGCCTTGATCGCCCTCGCGCCGACGCTCGCCGCCCACACCCGTCCGGGCGGCTGGTTGGTTCTGTCGGGGATTTTGGAGTCCCAGGCGGAAGCGGTCAAACGGGCCTATCCGGGGTTTGCCTTTCGCCCCCCGGCCGTGGAGGACGGCTGGGTCCTTCTGGCGGGGCAGAGGCAATGACCCTGCCCCGCCTGCGCCTAAAAAAGCGCGAAGACCGGCGTCTGCGCCAAGGCCATCTGTGGGTTTTCAGCAACGAGATCGACACGCAAGCCACGCCGCTCAAAGCGTTTGCCCCCGGGGATCTGGCCGCGCTCGAAGACAGCTCGGGCCGCTTCATCGGCACCGCCTACGTCAACCCCAACGCCTTGATCTGCGCCAGACTGCTAAGCCGCGATCGGGACGAAGCCATAGACTTAAATTTCTGGCGCACGCGGTTGGCCGCCGCCTTGGCGTGGCGAGAACGGCTGTTCCCGACCCCCTACTACCGGCTGGTCCACAGCGAGGGGGATTGGCTGCCGGGGCTGGTGATCGATCGTTTCGATCCAGTGTGCGTGGTCCAGGCCAATACCGCCGGCATCGAGCGCCGCCTAGACGAGATCCTAAGCGCGCTTTCCGACCTCATCCGGCCCAAGGCGATCGTGCTGCGCAACGACTCCCCAAGCCGCGCCCTAGAAGGCTTGCCCGCGCAGGTCGAGGTTCAAGGCGAGTTGCCTGAGGTCGTGTGCGCAGAAGAAAACGGTTTACTTTTCCGCATCGATCCGCTCAAGGGGCAAAAAACCGGCTGGTTTTACGATCAGCGTCCAAATCGCGCGCTGGCGGCCTCTTTGGCCCGAGGCTTGAGCGTCTTGGATCTGTTCTGCTACACCGGAGCCTGGGCGGTGCAGGCCGCGGTCGCCGGCGCCAAGCGAGTGATCGCGGTCGACAGCTCTGCCTCGGCGCTCGCCTTGGCGCAGGAAAACGCCAAGCGCCACCAAGTGGCCGACAAAATCCAATTCGTCCAGGCCGAGGTCTTGGACTTTCTCAAACAGGCAAGGCAAACCGGCGAGCGCTTTGGTCTGATCGTCTGCGACCCTCCCGCCTTCATCAAGCGGCGTAAAGACATCGCCCAAGGCATTCGGGGCTATGGCCACCTCAACCGGCTGGCCTTGACGTGCCTTGAGCGCCCAGGGATCTTGGTGAGCTGTTCGTGCTCGTACCATTTGCCGGCGGCGCAACTGCAGCGCTTGATCGCCCACGCCGCCCAACGCACCGCCTCTAAGATCGCCTTGTTCGCCCAAGGCCACCAAGGACTGGATCACCCCATCCATCCGGCCATCCCCGAAACCGAATACCTAAAAGCCCAGTTTTACCGCGTGTTATGACAACCCCGCGCCTTGAGATCGAATACTGCGCGCGCTGCAACTTTCTCTTGCGCGCCGCCTGGCTGGCCCAGGAGCTTTTGACTACGTTCGCCGAAGAGCTGGGGGAAGTCGCCCTAAAGCCCTCAGGCGGCGGCGTTTTTGAGATCCGCCTCGATGGCGAAATCCTCTGGTCGCGTCAACGCGAAGGAAGGTTTCCCGAGGCCAAGGAGATCAAGCAGCGCGTGCGCGATCGGATCGCGCCGCAAAAATCCTTGGGCCACAGCGACCGTTAACGCACGCGATGCCGCTTCCCTCATTCTTCCTCGCCGGCCAAAGGCCGGCCGCAATGGGGGCATACGCCCTGCCTGCGCAGCCGCCGCCGCAGCCGTTCGTTTTCTAACTCCATCCTGACCTCCTCCGGGTCTAGGCCGTATTCGCGGCTCAAGCGATGCAGGGCGTGGCGCTCCTCTTCCGAGAGCCGACCGTCGAGCAGCGCCTCTTGCAGCCTGAGCCGATAACGCTCGCGCCGCTCTTGCAGCTCGTGGGTGTAGCGGGAAGTCAAAATCGCCGCCGGCAGCGCGACCATCCCCAAACCCACGATGGTGATGAAAATGCCAAACGCCTTGCCCCAGAAAGTTACCGGGACCACATCGCCGTAGCCCACCGTCGTCAGCGTCACCGCCGCCCACCAAATCGCCTGCGGAATGCTGCCGAACGCCTCTGGCTGCACCTCGCCCTCGACCAGGTAGATTCCGCTGGCGGCAAGCACGATCAAGATCAAAAGCATCAAAGTCGCCGCCAGCAAAGTTGGAAACTCGCGGCGCACCACAAAGGCAAGCACCTCCAACGCGGCAAAATAACGCCCTAGTTTGAGCACCCGCACCAGCCGCAAAACGCGCAGCACCCGGGCCTGGTCGCCTACACCCGTCGGTCCGCCAAGATAAAAAGGCAAAAACGCGAGCAAATCGATGAGCGCCATCGGGGTGAGCGCATAACGCAGCCGCCCCCAGACCGGATGCCGATAACGCTCGTCTTCCACGCACACCCAAAGGCGCACAAAGTACTCGAGCGCAAACAAGCCGACCGAGATCCGCTCGAACCAAGCAAACTCGCGCGCCCAGACCCTCTGGTACGTCGGCACCGACTCCAAGACGACCGCCAGGACGTTGAGCAAGATCAAGCTCAAGATCGCCCATTCGACCGCCCGGCTGGCCACGCTCGGATAGCGATGATCTAGGAGATGAAAAACCTTCTGGCGGCTCACGGACATGGATGAGTCTAAGGCAAGGCTGATGTAGAATAGTCCGTCATGAACGACGCTTTGCTTGAGCTTGTCGAAGCTGCCTTGCGCAGTTATGGCGAACCCCACTTGGGGTGCGATCTGTACTCTGCCGGAGCGGTGCGCTCCCTGCGCGTGGACCAAGGCCGCGTCGATCTGGCCATCGAGTTGGGCTTTCCGGCCAAAAGCCAGATTATAGCTTTAACTTCCGCCCTGCAGGAACGCCTGGCTGCGGTGCCGGGAGTGAAGGAAGTCTCGGTGCAAATCGGCTATCGCTGCCTGCCGCACCGCGTCCAGGCCGGCCAGGCTCCCTTGCCTGGGGTCAAGAACGTCCTCGCCATCGCCTCCGGCAAAGGCGGAGTGGGAAAATCCACTGTGGCCGTCAACCTGGCTTTGGCCCTGGCCCAAGAGGGCGCGCAGGTCGGCATTCTGGACGCCGATATTTACGGGCCTAGCCTGCCGCGCATGTTGGGGATCTCCGGACCGCCGACGGTCGAAGGCCAAACCATCGAACCGCGGCGCGCTTTCGGCCTGCAGGCGATGTCCATCGGCTTGCTGGTCGAGGAAGACACCCCCGTGATCTGGCGCGGCCCGATGGCGACTTCGGCTTTGGAGCAGCTGCTCAGGCAGACCCGCTGGCAGGACTTGGACTATTTGATCGTGGACTTGCCGCCTGGAACCGGCGACATCCACTTGACTTTGGTGCAAAGGATCCCAGTGGCGGGGGCAGTGATCGTCACCACCCCGCAGCCGATTGCCTGGCTCGATGCCATGAAGGGCTTGAGGATGTTCGAGAAAGTCAAAGTGCCGGTGCTCGGGATCGTGGAAAACATGAGCGTCTATCGTTGTCCCCAGTGCGGCCACCAGGAGGCGATCTTCGGCCAGGGCGGCGGCGAAGAATTGGCGCAAAAATCCGGCGTCCCGCTTTTGGGGAAGCTGCCTTTGGATCTTCGCGTCCGCGAAGGCGCGGACTTGGGTCAACCCATCGTGGTGGCCGACCCAGAAAGCGCGCTTGCCCAAACCTACGCCGAGATCGCGCGCAGAATGGCGGCGCGCCTGGCTTTGCAGCCTAAGGACTTGGCCGGCAAATTTCCCAAGATCGTGGTAGAGAGAACGTAAATGGCGATCAAATCCGACCGCTGGATCCGCCGCATGGCGGAAGAACAGCGCATGATCGAACCGTTCGAGCCTAGGCTGATCTCGCAGACAGAAGATAGGCGGATTATCTCCTACGGCACTTCAAGCTACGGGTACGACGTGCGCTGCGCCGACGAGTTTAAGATTTTCACCAACATCAACTCGACCATCGTCGACCCCAAGAACTTCGACCCGGCCAGTTTTGTGGACGTCCGGTCCGAGGTCTGCATCATTCCCCCCAACTCCTTTGCGCTGGCGCGGACGGTGGAGTATTTTCGGATTCCGCGCAATGTGCTGGTCGTTTGCCTAGGCAAAAGCACCTATTCCCGCTGTGGGATCATCGTGAACGTCACGCCGTTAGAGCCAGAGTGGGAAGGTCACGTCACCCTGGAATTCTCCAACACCACCCCCTTGCCGGCCAAAATCTACGCTTACGAAGGGGTCGCCCAGATGATCTTCCTGGAGTCCGACGAAGAATGCGAAACCTCCTATGCCGACCGCGGCGGCAAATACCAAGGCCAGACCGGGGTCACCTTGCCCAAAGCCTGATATGAAGGTCAACACCGTCTTGATCACCGGCTGCTCGAGCGGCATCGGCTACGCCACCGCCAAGGGGCTTAAAGAGCGCGGCTATCGGGTATTTGCCGCCGCGCGCAAACCTGAGGACGTATCTCGCCTCCAGGCCGAAGGGTTTGAAGCCGTGCGCCTCGATCTGGACGATTCGGCCAGCCTCAAAAACGCCGTCGCGCAAGTATTGGAATGGACGGGCGGGACTTTGGATGCGCTTTTCAACAACGGCGCCTGGGGACAGGTAGGCGCGGTGGAGGATTTGCGCCGCGACGTTCTAAGATCCCAGTTCGAGACCAATCTGTTTGGCACCCTGGAGCTGACCAACCTCGTTTTGCCCGTCATGCGCCGGCAAGGGTACGGGCGGCTCCTGTTCAACAGCTCGGTGCTCGGGTTCGTCGCCTTGCCTTACCGCGGCGCTTATGTCGCCAGCAAGTTCGCCTTAGAGGGGATAGTGGACACTTTGCGCCTGGAGCTCCACGGCACTAAGATCTATCCGGTGTTGATCGAACCCGGACCGATACTGACTAAGTTCCGCGAGAACGCCTATGTGAAGTTCAAGCAGAACATCGACGCCGAATCCAGCCCCCACCGCGAGATATACCGCCGAATGGAACAACGCTTAGCCACCGAAGGGCCGGTGGTGCCGTTCACCTTGCCGCCGGAGGCGGTGCTGCAAAAAGTCATCTACGCCCTGGAGAGGCCGCGCCCCAAGGACCGCTACTACGTGACGGTTCCAACCTATCTGTTCGCTTTTCTCAAGCGAATCTTGCCCGGACGCGCGCTCGATTGGGTACTGCGCAAGGTCTAGTCTATGGAAGCGCCACGCCGAGTTGAAATCCTAGACACCACGCTGCGCGACGGCGAGCAGACCCAAGGGGTGTCGTTCTCCCCCGAAGAAAAGTTTCACTTGGCCAGAGCGCTGTTGGAGCGCGTGCGCGTGGATCGGATCGAGATCGCTTCCGCCAGGGTGTCGGCGAGGGAGCAGGAAGCGGTCGCTAAAATCTGCGCCTGGGCGGCGGACGAAGGTCTGGCCGAGCGGGTGGAGGTTTTGGGGTTTGTCGACCACACTTTAAGCGTGGACTGGATCTGTCAGGCCGGCGGCAAGGTGATCAACCTGCTCACCAAAGGCAGCGAGAAACACTGCCGGCTGCAGCTCGGCAAGACCTTGGAAGAACACCTAGCCGACATCCTGCGCACCTTGGACTACGCTTTGGCACGCGGCTTGACAGTCAACGTTTATCTGGAAGACTGGTCCAACGGCTACCGCGACAGCCCCGACTACGTCTTCGCCCTGCTGGATAGGCTTAAAGACTTAAACATCCGCCGCTTTATGCTCCCCGACACCTTAGGGGTGATGGCGCCGGAAGAAGTCGCTTCCGCCATCGCCGCCATGGGCGCGCGCTATCCTACGCTGCACTTCGATTTCCACCCCCACAACGATTACGGTCTAGGCACCGCCAATTGCTTGTATGCGGTCCGCGCCGGCGCCAAGGGCGTGCACTGCACCGTCAACTGCCTAGGCGAACGCGCCGGCAACGCCGCGCTCGCGGAAGTCGTGGTGGTGTTGCGGGACAAGCTTGGGGTCGAGCTTGCGGTGGACGAATCACAACTGGTGCGCATCAGCGACATGGTCGAGCGCTTCTCGGGCAAGCGTGTGGCCGCCAATGCCCCCATCGTTGGCGCCGACGTGTTCACCCAGACCGCCGGCATCCACGCCGACGGCGATCAAAAAGGCGGCCTTTACCACAGCCCCTTGACTCCCGAGCGCTTCGGTCGGGTGCGCAGCTACGCCTTGGGCAAGATGAGCGGCAAGGCTTCGCTGCGCAAAAACTTAGAGCGCCTTGGCATCGAGCTGAGCGAGGAGCAGCAGCGCAAGGTGCTCGCGCGCATCGTCGAGCTCGGCGACGCCAAACAGATCGTCACCACCGACGACCTGCCCTTCATCATCGCCGACGTCTTAGAAGGCGAGAGCTATCAGCACATCCGGCTGCTCGGCTGCGCCATTACCTCTGGGCTCGACCTTCCTTCCACCGCCAGCCTGCGGGTGGAGATCGACGGCCAGATCCACTCCACCTCGGGGGCCGGCAACGGCGGTTTCGACGCTTTTATCGACGCGATCAACAAGGTACTGGCCCGGTACGATATCAGGCTTCCCGAGCTTGTAGATTACGAGGTCAGGATCCCTAAAGGCGGCCACACCTCCGCTCTGACCGAGTGCATCATTACCTGGGAGGCTTGCGGCCGCACTCGAACGACGCGCGGGGTTCATGTCAACCAAGTGTTCGCCTCGGTACTGGCCGCTTTAAAGCTGATCAACCTGCTGTTGGAGGAACGGCAGCCTTCCGCAAGCGCCTAGGTCCTTAAAACCCTCGATGGAGGGTATTTGTCGTCGTCTCGGCGCTTGCCCGATCTTGCGAAAAGTGATGGCAAAAAGCCGCGCTGGGATTATCATGATCGGCGTGGACTGGTCACCAACCCGATCGGAGGCGCTTATGAATACGCTAAATCAAACCAAAGTGCTCGAACTCCTCAACCGGATCCTAGAATTGGAACTGGCCGGGGTGGTTCGCTATACGCACTATTCCTTTATGGTTTTCGGCTACCACCGGATTCCCATCGTCTCGTGGATGCGGGCGCAGGCCGAGGAATCTTTAGCCCACGCCCGCGAGGCCGGCGAACTCATCACGCATTTGGGCGGCCATCCTTCTTTGGGCATCGGACCGTTGCTCGAGACGCACAAGCACGACATCGGCGACATCTTGCGCGAATCGCTCGAACACGAGCGCGAGACCTTAAAGGTGTATAAAGAGTTGTTGGCCGAGGTGGCGGGCAAATCGGTTCTACTCGAAGAATACGCCCGCCGCCTGATCGCCAGCGAAGAGTTGCATCAGGGCGAGGTGGACAAGATGCTGCGTAAACCCGGAGACATCAAAACCTACGGAGGCAGCCATGAATGAAGAAAAGCTCAACATGGATATGCGTAAGTTCTTGAAGAAATTCGGCGTGAGCTCGCAGCAGAAGATCGAGTACGCCCTCTTCAAGGCGCTCGAGGAAGGCCGGCTCAAATGCACCGAGAGCTTGGCCGTGAAAGCGCGGCTGGAGCTTCCGGAGCTCAATCTGGTCCACGAAATCGACGGCCAGATCGACCTTCAATGAACGCGCTCTGGCTGGCGGCGTTCGTTTGGCTGGCAAGCGCTGCCCATGCGGCAAGACCCCAAGCCGTCCAGCTCGACCTGGAAGGCCCGATCGGCCCGGCCACCGCCGACTACGTCCGGCGCGGCTTTGACCACGCCCTAAATACCGACGCCCGGCTGCTCATCCTGCGCCTGGACACCCCGGGCGGACTGGACGCCTCGATGCGCGCGATCGTCAAGACGATCATCGCCTCGCCGCTGCCGGTGGTCGCCTTCGTCGCCCCCAGCGGGGCGCGCGCCGCCAGCGCCGGCACCTACATCGTCTATGCCAGCCATATCGCGGCGATGGCCCCGGCGACCAGCATCGGCGCCGCCACCCCCGTGCGCCTGACCGGCCCCGAGCCGGAGCGCGACAAACCCGCGCGCAAACAGCGCGCGCCGGACGCCATGGAACACAAGATGATCAACGACGCGGTCGCCTATCTCAAAGGCCTGGCTAACATGCGCGGGCGCAACGCCGAGTGGGCGGAAAGGGCGGTGCGCGAGGCCGCCACCTTGACCGCCGAAGAAGCAGTAAAGCAAAACGTCGTCGATCTGATCGCCCCGGACGTCGGCGAGCTTTTGCGACGATTGGATGGCCGCAAAGTAAGCGTGCTCGGAAGCCAAATCACTCTTGCCACTTCCGGCCTGACGGTAGAACCATTCCAGCCGGACTGGCGCAGCCGGCTGCTGGCGGTCCTGACCGACCCCAACATCGCCTATATCTTGATGCTGCTTGGGATCTACGGCTTGCTGTTTGAGTTCTCCAATCCCGGCGCGATCGTGCCTGGGGTGTTGGGCTCCATCTGCTTGCTGTTGGCGCTGTTTGCCTTCCAGGTGCTGCCTATCAACTACGCCGGCCTTGGCCTGATCCTGCTCGGCCTTATCCTGATGGTGGCTGAAGCTTTCGTCCCCAGCTTTGGCGTCTTGGGGATAGGCGGCGTCGCCGCGTTTACCTTAGGGTCCATTCTGCTCATCGATACCGACGTGCCCGGTTTTGCCATCCACCTGGAATTAATCTTGGGATTTGCCATCGCCTCGGCCTTGCTGTTCATCTTCGGCGTAGGGATGGTCTTGAAAACCAGGCAAAGGCCCGCCACCACCGGCGCGGAAGAACTCCTCCACCAGCCTGCCATTGCGCTCGAGGACTTTGCGCGCGAGGGCTGGGTCTGGGTGCGCAGCGAACGCTGGCGGGCGGTGAGCGAGAAGCCGGTGCACCGTGGAGAAAAACTTAAGGTACTCAAACTCGATGGCCTGACCCTTCACGTTACCCCCCTTGAGGAGGAAAGCCGATGAACGCCTTGATCGTCGTCCTGATCCTGTTGCTCTTGTTTCTCTTGAGCGGTATCCGGGTCTTGTGGGAGTACGAGCGCGGGGTAATTTTTCTGCTCGGCCGCTTCTACAAGGTCAAAGGGCCGGGCTTGATCTTGGTGATCCCGATCATCCAGCGCATGGTGCGGGTGGACATCCGCACCGTGGTCATGGACGTGCCACGCCAGGACGTGATCTCGCGCGACAACGTCTCGGTGAAGGTGGACGCGGTGGTGTATTTTCGCATCATCGACCCGGCGCGCGCCATCATTCAAGTGGAAAACTACTACGACGCCACCAGCCTTCTGGCCCAGACCACCTTGCGCTCGGTCTTGGGGCAGCACGAGCTGGACGAGATGCTGGCCGAGCGCGAAAAGCTCAACGCCGACATCCAAGCGATCTTGGATACCCAGACCGACGCCTGGGGAATCAAGGTCGCCAACGTCGAGATCAAGCGGGTGGACTTGGACGAGAGCATGATCCGCGCGATCGCCCGTCAGGCCGAAGCCGAGCGCGAGCGGCGCGCGAAGATCATCCACGCCGAAGGGGAAATGCAGGCGGCCGAAAAGCTTTTGACCGCGGCCCGCACCTTGTCCCAACAGCCGCAGGCTTTGCTGCTGCGTTACCTGCAAACGCTGATCGAGATCGCCGGCGACAAGTCCAACACCATCGTCTTCCCTGTGCCTTCGGAAATCCTGGAATTGCTTAAATTACGCGCCGATGATCACCGTCCTGCAGCGGGTGAGCCAAGCTAAGGTCGAAGTTTTAGGCAAGATCGTCGGCGAGATCGGGCTTGGAATTTTGGTCTTGGTCGCCGTCGAGAGGCAAGACACCGAGCGCCAGGCCGAGAGGATGGCCAAGCGCTTGCTCGGCTATCGGGTGTTTGCCGACCCGCAAGGAAAAATGAACCTAAGCGTGATAGATGTTGGCGGCGGAGTGCTTCTGGTCCCGCAGTTCACTCTCGCCGCGGACACGCGCAAAGGGCTGCGCCCAAGCTTTACCCCCGCTGCCGAACCGGCCACCGGCAAGCGCTTATTCGAGTATCTGGTCGAAGCGGTCCGGCGCCGTTATCCCAAGATAGCCACCGGCCATTTCGGCGCCGACATGCAAGTGCACCTCACCAACGCCGGGCCGGTGACTTTCATCTTGCGCGCTACTCCGGACGAATGACGATCTTGACCTTAGCGATTACGTCCGGGTGCAGCTGCAAGGCGACTTCGTGCTCGCCGGTCTGGCGCAAAGGCCCCTGCGGTAACCGAATTTCCTGTCGGGTGACAGGAACGCCTAAGGCGCAGATCGCCTCGGCGATGTTTTGGGTGCCGACCGAGCCGTACAGCTTGCCCTCAGGACCGGCCCGCTGGGTAATGATCACCTCCAGCGCGGCGAGCTTGGCCGCGCGCTCTTGAGCCGCCGCCAAAGCTTCGCTGGCCTTCTTTTCCAGCTCGGCGCGGCGTCTCTCGAACTCGGCGATGCGCTCCGGCGTGGCGCGCACGGCCTTGCCCTGAGGAATTAGGTAATTTCTCGCGTAGCCGGGTTTGACTTTGACACGGGCGCCTAAATCGCCAAGGCCCGCGACTTTTTCAAGTAGGATCAATTCCATAAAGTTACCTCGAGTTTCGTTTCAATCCGATCCGGAATCCCGCGGCACGAACCGACCGCGCCAATCCAACCACGCATCGCTCAAGCCGACCAGCGCGATCGGCAGCAACGCGTGGGGAACAACCAGCAGCAAGCCGTATAATCCAAACAGCCACCCTTTGTGGCCCCGCTCGACGAAAATCGCGTGCAGGATGGCGGTTCCCGCAACGACGTACACCACTCCGAGCACTAAAAGCAGATTGACCACCGCCTCGCGCGCTTGGGCCTCCAGCACCATCGCCGCCCCACTCAAAGCGAGGGCCAAGTAAGCCATGGGTCGGTGCAAACGCAGCCCCAAGAACTCGGCGCGAAATCCCCCCGGGTTGAACAGCAGCGCCTGCAGGTAGCGCGCCAACAGCAAACTTAAGGCCAGGCTGGACACCATGCCGGCAGCCGCGATCCCGGTCATGTAACGCGCCAGCGCCGCAAGCTGGGCTTGGTCGAAGTCGATTTGTCCAGAGAGAAAGCGCAACGCTTGCTGCATTCGGGTTTGCCAAAATCCAGCTACGTCCGCGCCGAGCAGGTACGCCGCGGCGACTCCAACCAACCCCAGCGCCGTTACCAGCTCGAAAGTCCAACCCAGGCTGCGGGTATAGCGCAGCGCCAGCGCGATCGCCCAGATGGGCAGCCAGAGCATCAAGCCGTACCCTGCCGGGAGGGCGAAATTGCTGATCACGATCGCGCCCAAAAGCCCCGCCGCCAGCGCGCTCGCGAGCACGGTATTTAGCCCCTCGCGCCATCCCTGGCGCAAAGTCACCAGCGCTACCACCGCCGCCGCGAGCAGGCTCACAGGCGGTGCCAACAACGACAGCATCAGACAGGTCGCCGCCACGGCGATGGCCTGCATCCGGCTCCGCAGGATGAACTCGGCCAGAAAGCGCATCCTAAAAAGCTATTTGTGGGCGTCGCAGTAAGGCAGCAGGGCTAAGTAACGCGCGTATTTGATCGCCCGCGCCAGCTGCCGCTGGTATTTGGCGCTGGTGCCGGTGATCCGGCTGGGAACGATCTTGCCCGTTTCGGTGATAAAGTCCTTTAAAGTATCGAGATCTTTGTAATCGATCTCTTTCACGCCGGCTTCAGTAAAACGGCAGTGTTTTCGTCTTTTGAGTTGATGCGCCATGGTCGTTTGCCCTTTTCATCAAGACTCGATGCTTTCCTCGTCGGCGACCGCTTCTACCGTGCCTTCGGCTCTCTCTTCGAACTCACCGCTAGGCGGTTCGAGTTTGGCTTCCGCTTCACCCCCCTTGGCCATCGGCGACGGCTCAGTGATAGCTTCCTCGCGCTTGAGGATCAGGTCGCGCAGAATCGCGTCGTTGAAGCGGAAATGGTTTTGCAGCTCCTGGATGGTCTTTTGGTCGCACTCGATGTTCATCAGAATGTAATGCGCTTTGTGCAGCTTTTGGATCGAATAGGCGAGCGGCCTGCGGCCCCAGTCTTCTAGACGATGGATCTTGCCGCCGCGGTTTTCGATCATCGCTCGGTAGCGCTCGAGCATGGCCGGAACCTGCGGGCTTTGGTCGGGATGAACCAAGAATACAATTTCATAATGACGCATGAACGGCTCCTTACGGTTTAAAACAGCTTTCCGCCTCGGGCGGTAAAGCAAGGAACAACAAGAACAGGAAATTTTATCTGTACTGAGTGTGGATCACAAGGTCTTTACCGCCCATCGTCTTCCCCTACGCGGAACCCGTCCCGCCGATACCTAACCTACGCGGCTCACAAGTCTTCGGCGAAAGACGTGCGCGCGGTTGCGTAAGGCTGCGCCTCAGGGATGACGACGATGCCGGAGTCGGTCACGTGGTAGCGGCCGCGGTCGGCCTCCAGGTCGTAACCGATCGTTGCGCCCGCCTCGATGACGTTGTAGCGGTCCACGATCGCTTTTCTGAGCTTGGCGCCGCGCTTGACGATCACGTTGTCCATGAGGATGCAGCCGTCCAGTTCCACCCCCGGTTCGAGCACCACCTCCCGGCGCAGGATGGAGTTTTTCACCTTAGCGCCGTGGATCAGGCAGCCGGCACGGACGATGCTGTTGTCGAGGCAGGCGTCTTGGAATTTGCTAGCCGGCCCTTGGTAGTTGGTGGAAATGATCGGCCACTGAGCGTTGAAAGTGTCAAAGCGCGGGGTGAGGCCCAAAAGGTCCAGATGCGCCTGATAATAAGCGTCCAAGGTGCCTACGTCCCGCCAATAGGCCGGCTCCTCGTAATCGCGCACGCCCGGCACCCGGTTCTGGCTGAAGTCGTAGGCGTACACCTTGCCGCTTGCGACCAGACGCGGCAAGACGTGCTGGCCAAAATCGTGTTCCCTGCGCGCATTGGCCTCGATTAAAGCCTGCTCCAGTACTTCCGTGTTAAATAAGTAGTTGCCCATGGAAGCATAAGCGCGGTTGGGGTCTTGGGGCATGGACGGCGGATTCTGAGGCTTTTCCAAAAACCTTAAGATGCGGCCTTGGGAGTCGGCGTCGATGATGCCAAAAGCGGAAGCTTGTTCGCGCGGGACAGGCAGCGCGGCCACCGTGCAGTCGGCACGGCAATCCAAGTGGAATTCGACCATCTGGCGCACGTCCATGCGGTAGACGTGATCGGCCCCGAACACCAGCACCAGGTCGGGAGAATGCTGGCGAATCAGGTTCAAATTTTGATAGACGGCGTCGGCGGTTCCCTGAAACCATTGCTGCCCTTGGCGCATCTGCGGTGGGACCACGGTGATGAAATGGCCGGGCAAAGTCGGCGGCAGCGCCCACGCCATACGTACATGTTCGATCAGCGACTGCGACTTGTACTGAACCAGAAGGTAAATCGCGTGGATCCCCGAATTGACCAGGTTGGACAACACAAAATCAACGATCCGATAGCGTGCGCCGAAAGGAACCGAGGGTTTGGAACGCTCGGCAGTCAGCGGGTACAAACGGCTGCCCTCGCCACCTGCCATGATGAAAGCAAGGATATTGTGCTTGGCCATGGTTCTCCTCCTCTAAGTAACTGGCTTAAATTCTCGTAACTCCGCCAACGGCCTAGACACCAGATTCAACCTGCGCACTGCGACCTGTCCGATCCGCCGTCCAATCCGTTTAAGGCTACCCTGCGCGCCAATTTAAATCGGGCAGGCGCTCTGATACAAGACGGCGTCGGCTTCCGCCTGGATGCGGCACGCCAGTCCATGCGGGATCAAATAGGACTGGCCGCGGCCGAGAAGCAGCTTACCGGTTTCCCAGGTCAACCGCACCGCCCCGTCCAACACGATACCCAAACGCAGCCCACCCGAGGAGGCATAAACTTGAGCTTGCGGCAATTCCACCCGGCTGAGCACGAATTCCTCCACCGGCGCCGGATAGACCGCCTCCTCCCCCTGCCGCTCAGGGAGCAGCACCTGGGCCGGGCCTCCCTCGAACTTGACGATCTCCAGCAAGGCTTCAATATCCACGTGCTTGGGGGTCAGTCCGCCGCGCAGCACGTTGTTGGAGTTGGCCATCACCTCCACCCCCACTCCCTCCAGGTAGGAATGCAGCTCGCCGGCGGACTGGAAGATAGCCTCCCCAGGGCGCAAATGCAGGAAATTGAGAAGATACAAGGAGAACAGGCCGCGGTCGTGATGCTTCCCCTGGGAGTAAAGCGCATCGGCCTTAAGCAACCAATATTCCCGCCGATCCTTCGGAAACGGCCCTTGCCGGCGCAAGCGCGCAAGATGCGGCGCGAGCAGCCGATCGACTTCGGCCTGCGGCAGCGTCATCAAATACCGGTAAAACGCCTTCAATCCAAGCTCGCCAAACCGCGTAAACAACCCGCGCCACTCGGGAATAGCCGCCAATTGTGCGGCGACTTCGGCTTCGGGGCGAAACCCCTTGAGCGCGTAAAAATCGCTCAAGGCGCACAGCAGCTCGGGCTTGTGGTTGGGATCGCGGTAATTGCGGTGCGCCGCGTTTACGGGAATACCCAGCTGCTCCTCCCGCCTAAACCCCGCCTCGGCCTGGCGCTTGTCAGGGTGGACCTGAATCGACAAAGGCTGGGCCGCGGCTAAGATTTTCATCAGAAAGGGCAGCTGTTCCCGCTCAGGTCCCAGCAAAACTTTAGGGATCGCCTCAAGCAACCGATCCAGCGGCACTTTGTCTTCACCGACCACCGCCTGGGCCATAAGATCAGAATGGGCGCCAATCCAAAGTTCGGCAAACGGCTTGCCTTCAAGATTGGCAAGACCCAACAGGTTCGGGATAAACGCGCGATCGCCCCAGGCGTAATGCTGCACCCCGCAGCACAAGGGCAGCGGCCGAGGCTGCCGCGCCAAAGCGGCGATGGCCGCCCGTTGCCGATCGCAGTCAAGCTCCATTGTCATCTTCACCCCCAGCGAGCGCGGGAAGCGCTTAAAAAGCGCAAGCTTTTCCACCCTAAACCGCCCGATCGCGTGACTGCCTTTGCTTTTTGGTTTTTTTTCGTTATCATAACGAACCTTTCCTGTGGGCCGTTAGCTCAGTCGGTAGAGCATCGCACTTTTAATGCGGTGGTCGCTGGTTCGAATCCAGCACGGCCCATCCCCACCCAGCTGTTCAGCCGCGAAACAACCCCCGAAATACCTCATCGAGCTGGGCCTCCGCCTCTTCCAAAGCCTCCGGCAAACAAGCCGCAGGCAAATGGAGAAAGGCCAACAGCGCTGTAGGCTCGACGGCTTCCGCGGGGAAGACCTCCGCCAGGCTTAAGCGGCTGGCCAAGGTCACCAAGGCGGTCTCTCGGGCAAAAGACCCTGCCTCCCCAGGGGAGCCATGCCAGCGCAAGGTGGCGACGAACACTTCCGGCAAGCGCCAGCGCCGAGCCAGCTCGGCGGCCAGTTGGTAATGATCAAAACCATAGATCCGACGTTCGGCCTCGATTTCCTCGATCCCCTCCGCTTTGGTCAAAAGCTCTGCCGCGCGGCCTAACTCGGGGATCTTGGCGTAAATCACCAAACGCCCGATTTCGTGCAGCAGGCCGCAGACGAAAACCGATTGCAGCGACTTGGCTTGCGCATGGCGGCGGGCGAGTGCCCTGGCCAGCAACCCTGTGCGCACGCTGACGCGCCAGAAAGCGCGCATATCCAGCAAGCGATTAGGTAGGCGGCTGAAGCGTTCGACCACCCAAGTCGCCAAGATCAGATCGCGCAGCTCCTTAAGGCCGATCATAGCGATGGCGCGTGAGATGGAAGTGATCTGCCTGGGAAACCCGTAAAACGCGCTGTTGACCAGGCGCAACAAACGCGCCGCCGTCCCCGGATCGTGTTCGATCACCCGCTCGGCGTCGTAGACGGTTTTGGCTGGATCGTCGAGGATCTCGCATAGCCTTAAGAAAACTTCCGGCGGAGAAGCCAGCTTCACCTCGCCCGCCAGCAAAGTCTCCACGGCGAGCCGGTTGGTACCGAAGGTCACCATGACAGGATGGCCGTTAAACGTTAAGATTTGTCGGTTAAAAAAACGCCTTTAAGCGATGGCTTGTTTGGTAAAAATAGGCTATAAGTCACAAAAAAACCAATTTGGATTTTGCGCCCGCGCGCAGCTATGACCAAGCCTTTCGACCAAGCCATCCTCGTCGCCGATCCCAACGATCATCACCGTCAACAGATAACAAACATCCTCGCTCAACACGGCTTCGAGCGCGTTTATTGCGCTGCCGACGGCGCCCATTTGGCCGAGCTGCTCAAAGCCAAGCTCGATCTGGGTTTGATCGTCTTGAGCGAACGCCTGCCCGATTGCCAACTCGCCGAACTGTGCCGGGTTTTGGTCGATGAGCCCGGCGAGCTTAACGTGCCGATTCTTGTGCTTTTGGAGCCTCCGCCTGCCGACCCGAGCCAGCGCGAGGCCTTACGGTCCCTTCAAGCCCATGGGGTGATCTTGGTAGAAAAGCCGCTCCGAGCGCAGGATTTCCTCCCGCTGGTGCAGCTTGCGCTGGTGCTCCGAGACGAACGCCGCCAGCGGCATCGACTTGAGGAAGAAGTATTGACCGAACTGGCCGAACATAAAATCCTTGAAGCCAGGCTCAAATACTTGGTCCTCCACGACGAACTGACCGGCATCGGCAACCGCCGCCGCCTTGAGCAAATCCTGCAACTGGCCATCCACCACTGTCAGGCCTACAAGCAAGAAAGCGCCCTCCTTTACTTGGACCTGGACCGCTTCAATGTCATCAACGACCTTGAGGGACATGACGCCGGCGACCGCTTGTTGGTGGAGGTGGTCAATCTGCTCCGCCACACCGTGACCGATAAGTGCACCCTCGCTCGGATCGGGGCCGACGAGTTCTGTATCCACCTTCCCGGCGCCGATCAGGGAAAAGCCCTAGCAACCGCCGAAACCATCCGCCAGGCGATGGATGAGTTTCGCTTTTTGACCCCCAACGACTGTTACCACATCTCCGTCAGCATCGGCGTTGCTTTGCTCTCGCCCGCGCTTCCTATCCAGCATCCCAACGAATGGATCGCCAAAGCCCATCAGGCCTGTTACATCGCTAAAACCCACGGCCGCAACCTGGTCAACCTCTACGACGCCAAGGATCTCGCCGCCACCCATTTCAACGACGTCCGCTGGGTCCCGCTACTGCGCGCCGCCCTCAAGCAGGAACGGTTCCAGTTGGTCTTCCAGCCGGTCGTCCGCCTCAAAGACGGCCTGATCAGCCACTACGAGGTGTTGCTTAGGATGTTGGGGGAAAACGGCAAAATCTTTACCCCGGATGCGTTTATTCCAGTGGCCGAGCGCATGGGGCTGATTCATAACATCGACTTGTGGGTGGTCGAACACGCGATCGATTTTCTAAGCTCCTTACCTTCGGACCAAAATCACGTGGCTCTCACCGTCAATCTGTCCGGTCACGCCTTCCAAAACCACAAGCTGTTGCCTTTCTTGGAAGAAAAATTAGAATCGACGTGGGTTTCCCCCAAGCGCCTGATTTTCGAGATCACGGAAACCGCCGCGATCGCCAATTTCGAGCGTACCTTAAGCGTGATCGCCAAATTACGCTCTCTAGGCTGCGGCTTTGCCTTGGACGACTTCGGCACCGGGTTCAGCTCCTTCGAATACATCAAAAATTTTCCTGTCGACTACGTCAAAATCGATGGCCAATTCGTGCAGAATCTGCCCAACGACGAAACCGACCGCGTGCTGGTCAAGGCCATCGTCGAGATCGCTCACAAGCTGGGCAAACAAGTGATCGCCGAATACATCGAAACCTCTTCCACCTTAAACTTACTCCGCGGCCTGGACGTGGATTACGGGCAAGGCTTTCTTTTAGGCAAGCCAAAGCCTAAGTTGCTTGACTGCAAGACCATCGCTTTGACTGCCATTGCAACCGCCGACCGTCCATTAGTGAATTAGATCCTGCATGCCCACACCACCCCGCCACAGACGCCGCCGACTGCGTAGCCGGCGCAGACCGACTGCCGCGCGCACTTGGCTCGGGCTTGCCTTAGGGGGGCTCTTAGGTCTTGGCCTGATTGCGCTCACAATCTATCTCGGCTATTTGGATCGCCTCATCCGCGAGCAATTCGAGGGGCGACGCTGGGCTTTGCCGGCCAACGTGTACGCCGCTCCAATAGAAATGTATGCCGGCTTGAAGCTGTCGCCTTTGCAGCTGGAGGGCTTGCTCAAGCAACTCAATTACCGGTACGATCCGAATTTGAGCAGCCAAGCCAGTTACTACCGGCAAGGCAGCCAGGTTTTCTTACGCACCCGCGCATTTCACTTTCCCGACGGCCCCGAGCCTAGCCACCGGGTCGGCTTGAGTTTTGCCGGCGAACAAGTGGCCAGGCTCTACGACCTCGAACAGAAAACCGAGCTGCCCTTGCTGCGCTTAGATCCAGTGCAAATTGGGAGTTTCTATCCGGGGCGCAAAGAGGATCGCGTCCTGGTCCGCCTCAGCGAGGTTCCACCGCTGCTCGTCAAAATCCTGCTGACCGTCGAAGACCGGGATTTTTACCAGCATCACGGCATTTCGCCGCGGGCGATCGCGCGCGCGCTGTGGTCCGACATCAAGGCTCTAAAGCTTGTGCAGGGCGGAAGCACCATCACCCAGCAACTGGTGAAGAATTTCTTCTTAAGCGCCGAGCGCAGCCTCTGGCGCAAGCTCAACGAGGCGCTGATGGCGTTGATTTTGGAGGTGCGTTACAGCAAGGACGAAATTCTAGAAGCCTATCTCAACGAAATCTATCTAGGGCAAGACGGCGCCCGCGCGATCCACGGTTTTGCGCTTGCGAGCGAATTTTACTTCAGCCGCCCCCTGGCCGAGCTCAAACCGCACCACATGGCCCTTTTGGTCGGCTTGATCCGCGGGCCCAATTATTACGATCCCCGCCGCCATCCCAAGCGGGCGCTCGCGCGCCGCAACCTGGTTTTGGACCTGTGCGCTGAAGAGGGGGTAATCGACGCCGCCACTTTAGCCCAAGCCAAGCGCCTGCCGTTGGAGGTGACGCCCTACTTCCACCGCCCCAGCGCCCGCTACCCGGCCTTTTTGGATCTGGTCAAACGGCACCTTACCCTGGAGTACAAAGAGGAAGACCTCACCTCGGAAGGCTTGAAGATCTTCACCACTTTAGACGTGCGCGTTCAAGAGGCGCTGGAGCAGACCGCCGCAGCCACGTTGACGCAGCTCGAACAAGGTTACCGGCTCGATCGCCTAGAAACCGCCACCCTCGTCACCCGCCGCGACAGCGGAGAAATCGTGGCTTTGACCGGCGGCCGCGATCCGCGCCAGGCCGGCTTCAACCGCGCCCTAGACAGCGCGCGCCCGATCGGATCGTTGGTGAAACCGGCAGTTTACCTTACGGCCTTGGCGCAACCGGAGCGCTACACCGTCATTACCCCATTACCGGACGTCCCGGTGCAGATCAAAAACGCCGACGGCACTTTCTGGCGGCCGCAGAATTACGACCGCAAGCCGCATGGTCAGGTGCCGCTCCACTGGGCGCTGGCCCAGTCCTACAACCTTGCCACCGTGCATCTGGGCCTAGAGCTGGGTCTGGACCGAGTCGTCGATACCCTACGCCGATTGGGAGTTAGCCGCGAGCTCGCGCGCTACCCCTCGCTGCTCTTGGGAGCGGTCGAGCTGTCTCCGCTGGAAGTCGCGCAGATGTACCAAACCTTGGCCAACCAGGGGTTTAATACCCCTTTGCGCGCCATCCATGCGGTCTTAGCCAACGACAACCGCCCGCTTCAGCGCTATCCCTTGACGGTCCAACAGGCGATCGATCCCGGACCGGTGTACCTCTTAAACACCATTTTGCAGGAAGTCGTCAGTCAAGGCACCGCAAGCTCGGCTTATCGGATCCTGCCCAGGTCCATGCAGGTAGCCGGCAAGACCGGAACCACCGATGATCTACGCGACAGCTGGTTTGCCGGCTTCAGCGGCGATTATCTGGCAGTCACGTGGATCGGGCGCGACGACAACTCGCCCACGCGGCTGACCGGGGCCAGCGGCGCGCTCCAGCTCTGGGCCAGGCTCATGGCTAAAATCTCCGCTCAGCCTTTGGCTTTGACCCAACCGGAAACGGTGGAATGGGTCTGGATCGACTCGACCAGCGGCCTCAAAGCCGAGGAAAACTGTAGAGGAGCCCGGCAATTTCCTTTCCTGCGCGGCTCGGCGCCCACGGAGACCGCCCCTTGTGCTCAGGATATTCAGCCGTGGCTCAAACGCTGGTTTTAACGCCTATTGCGCAGCGCCATCCCGAGCGCCATGATCGCTGCCCCCATCACCGCCGCGGTCAGCGCCGTCGATTTCGAGGCCCCCAGCCCCAAGGCGCTATAACCACCCAACGCCGCTCCCAGACCGCTGAATGCCATCCCCCGCATCACCCGGCACAAAGCGCAGTCGCGGTCGTAACGCCGCATCGAGTCCTCCCATAGGTTATCTCTACTACCTCAATCCGCGCTAACAAAGGCAGATCAAAAGCGCTTGACCTTTGGCGCCTGCAACCGGCTTGCGATCAACGCGGCCAACATCGCCACGTGCGCGTCGCTGTCGTTGAGCGCTGGGATATAGCGGTACTGCTCGCCGCCGGCGGCGAGGAACAAGTTGCGGTTGACCACCGCGATCTCCTCTAAGGTCTCAAGGCAGTCTACGGCAAATCCAGGACAGACCACGTCCACTTTACGAATCCCCTCTTTGGGCAAGGACGCCAAGACCTCCGTGCAGTAAGGCCCAAGCCACTTGGCCGGTCCGAACCGCGATTGGAACACCACTTGCCAATCCGGCGCCCCCAGATCCAAGGCCTCGGCGATCAGGCAAGCCGAGGTCAGGCATTGATCGTAGTAGGGATCGCCTTGCGCGCGGCTCTTTTCGGGCAGGCCGTGGAAAGACAAGAGCAATCGCTCAGGGCGCCCGTGCTCCCGCCAAAAAGCCTTAATCTGCCCGGCGAGCGCCTCGATGTAAGCGGCTTCGGCGTGATAATCGTTCAAAAAATAACAGGCCGGCAGATACGGCCAACCGGAGAGAACTTGCGCGAACCGGTCAAATACCGCCGCCGTCGTGCTCTTGGAGTATTGAGGATAAAGCGGCCACACCAAGACTTCTTTTACCCCGCGCGCGCGCAGCGCCTCAAGCCCCGTCTTAAGGCTGGGCTCGCCGTAAACCATGCCTACTTCTACCTGCCACCCCGACGCCGCTTTAAGTTTTTGCGCCAGCCTTTGGGTA
Source organism: Methylothermus subterraneus (assembly GCF_054656915.1). Lineage (NCBI taxonomy): Bacteria > Pseudomonadati > Pseudomonadota > Gammaproteobacteria > Methylococcales > Methylothermaceae > Methylothermus > Methylothermus subterraneus. Next base: position 209,501 of record NZ_BAAHXK010000001.1, read on the forward strand.
TACACCCAAAGCGGGGAACCTTCCTCGAGCCAGATCGCCTGATACGACTTAGCCACCCGACGGGCGCGAAGCGGCGCGATGACGGTGTAAAGCAAGGACCGCCACCACAGCCCAGGCAGGTCAACCACCCGCCGATCTCCCAAAAACTCCCGCAAATACCGGCGGACCGCCGCCGCGGTCGGCGCTTTAGGGGTGCCCAGATTGACCAGCAAGATTCCCAAAGACATCGCTAAATTTTACGCCCGATGAGATTCAGAAATTCCGAACGCGTGCTGATGCGCTCGCGGAACAGGCCTAACATCGCCGAGGTGGTCATCACCGAGTTTTGTTTCTCCACCCCGCGCATCATCATGCACAAGTGCTTGGCCTCGATCACCACCGCCACCCCGCGCGGACGGATCGCAGTCTGGATGGCGTCGGCGATCTGCTTGGTCAATCGTTCCTGAATCTGCAGCCGTCTGGCATACATCTCCACGATCCGAGCGGTCTTGGACAGGCCGATTACTTTCCCCGCCGGAAGATAACCGATGTGGCATTTGCCGATAAAAGGCAAGAGGTGGTGCTCGCACAAGGAATACAATTCGATATCGCGCACGATCACCATGTCCTCGGTGTCGGCTTCGAAAATCGCGTTGTTGAGCACGCTCTCAAGCGACTGGTGGTAGCCGCTGGTAAGGTAGCGAAAAGCGGCCGCGGTGCGTTTGGGCGTATCGACCAATCCTTCGCGGTTTAAGTCCTCGCCGATGGCCTGGATGAGCTCGGCAAAAATTTCCTCCAGTTTCACCCTACCCTCCCCGGGCAATGAGATCGTTCTAGTATACCCCGTTTCACCGCCTTAATGCCGGCCTTCAGCTGAGAAGGCAAGGCCGGTCGGGAAGCTCGTTGCCGGCCCGGTCGGGGCCTGGAAAGTGCCGCTTGAGCTTCTCCCCCACCGCGGCCACGCCGGCCAACAGCCCCTCCGCGAAACGACCCTGGCGAAACGCGGCCTCCATGGCTTGGCAGATCCTTTGCCATTCGTCCGGCCCTACTCGCCGGGCGAGGCCGCGGTCGGCGACGATCTCGACCTGGCGGTCGGCAAGCAGCAGATAGATCAACACGCCGTTGTTGTCTTCGGTATCCCACACTCGAAGCTTTTCGAACACCTCCAAGGCCCGCTCCCGTACCGACTGGCGGCGCAGCAGCCGGCGCCAGTCCAAGGCCGCCTCGACCGCCACACGGATCTCGCCGGTGTGCTCGCGTTCGCTTTGCGCAATCGCTTGCGCGATCGCCTGCAAAGCGCGCTCCGGCAACACCCGCCGCAGTCGCCAAGGCGGATAACAAAGGTGCTTGACCAGCCGGGCTAAAAACCTTACCACCGCCCCGAAGCCCCGCCGCCGCTAAACCCCCCGCCGCCACCGCGGAAACCGCCGTCGCCCGATCCCAAACCCCAGCGGAAACCGGCGCTGCCTCCGTACCAACCGCGCGGACCGGCCTCAAATCCGCCAAGGACAGCCATGAACACGAACAGCCCTAGAACTAAGGCCAGCAACAGCGGCGTCCCTGTGAGCACGGCCAGCGCGCCGACTCCGCCGCCGGCGAGCAGCGCCGCCGGCAAGGGGCCAAGCAGCCGCCTGAGCCATTGCCCGCCGAAAACCCCGGCGATAACGCTGACGATCAACCCATCCGATCCGGCGCGCGGGGCACTGCGCTTGCGCTCAGGCGGCGGCAGCGGCTCGCCGCGGATAAGCTCCATGATTTGGGTTATCCCCGCTTCCAATCCACCGTAAAAGTCCTTTTGCCGGAACTTGGGGATCATGATCTCCTCGATGACGCGTTTGGCGATGGCGTCCGGAATCGCCCCTTCCAGACCGCGCCCGACTTCGATGCGCACGCGGCGGTCCTGGACGGCAAGCAGGACCAACAGGCCATCGTCCACTCCGGCCCGCCCCAGCTTCCAGGCCTCGACCACCCGAATCGCGTAGGCTTCGATGGGTTCGGGTTGGGTCGTGGGCACGATCAGCACCGCGATCTGACTGCCCGTTTCGGCCTCGAACGCAGCCAGCCGCCTATCCAGTTCTGCCCGCTGGCTGGGCGTCAAAGTTTCGGTCAGGTCCACCACCCGCCCGCTAAGCTCAGGCACCCTAAGCTGGGCCCAAGCCACCGCCGCGACCAGCGCCACCACCCAAGCGCTAAGACAAAGCGGTTTGGTCATTCAAAGCTCACCTTGGGCGGGGTCGAAAGGGCGCGTTCGTTTTCTACGCCAAAACTCGGCTTGGGCTCAAATCCGAACAGCTTGGCAGTCAGGTTGGTGGGAAACGAGCGCACCGTGACGTTGTAAGCCTGCACCGCCTGAATGTAGCGGTTCCTGGCTACCGTAATGCGGTTTTCGGTCCCTTCGAGCTGCGCTTGCAGGTCGCGGAACAGCGCGTCGGCCTTAAGTTGGGGATAGTTTTCCACCACCGCCAGCAGGCGGGACAAGGCGCTTGTAAGCTCGCTTTGCGCCGCTTGGAAGCGCGCCAAGGCTTCAGGATCGGCCAGCATCTTTGGGCTGACCTGAAGGCTTCCCACCTTGGCGCGCGCTTCCACGACCTGCGCCAGGACTTCTTTTTCGTGGGCAGCGTAGCCTTTGACCACCTCGACCAAGTTGGGGACCAGGTCGGCGCGCCTTTGATACTGATTGATCACCTCCGCCCACGCGGCTTTGACTTGCTCGTCCTGCTGCTGCAGAGTGTTGTAGCCGCAGCCGGGCAACAACAAAATCACCAACAAACTTACCCACGGCATACGCTTCTTCCTCATCCGCGCGCACACTTCAACCGCCGCCAGGCTTCCGCCAGCTGCGACAGCCCAAAGTACACTAGACCCGCAGGCAGCCAGAGCCGCACCGGCAACTGGGTAAGGCTGGAAAACAAGCCGGTGGCCAAAGCCGCAACCAGCCACAACCCGCCCATGAACAACACCGGCCGATAGTCCGGCCGGGAATAATGAAACCACCCCAACCAGACCTGCACCGCCACCAAAACGAACACCACCGCCATGAAGCTTAAATTCACATGGCCATAAAGCCGCATCACGAGCTCGGGAAACACCCATTCGGGGTGAAACAACACCCAAAGCCCACCCAACACCGACAGCCAGACTGCAAACTGAAAATTGATCCGCACCGCTTCCATCCCAACCTCCTCTTGCCAAAGTTTTTCGATTATCGCCCAAGCGCCTCTCTAAGCCACTTGGCCTCGCGCGCGCCCAAGTTCAAGCCAAGCGCCGCTTCCCGAGCTCGATCCGACATCTTGCGCCAGGTTTTAGCGAGGATCTCGACGATTTTCGTCTCGCTATGGCCTTGCGCGAAGGGGGCCAAATAATATTCAAGAAACACCAAACAAGCGCAATCTTCCACCCACTGGACCTTAGGATCCCGGCGCAGTCCTTGTTTTTGCAAGATCCGCCGAACGCCAGCGATTTCAGCCTCGCGGTATCCGGCCGCCGCCAGCAGCTGGGCCGCCTTGTCCGCATGCAGCCGGTAGAGAAAAGTACGCCACTCTAGATAGCCGCGCCTTCCCGGCGGATAAGACGCCCGCGGCACCAGCCAGCGGCAGGTGTGCTGGGCGCGCGCCGCGAGGAACACCTCTTCCGGCGCGTCGGGGACAAGGCGCATAAGCCACGCGGTCATCCGCAGGCCGTACAGATAGGTTTTGGGATACGCGAGCCCCTGCCAGAACTCCCACTCGGGATCCTGCGCGTTGGCCTGATCGATCAGCGCTACCGCCCGCAAAAACCGCCGCGCGTCCATGGTTCAATTAAAATTTGACCGAGACGCAGATTGTGGCATAAAAGTAGGCGTTACCGCCAACCGAAGAGGAAGCCTCATGCACGTATTCATCACCGGCGGCACCGGCTTCATCGGCCGTGCGCTGTGCCAATCGCTGCTCGCCCAGGGCCATACCCTGACGGTCTTAAGCCGCCGGCCCGACGCCCAAGTTCAGGCAATCTGCGGCCAAGTGGGAGTGGTCCGGGCACTAGCCGAGCTTACCCCAACGCATCGTTTCGACGCCGTCGTGAACCTGGCCGGCGAACCGATCTTCGGCCCCCCTTGGACTGAAAAGCGCAAAACGATCTTATGGGACAGCCGGGTGACGCTCACCGAGCGCCTGGTCGCCTGGATCGCTCAGGCCGAGACCAAGCCGAAGGTGCTGGTGTCCGGCTCGGCGGTAGGCTATTACGGCGACCAGGGGGACCAAATCTTAGACGAGGCCAGCCCACCGGTAGAAAAAGGCTTCGGCCAGCGCCTGTGCGCCGCCTGGGAAGCCGCCGCAAGCGCCGCCGAAGAGCACGGGGTGCGGGTCTGCCGCCTGCGCACCGGTTTGGTGCTGGGCCGAGATGGGGGGTTGTTGGCGCGCATGCTGCCGATCTTCAAGCTGGGATTGGGCGGCCGCTTAGGCGGCGGCCGGCAGTGGATGAGCTGGATCCATCTGAGCGACCACGTCCGCATCACCCAAACCCTCCTTGGCGACGACCGGCTCTCTGGGCCGTTCAACGCCTGCGCCCCGGAACCGGTCACCAACGCCGAATTCACTCAGGTTCTGGCGCGCCTCATCAAGCGTCCAGCCTGCCTGCCGGTCCCCGCTTTGGCGATCCGGCTGGCTTTGGGGGAGATGGGGGAACTCTTGCTCTCCAGTCAAAGGGTGTACCCTAAGCGCCTGCAAGAGGCAGGCTTTGCGTTTCAATTTCCGACCCTAGAGGCCGCTCTTAAGGAGGTGCTGGCAGCTTAATCTCCGGGGCGGCGAGCGGGAGATCAAACAGCGACTTGGGCAGCTTGGTCTCGCGCCAATCCAAGTACTCCACGCCTTGCCCGGGCCGCACCACCGCCGCAAGCTGAAAGTCTCCCGCCTGCCCGCGCACCTCCACGTTCATCCCGAAGGCGGCCCCGGCTAAGGCGTGAAAATTCACTCCAGGCAGCGTGGGCAAAGGCAACCCCCCTGCCCCCGCTATCTGTTGGCTCCGCGCTTGAACGAAGCCGTCTACGAAGGCTGGATCCATGCCAGGCAAGGCCAGCAGCACTTCTTTGGGCGCAAGGTAAGGATTGACGCCGGCCTGGCCGCTGTAGACGGTGACCCAAGGCAAAAGCGCCTGGGTCAGCTCGGACGTCATCCCCAGCACCAGCCCCACCTCGGCCACCGAGTCGAAAGGCGCATCGGCGGGTTCGTAATTTAGCCCGGCGGCGCGGTAGTCGTCGGCTTCGGCGCCATTGACGCGGCGGTCGCGATCGCCGTCGCGCCAGTCGAGGATGGCCGAGGCAAGCGCCGCCGCCCGGTCGGGATCTTGGGTGAGATAAGTCAGAATCGCCCGGAGCAAGCCTTCATCGGCCTGGTTCAAATCCACTTTGCCGCCTTCGTCCACGACCTGGACGCGGACCTCCAATTCGTCCAGAACCAGCGCGTAGACGCTGCCGTCGGCGCGAAAGCGCCGCTCTGAGTCCGGCTGGGTGAGCATGAACGCGGCATATTGGATCCCTGCCTCGGCCGCCGCCCGCAGCTTGGCCGCTTCGGCCAAATTGACGGCAAGGCGCGCTTCGCGCCGCACCCCTAAGCCAAAGCTCGCCGCCAACAAGCTAAGCGCCGCCACCACCCACAATACCACCACCAGCGCCGCCCCCGCCTGCCGAACCATCAGAACAAAGGCTGCCCCAAAAGTCTTTGTTGGAATTGAGCGCCGACAGCGCGGGCGGTTTGGATAGTCAACGGAACTATGTAAGGCGGCCAGCTCTCCCCTCGGCGCTCCACCTCGACCCACACCGCCTTGGGCAGCACCGTGCCCTCCCAACGGTCGACCCATTCTCCCGGCCCGCCGTTGCCCTCCTGCCAGTAGGCGAACCGCACCGCCGCCACGTCCTCCAGCAGGACCTGATCGCGCGCTTCTTCCTCGCCTTCCGGCATCGTCCCGTCCGCCCGCGCGACCCGAACCCGAAGGTCCTGGCCGCGCGGATGCTTGGGCGCAAGATACAGGGTAAAGCGATTCAAGCCCCGGGCGCCGGCGGCGTGCTCAAGGAAGGCGACAAACTCAAGTTGCGAGGCCGAACCGTTCAGCCCGAACGACGGCGAGCCCGCCGACCCGCGCCACACCCGCGCCTGCCCGAGGACGTGGCGCAAGAAGCGCTCGAGCGCCAGCCGCCCGCCTATCTGCTCGGCGCGCACCTCGCCGGCCTCCCAAACCCGCCGCGCCATCTGCAGGGCGCTAAACACCAAAGCCAGCATCAGGCCGAACAAAGCCACCGCGATCAAGACTTCCAGCAAGGTAAACCCTCTAGCTGGCCGCATTGGTCTGCTCTCCGATCCGCAAGGTGGTCAGACTATACGTTTTCGGGCGGCCGGCTTCAAACCAAGAGACCGTCACTTCCACGTAAAAGAGCTGCCAGCGCGCTTGCCCGGCGAGGACAGGCGAAGGCGCCACCGGAATCACCTTGAGCTTGAAGCGCAGGTCTTTGGGCCATTCTCCCTGGTATTCCCCTGCCGCCAGCGGGATCTCGGTCCCGACGCGAGCCAGCTGCGACTGCGCCAGGGTCGCGGCGCGCGCCAGCTGTTCGGCGTCTCCTAAAAGCCGCGCCCCACCGCCGAAGGCCTGCATTAAGACGGCCACAGAAAGCGCCATCAAGGTGAAAGCGACCACGACCTCGAGCAGCGAGAAGCCGCGTTCAGCCGGCATGCGCGGCGACGCTGACGCGGCCGGTAAGCCAATGGACGTCCACGCGCTTGGCCAACCCAAACTGGCGCAAAACGATCCGGCCGCCGGTGGCCGAACCGTCGGGGAAAAACCGGATGCCGCCCACACCCGGACCGATCCGTTCGGTCTCGGCGGTCGAAAGCCGAAGCTCGATGGATTTAGGCAAGCGCCTGGGCCGATCTCGGTCGATGCGGTAAGTATGCGCGGCCACGTCCAGGAAAAACACCACCTCTCGTCCCTGCGCCAGGGCGATGCCGCGCGCGTGGCGAAGCCCTGAGGCCACTTCCCGAACCGCGCTCTGAAAGCGCACGCTTTCTAAAGTCTTGATGAAGTTGGGCGCCACATACGCAAAGCCTAAGGCCGCAATCGCCAGCGCCACGATCAGCTCGAGCAAGGTAAAGCCATCAGAACGCCAACTCATTGACGCTCACCACCGCCACCAGGATCGACAGGATGATCGCCGCGATCGCTGCGCCTAGGCCCACGATCAGCGCCGGCTCGAGCAAGGTCAAAAATCGCTGCACGGCGATTCTGACCTCGCCCTCATAGATCTCGGCCATCTTCGCCAGCATGGGTGCCAGTTTCCCCGTCTCTTCTCCCAGCTTGATCATCTGCAGCGCCAGGATCGGGAAGTAGCCGGCTTCTTCCAGGGCCGCCGACATCTCCCCCCCCTCCTTGATGCGCCCTGCGGCCTGGGCTACCGCCTCGGCGAGCACCAGGTTGCCCAAGGTATCCCGGACGATCCCTAAAGCGGCAAGCAAAGGCACCCCCGCTTCGAGCAAGGTCGAAAGCGTCTGCGCCAGGCGCGCCACGTCCAGCTTGATCCACAACTCGCCCACCAACGGCAGCCCAAGCAGCCGGCGGTGAAAGCGGTAGCGCACTTCAGGACGCGCCAGCCGCGCCTGTCCCAGGCGGATCAGCCCCAAAGCCCCGATCAAGGCGAACAAGCCATAACGGCGGATCCCATCGGCTAAGCCTATCACGATCTGGGTCGCGACCGGCAGCTCTTTGCCCGCGCTTTGGAACATTTCCTCGAACTGCGGCACCACAAAGGTGAGCAAGGCAAGCAAGGACAGGATCGCCACGACCACCAAAATCGCAGGATAAATGAGCGCCGTCAGAACGTTGGACTTGAGCGCCTGGGCGCGCTCTAAATAATCGGCCAACCGCTCGAGCACGCTTTCTAACGCGCCGCCGGCCTCCCCCGCACGGACCATGCTCACGTACAGCTTGGGGAACAAGCCGCCTTCGGCTTCCAACGCCGCCGACAGCTGCACCCCGCCCTTGACCCGTTCCAGAATCCGCTCGCTTAAGGCAAAAAGCGCCGAGTTTTCGGGAAATATCGACAGCAACACCTTGAGGCCGCGATCGAGCGGCAGGCCCGCGGACAGCAGGGTCGCCAATTCGCGGGTGAACAAGGTGAGCTCCTTAGATTTGAGCTTGTTTCTTGCCTTTCCCCGCCGCAGCCAGCCCAAAGCGCCGCCTGCCTTCGCTACCCGGACCGGCAGCAGGCCTTCTTCTTGGAGCTGGCGGATCAATGCGGTCTCGTCTTGGGCTTCGCGCAGGGCTTCGACGGTTTCTCCGGTGCGGCTGACCGCTTTGACGAGGAAGGTAGGCATCAGACGACGTCGGTGGTCACGCGCAGGATTTCTTCCAGAGTCGTTTTCCCGGCGATGGCTTTGTTTAGACCGTCCTGGTACATGGTGAGCATGCCTTCCGCGATCGCGACCTCTTCGATCTCGCGCGCTTGCGCATGGCGCAGCACCAGGCGGCGGATGGTGTCCGAGACGACCAGAAACTCCATGATCGCCAGCCGTCCGCGGTAGCCTATGCCGTTGCAGTGCTTGCACCCCACCGGCTGGTACAACACCGGCTCGCGCCCGGCCAAAAAGCGGCCAAGACCGGTTTCCTCGACCACTTCCGGCAGCACCGGATACGGCGCCTTGCAGCGCTCGCACAGGCGGCGGACCAAGCGCTGCGCCAAAATCCCGTTGACGGTGGAGGTGAGCAGATAATCTTCCAGACCCATATCCAAAAGCCGCGTGATCCCGCTGGAAGCGTCGTTGGTATGCAGGGTGGAAAGCACCAAGTGCCCGGTGAGAGCGGCCTGCACCGCGATCCTGGCGGTTTCGAGATCGCGCATCTCGCCGATCATGATCACGTCCGGGTCCTGGCGCATGATGGAGCGCAAGGCGTTGGCAAAGGTCAGGCCGATCGCCGGTTTGACTTGGATCTGGTTGACGCCGTTCAACTGGTATTCCACCGGATCCTCGACGGTGATGATCTTGCGCTCGGGGCGATTGAGCTTGTCCAAGGCGGTATAGAGGGTGGTGCTCTTGCCGCTGCCGGTGGGGCCGGTGATGAGGAGGATGCCGTGGGGCAGTTCGAGCACGCTCGTAAACCGCCGTTCGAGCTCCGGCTCAAACCCTAAGGCGGCAAAGTCCAAAGTCACCTGCTCTTTGTCCAACAGGCGGATCACTACGCTCTCGCCGTACAGGGTCGGCACCGTAGAGACGCGCAAATCCAACTCCTTACCCTGCACCTGCGCCTTGATCCGGCCGTCCTGCGGCAGGCGGCGCTCGGCGATGTTGAGGTTGGCCATGAGCTTGACCCGCGAGATCACCGCCGCCGCCGAGCGCACCGCCGGCGGGTCGATGGGACGCAAGATCCCGTCGATCCTAAGGCGCACCTTAAGCTGATCTTCGAACGGCTCGATGTGGATGTCGGAGGCGCGAAGTTCCACCGCCTGCTGCAGGATCAGGTTGACGGTGCGGATCACCGGCGCCTCGGAGGCCATGTCCTTGAGTTGTTCGACGTCGGCCTCGTCCAACTCCGCATCGAAGGTCTGGATCCCCGATTCTTCCGCGCTCTGCTCGTACTGGCGCTTTAACGCCTTGTCGATGTCGCTGAGCACCCCGACCTTAAGCTCAACCCGACGGCCGGTGGCCAAAGCCAGCGCTTGGCCAAGGAATTCGTCCAAAGGATCGGCGACTGCGACCACCAGGCGATCGCCCAAGTCGGCCACCCCGACCGCGTGGCGCAAGCGCAAGAAGCGGCAAGAGACGCTTTCCGGCAGCGGCGGAACGGCCGGGTAATCGACCGCCGCCACCTGTTCTAAGCCGGAGACTTCGGCCAGAGCGTCGGCGACGTCCTTCTCGGCCACCAGCCCGAGCCGGATCAACAACACCGGCAGGGTGTCCTCACCGGTTTCCTCGAGCACCCTCCGCGCGCGCTGCAAGTCGGCGGGGCGCAGCTTGCCTGTCTCGACCAAGCGCTTGGCGAAAGCCTCGTAAGACGAAGACTCCAAGGCCTCAGCAGCGACCGCGGCCATGGTTCGCTATCCTTTTTTAAGCCGCCGATACGGGACCTTTTCGGACACCGCAAGCCCCGTCCCAGGAAGCCCCGCCGTCACCCTCACTCCACCGCGGCCAAAGGTCAGCCAAAACCCGGGCCGGCCTACCGACAGGGAGATCCCGGTCTTGGTGAGATTCAAATACAAAAACCCGGGAACGATGGGGATGCGGCGTTGAAACCTAAGATGCATTTTAGTTGCCCGGCGCGACTGGCGTCAGCCATTCGGGATGATCTTTGCGGCGGCCGTGGACGTAGTCAAAATACACGCTCTGGAGCTTCTCGGTGATCGGGCCGCGGGTCCCATCGCCGATAATCCGCCCGTCGACCTCACGAATGGGGGTAATCTCGGCGGCGGTGCCGGTGAAAAAGGCCTCGTCGGCGATGTAGACCTCGTCGCGGGTGATGCGCTTTTCGATCACCTCCAGGCCAAGCTCGCGGGCGATGGTGATGACCGTGTCGCGGGTGATGCCTTCGAGCACCGCGGTCAAATCGGGCGTGTAGAGCTTGCCGGCGCGCACGATGAACAGGTTCTCGCCGCTGCCCTCGGCCGCGTAGCCCTGCGAGTCGAGCAGCAGGGCCTCGTCGTAGCCGCAATCCAAAGCTTCCTGCAAGGCGAGCATGGAGTTGACGTAGTTGCCGTTGGCCTTGGCCTTGCACATCAGGCTGTTGACGTGATTGCGGGTGTACGAGGAGGTGCGCACCCGAATCCCCCGCTTGAGGTTTTCGGCGCCCAGATAAGCCCCCCACTCCCACGCCGCCACCATGACGTGCACTTTTAGGTTGTCGGCCCTAAGCCCCATGCCTTCGGCGCCGTAGAAGCACATCGGGCGGATGTAGGCGCTGTCCAACCGGTTGCGCCAGACCACCTCGCACTGGATGCGGTTGAGGGTCGCCTTATCGTACGGGATCGTCATGCGCATGATGTGGGCCGAGCGGAACAGCCGGTCGGTGTGGTCGTACAGGCGAAAGATCGCCGTCCCGTGTTGGCCGTAATACGCCCTAAGCCCCTCAAACACCCCTGCGCCGTAATGCAGCGTGTGGGTGAGCACGTGCACTTTGGCTTCGCGCCACGGCACCCATTCCCCATCGAGCCAGATTTCGCCGTCTTTGTCGTGTATCGCCATGTTCAAATTTCTCTTTCGGAAGATTCGAGCAATTGTCGCCACAGGCGGGCTACTTCGGCCCGCTCGGCGCAAAACGCCTCTTGACCCACCCACGCCGGCTGTTCCTCCAGCGCCAGGCGATGCAGGCAGGACCTAAACTGCAAATAAGTCGCCTGCAGGAAACGCGCCTCCTTTTGCGTCAGCCAGCCAACTTCCGCCAGCGCCTCCAACAAGCGCAGGTTGTCGGTGTAACCGAACGCCTCCGGGCGCCTGTGGGCATAGGCTAAGCAGCCGAATTGTACTATAAACTCGATGTCCACCACACCGCCTAAACCGTGCTTGAGGTCGAAGCGGGCCGCGTCGGAGCGGTCGAGGTGCCGGCGCATCTTCTCCCGCATCGCCACCACGTCCCGGCGCAGCTTGGCAAGATCTCGCTTAAGGCACAAAATCTCCAAACGCACCCGTTCGAAGGCGCTTTTAAGCTCCGCATCCCCGGCCACCGGTCGCGCCCGGACCAAAGCCTGGTGCTCCCAGGTCCAGGCCGACTCGCGCTGGTAGCGCGCGAACGCAGCGAGGCTGGTGACTAAAAGACCGGCGTTGCCGCTGGGACGCAAACGCATGTCGATCGCATACAGCACCCCCGACAACATCGGCGTGGTCAGGATAAAACATAGCCGCTGGCCGAGGCGGATGAAAAATTGCGAAAGCGGAACCGGGCGCGGGCCTTGGGTTTGGGCTTCGGCTTCGCCCCGATACAGGAAGACCAAATCCAAGTCCGAACCGTAACCCAACTCGATTCCCCCCAGCTTGCCGTAGCCGACGACGATAAAATCCCGCACCGCGTCCGCCCCCGCCCCCGGCGGCGGGCCGTGCTTTTCGGCCACTTGCCGCCACGCCAGAGCAACCGCCTTCTCCAATACGACCTCGGCGATGGCGGTCAGATAATCGCTGACCACGCGGGTAGGAATCGCCCCGGCGAGGTCCGCCGCCGCCACGCGCAGCACGTGGGTTTGCTTAAAATGGCGCAAGGCATTGAGCAGCGCCTCGTCGTCGCGCCGATCCAGCCCGCTCAAGCGCCGCTCCAAATCCGCTTCGAGCTGTTTGCGGGTCAGGGGCGCATAGAGGACGCGCGGATCGATCAATTCGTCCAGCAAGAGCGGGAATCGGGTCAATTGGCCAGCAATCCAAGGGCTAGCCGCGACCAATCGGATCAGCTGGCTCAAGGCGCTTGGATTTTCCGCCAGCAAGGTAAGGTAGGCGCTGCGGCCGGCGATGGCCTCGAGCAGATCGAGCAGACGCCCAAGCACCTGGTCCGGCGCCCGGCAGCGGCCGGCGGCCTCGAGCAAGGCCGGCATCAGCCGGTCCAACTCCGCGGCGGCTTTGGCGGTCAGGCAGCGGACCGGGCGGGCACTTTTAAACGCCTGCAAGCGCTCTAAACTGGCCTTGGGCTCGCGGTAGCCGAGCTCGGCCAGCTGCGACCGCAGCCGATCTTCCTCCTCGACCCCACGCCAAACCTGCGCTCCCAAGCCCTCTGCAGTCGCCTCCGGCAAGGCGAACACCCGCTCAAACAGAGTTTGGACTCGGCGGCGCACCGCATCCAGACGCTGCTTCAACGCCTCCCAATCGGCCACTCCCATCCCTAAAGCCAACCGTTGCCTGCCTGCCTCGTCTTGCGGCAGGCGCTGGGTCTGCTCGTCGGCGTATTCTTGCAAGCGGTTTTCGACTTGGCGTAAGAACCGGTACGCCGCAATCAGGGCGTCGGCTTCCTCCGGGGGTAAAAAACCCAATTCCTGCAGGCGGGCCAAAGTCACCAGCAAGCGCGGATCCCTTAAGCTGGGCTCGCGGCCCCCGCGGATCAGCTGAAACACTTGGGCGATGAATTCGATCTCGCGGATCCCCCCCGGTCCCAGTTTGATGTCGTCGAGGCGGTCGCGGCGTTTCAATTCCTCCATGATCTTGCGCTTGAGCTCGCGCAGCGCTCCCAACGCCCCGTAGTCGAGATAGCGGCGATAAACGAAAGGCTTGAGGCTCTCGACCAGGCGCGCTCCGGCCTCCAAGTCGCCGGCCACCGGCCGGGCTTTGATCATGGCGTAGCGCTCCCAGTCCCGGCCCTGGGATTGGTAGTAGATGTCCATCGCCTCGAAGCTGAGCACCAAGGGGCCGCTGTCGCCGAACGGGCGCAGCCGAGTATCGATGCGGAACACAAACCCGTCTTCGGTCGGGGCGTGCAGCGCTTTGATCAGGTCCCGGCACAGGCGCAGGTAAAACTCCTGGTAACTGAGCCCAGAACGCTCCGCCAAGCGGCCGTCGTGCTCGAAAGCAAAGATCAGATCGACGTCGGAGGAAAAATTGAGCTCCCAACCCCCGAGCTTGCCCATCCCCAACACCACCGGATACTGCGGCCGCCCGTCCGGGCCGCAGGGCGTGCCAAAGCGCGAACACGCCCGCCGGAACAGCCACTTGAGCGCCGCCTGCAGGCAAGCCTCAGCCAGCAAGGAAAGCTCGCACAAGGTATCCTCGATAGGCGCCCAGCCGGCGATGTCGCGCCAGGCGATACGCACCATCTCGCGGTTACGGTACTGGCGCAAGCGCCTTTGCAGCTCGGTAAATTCCGTAACCTCCTCGAGCGTCGCGGTAAGCTCCCCAAGGTATTTCCCCGCCCGCCCAGGCGCCTTAAGATCGCCGCCGGCGACCAGTTCCGCAAACACCTTGGGGCGCCTCGCGCACTGCTCGGCGACAAAGCGGCTGACCGCAAACACCAAGGGGGCGCTCGCCAGTACCGGCGCGTCTTCCGGGACGTTTATCCCGGCCTGGGAAGCCGCCTCCAAAAATTGCCCCCAAGAGATCTCAGCCGACTGGCGAAGCGCAGAAGGCAAAGCGGAAAAATCCGGCGGCATCGGCGCAAAAATATTTAAAGGCTAGGCGAGCCAGGGCCTAAGTGGGTTCTTTCGTAATTTTCCTGGCACGCACGACAACGCTTGGCGGTCGGATACGCTTTCAGCCGCTCGATTTCGATCGGCCGCTCGCAGTCGCTGCAGATCCCGTAACTGCCTTCGGCGATGCGGATCAAGGCCGCGTCGATGTCGCGGATTTCTTGGATGTGGCGGTCGATGCTCGCCAGATTGAGGTCCACCAAAAGATCGGCCATCGCCTGCTCTTCCACGTCGTGGACTCGTCCAGCCAGCTCCAGGTATTGCTCCTCGTCGCTGCGCAAAAGCTCAGCTCTTATCTCCTCCCGCAAGGCGCGGTAGCGCTCTTTGAGCAATCGTCTGAATTCGTTCAGCTGTTGGTCGGTCAATACTTGTTCCATGCGTTTTAACCCAAAGTTCGACGAAATGAGTCCTCTTGTTGCAATATAATTGCACGATTTTTTCAATTAAAGAGGTTGGCGAAAATGAAAGCGGGTTTTGTTCTCCTAGCCCTACTGGCCGTGCTTTTCGTGCTTCCCGTCACCTGCTCTGGAAGTCGCGAAATCCACGCCTCTTCCTTAAAAAGCGCCTATCAATCCGCGCGCATCGTGAAGAATTATATCCGCGACGATTCCCAGCGCCTGGCGTTTCAGATCGCTTTTGGCACCCTCCAGCAAATCAAGACTGAGGAAGGAGGAGAAGCGGCGTTCTTAAAAACCGTAGACGGCAAAACCGCCGAGGAAATCATCGCCCTCGCCCGCGAAGAAGTCAACGCCCGCATCGCCAAAGGCGACAAACGCTTTGCTAAGTACTCGTCCTGGGACGCCATGGTCCAGCAATTGACCCAAAATACGCCCAAAGTCCTAGGCAGCGAGCGCGAACAGCGCGCTTACGAATAAAAATTTTTGGCCACCGCGTTCGTAAGCGGCGCGGTGACCGGACGGCCGCCTGCCAAAGCGACGACCTCATCGGCCAGGGCGAAAGAGCGATCGTGGCTGCTGATCACCAGGCTGATTCCTTGTTCGCGGACCAAGCGCAACAGCAACCCTTCGAGCCGCCTGCGCGCTTCCACGTCCAGATGGTTGAAAGGCTCGTCCAGGAGCAGCACCTCAGGCTTAAGCGCCAGACAACGGGCCAAGGCCACCAGCTGGCGCTGACCGCCTGAAAGCTGCGCCGCCGGTTGTTCGGGGTCGGTGCCAAACCCCACTTCCTCCAGCGCTGCCAGAGCCAACCTCCGGCGCAAGCGGCGCTCTACCCCGTGCAGCTTCAACCCCAACAGGACGTTGTCCAAGGCCGAGCCTTGCAGCAGATAAGGCTGCTGCATCACCCAACCGATACGCCGGCGAAGCGCGCGACCGACTTCCCGCGCGCGGACTCCGGCAAAGCGGATTTCTCCCTCGCTGGGCTGCTCCACCAGCGCCAAAAGACGCAGCAGGGTGCTCTTGCCGGCCCCGTTGGCTCCCACCAGCGCCGTCCACCTGCCGCGAGGGATAACAAGTTCGGGGATGGTCAACACCGCCTGCCCGCGGTAGCGCTGAACCACCCCTTGCAACTCGTACAAAGCGCTCAACTTTGCCTCCGCAGCCAGGTCAACAAACCGTTGACTAGAAACGCCACCGCCAACAGGATCAAGCCCAGCGCCAGCCCCAATTCGAATTCTCCTTTGCTGGTCTCGAGCGCGATGGCGGTGGTTAAGGTACGGGTCAAACCCTGGATGTTGCCGCCCAGCATCATCGCTATCCCCACCTCGCCGATCGCCCGACCAAAACCGGTCACCAGGGCCACGGCGACGCCGACGCGGGTTTCCCATAAAGTCCACTTAAGCCGTTGGCAACGACCGGCACCCAGGCTGGTCAGCGTGAGCCCAAGGCGCGGGTCGGCGCTTTGGACAGCCGTGCTGACCAGATGCACGATCAGCGGCAGCACCAAAACGGCTTGGCCGATCGCCACCGCCGCCGGGGTATACAGCAGCCCCCACTCGCCCAAGGGACCGCGGCGACTGAACAAGCCGTACAAGAACAACCCCACCACCACCGTAGGCAGCGCCGTCAGGCTGCCCAAAAATTGCTCCAGAAAGCGCTTGCCGGCAAATTCCCCCATCCCAAGCGCCCCGCCTAAGGGGACTGCAAATAACCCCGCCAGCCCCACGGCACTCAAAGAGATCGCAAGCGAAGTCAAAACGATTTGCCAGACTTGGGCGTCTCCGGAAAAGATCAGACCGAGCGCGGCGCGCAAAGAGGCTGCAAAGTAATCCATTCAGGTTAAAATATTTTTATTTAGCAAGAGGCAAACGGCGTAATGCGCACCAGTCAATTTCCTTTGCACACGCTCAAAGAAACCCCCACCGAGGCCGAGATCGTCAGCCACCGCTTGATGCTGCGCGCAGGCCTCATCCGCAAACTGGCTTCTGGCCTGTACACCTGGCTGCCGCTGGGCTTGAGGGTGCTGCGAAAGGTCGAACGCATCGTGCGCGAGGAAATGGACCGCGCCGGCGCTTTGGAACTTTTGATGCCGGCGCTGCAGCCAGCCGAATTGTGGCGCGAGTCGGGGCGCCTCGAGCAATACGGGCCGGAGTTGATCCGCCTCAAAGACCGCCACGAGCGAGAGTTTTGCCTAGGCCCCACCCACGAAGAGATCATCACCGATCTGGTGCGCACAGAGATTAAAAGCTACAAACAGCTGCCGGTCAATTTCTACCAGATTCAGACCAAATTCCGCGACGAAATTCGCCCGCGTTTTGGCGTGATGCGCGCGCGCGAGTTTATCATGAAGGACGCCTATTCTTTCCATCGCGACTTCGAGTCGCTGGCGCAGACTTACCAGGCTATGCACGCCGCCTACAGTCGGATTTTCACCCGCTTAGGGCTGGAGTTTCGCGCCGTGCTCGCCGATACGGGCGCCATCGGCGGCAACCTTTCCCACGAATTCCACGTCCTGGCCGACACTGGCGAGGACGCCATCGCCTTCTCCACGGCGAGCGACTACGCCGCCAACGTGGAGCTGGCGGAAGCCTTGCCTCCCGTCGACCGGCGCCCGCCTCCATCGGCTCCTCTGGCGCTGGTGGATACCCCCGGCCAGCACACCGTCGAGGAGGTCAGCCGCTTCCTCAAAGTAGAACCTGAGCGCGTGCTCAAGACCTTGATCGTCAAGGGTAAAGAAGGCGAGTTGGTCGCTTTGGTGCTGCGCGGCGACCACCAACTCAACCCGATCAAGGCCGCCAAACATCCAAAGCTCAAAGCCCCGCTGGAATTTGCCTCTGAGGCCGAGATCCGCGCGGCGATCGGCTGCGGCCCGGGGTCTTTGGGGCCGCTGGGTCTGGACATCCCGATATTGTGCGACCGCAGCGCGGCGGTGGTGGCCGATTTTGTCTGCGGCGCCAACCAAGACGGCAAGCACTATCAGGGAGTCAACTGGGAGCGCGATCTGCCGGTGCCGGAGACGGCGGACCTGCGCTACGTGGTCGAAGGCGACAAAAGCCCCGACGGCCAAGGCACGCTGAAAATCCGCCGCGGCATCGAGGTCGGCCACATCTTCCAGCTCGGCACCAAATACTCCGAGGCCTTGGGCGCCACCATCCTGGATGAAAACGGGCGCGAGGAGTTCTTGGTCATGGGCTGCTACGGCATCGGCATCACGCGCGTGGTCGCCGCCGCCATCGAGCAAAACCACGACGAACGCGGCATTATCTGGCCAGAGGCGATCGCCCCGTTCCAGGTCGCGCTGGTGCCGATCCAGATGCACCAGTCAGCGCGCCTTAGGGAAGCCGCCGAAGCCCTTTATCAGGAGCTCACCCAGGCCGGTTTTGAGGTCCTGTTCGACGACCGCCCGGTCCGCGCGGGGGTGAGCTTTGCCGACATGGAGCTGATCGGCATTCCCCACCGGGTGGTTTTGTCCGAACGCCTGCTCGCCGCCGGCCGGGTCGAATACCGGCACCGCCGCGAGGCGCACGCCGTGGAAATTCCCCGCGGGGAAATCTTGAACGTACTCAAGCGATGATCCAGGCCGAAGGCTTGACCAAGCGCCTTGGCGCCACGCCGATCGTCGAGGGCGTCTCGTTGTGCGTGCGTCCGGGAGAAATCCTGGGCTTTTTAGGCCCCAACGGCGCCGGCAAGACCACTACCTTGCGCATGATCACCGGGTTTTTGCGCCCAGACGGTGGGCAGGCGCAGATCTGCGGCTACAGCGTGCAACGCGCGCCGCGCCTTGCCAAACGTCACTTCGGGTATCTGCCCGAAGGCGCGCCTTTGTACGGCGAGATGCGCTGCTGTGAGTTTCTCGACTTCATCGCTAAAGTGCGTGGTCTGCGTGGCGAAGCAAAGCGTTCGGCGCTCTGCGAGGTCGTGGAGCAGCTTGAGCTCGGCGCCGTCCTCGACCTTCCCATCGAGCGCCTGTCCAAAGGTTTTAAGCGGCGCGTCGCTCTCGCCCAGGCGCTCCTTCACCGTCCTCCCGCCCTGATTTTAGACGAGCCCACCGACGGCCTTGACCCCATCCAGCGCGCTCAGGTCCTCAATCTGCTCAAATCCCAAGGACACTGCGCGATCTTGCTCTCCACGCACTTGCTGGAGGAGGTGGAAGCGATCTGCGACCGGGTGGTGATTTTGGCGCAAGGCCGGATCCGCAAACAAGCCTTGCTTGCCGAGATTCCTGCTGGGGGGCTTAAGCCGTTGTTTTTTCAAGTCCAGGGCACGGCCTGATGCGGACGCTCTGGATTCTCTGCCGGCGCGAATTGGCGGCGTATTTCGCCACCCCTTTGGCGTACGTGTTTCTGTTTGTGTTTCAGGTCCTGTGCGGGATCCTGACCTTCTTCGTCGGCGGCTTCTACGAGCGCGGCCAGGCCGATCTGGCTCCGTTCTTCGACTACCACCCCTGGCTGTATTTGTTCTTCGCGCCGGCCGTCGCCATGCGCCTGTGGGCCGAGGAGCGCCGTTTGGGGACGCAGGAACTGCTTATCACTTTACCGGTGAGCTTGGGAGAAACCGTGATCGCCAAATTCCTGGCGGCGTGGGGGTTCGTGGGCTTGGCGCTGGCGCTCACTTTCCCTTTATGGGTTACCGTCAATTGGCTGGGCGATCCCGACAACGGCGCCATCGCCGCGGCTTATCTTGGCAGCTGGCTGATGGCAGGGGCTTATCTTGCCGTGGGCGAGGCGATTTCGGCGGCCACGACGAGCCAAACCATTGCCTTTGTGGTCACCGCCGCGGTCGGCTTCATTTTAACCGCCGCCGGCACGCCGGCCGTATTGGCGATGTTCCTGCCCTGGGCGCCTGCAGGCCTAATCGATCAGGTGGCGGCTTTGAGCTTCCCCGCGCATTTTTATTCTCTGGCGCGAGGGACGGTGGCGCTGCGCGATTTGGGATTCTTCGCCTTGACGATCGCCGCGTGGCTTTTGGCCTGCGCCTACCTCATCGACCGCGCCCGCAGCTTTAGGCGCCCGCGCCTGCTTTGGGCTGCCCTGGCCAGCCTGCTAGGCGCACAGGCCACCGCTGCCCTGCCGAACTTCCACCTGGATTGGACCGAAGGCCAACTCTATACCCTCTCGCCCGCCACGCGGCAGCTGCTCGCCAAGCTCAACCCGCCGGTCCGCTTGGAATTTTATTTCTCTGCGCGCGCGGCTAAAGATCTCCCGGCAGTCCGCGCTTACGCGCGCCGGGTCTTCGACCTGCTCAAAGAGTACGCCGCAAGCGGCCGGATCCGCCTGCAGCGCATCGAGGTCGAGCCCTTTTCTGAAGCCGAAGACCGGGCGGCCGAACGCGGCCTTAAAGGCGTGCGTTTGCACCCGGAAGTTCCCGAAATCTACTTCGGGCTGGTGGCGGAAAGCTCAGGCAGGCGCGCCGCGATTCCGTTCTTTAATCAGGAACGCGAGCGCTATCTAGAATACGACATAAGCGAACTCATCGCCCAGGTGAGCCGCGACCATCCGCCGCGCATCGCCTTGTACGCCGAACCCAACCTGCTGCTGCGCGGTGGGATCAATCCTTGGAACCAAGCGCCGCAGCCGCCCTGGGCGGCCGTGGAGGCGCTGGCCCGCGGGGCCTCCCTCACCTGGCTGGACAAGGATTTCCAGACCATCCCTGAGGACACCGAGCTCTTGGTGCTGATCCACCCCAAAGCGCTGGCCGAGGCGAGTCTGTATGCCATCGATCAGTTCGTGCTGCGCGGCCGCCCGGCGTTGATCTTCGTCGACCCGTACGCGGAGCTGGACGGCCCGCCGCGCTTCGTCGCGCCGAACGTGAGTAAATCTTCGGACCTAAATCGCCTGTTTCGCGCCTGGGGCTTTGAACACCGCACCGATCGCTTTGTCGCCGATGCGCGCTATGCGACCCCGGTCACCGTCGCCGCCGGGCGCCCGCCGTCCCGCCACTTGGGTTTATTGAGCCTAGACCGGGAAGCACTGAGCGACGAGGCGATCTTGGCGAGCCTGGATAAGCTGGTGTTTTCTTCCGCCGGCGCGCTTTGGCCGTTAAACCCGGGCATTGCTTTCGTGCCCTTGGCGCGCTCCTCAGATCAGGCCATGGAGATGCCGACCGTGGCTTTGGATTACTTGTTCGATCCGGCCATCCTGAACGAGGCGTTTCAAGCCCAAGGCCGGCCGCTTACTTTGGCCGCGCGGATCGAAGGGCGCTTTGCTTCGGCGTTTGCCGAAGGCCCCCCGCCCGGGGCCGCCTCCGGCTCCCACCTGCGCCAATCCCAAGCTTTGAGCCGGCTGATCGTGGTCGGCGACAGCGACTTTCTGACCGATCGCTTGTGGGTCAAAGCGCAGACCGGGCCGGACGGCGAGCGCGAGCTTCAGGCCTTGAGCGACAACGGCGCGTTTTTGCTGAGCGCTGTCGATTACCTCACCGGCCACCCGGAACTCATAGCGATCCGCGGCCGCGGCCAATATCTTCGCCCCCTCACCCGCGTCGAGGCGCTGCGCCGGCAGGCCGAAACTCGCTTTCAGGCCAAACTCGAGGCCTTGCGCGCTCAGCTTGCCGACGCCGAACACAAACTGCACGATCGTCAAGACCCGGCCGCGCTCCAGGAGCGCCTGCGCCTGCGTGCCGAGTTGCGGCAGCTAATGTACCAGTACAATCAGGAAGTCGAGGCCCTAGGCAACCGCCTAAAGTTAATTCACCTCGCGCTCGCCCCGCTCGCTTCGACGCTGTTGGTTTGGGCGGCCGCTTTTGGCCTGCGCGCCTTGGCAAGACGCCGGTTATAAGTTACGCCCAATCCACGGCTTGGCCCACGCTCAGCCCAAGCTGACGCGCGGCGCTGCCTTGGTTAACAGCGATCTCGACCAGCCCCATCGAGTTGCCGTACCAAAATGCCTCGCCCTTGGCCGCCTCGCCAAAGGTCCGCGCGTAAGGCAAAGCGATCCCCCCGCAGCGCAACCTTCGCCCCTTAAGGGAGGGCTGGAACTTCAGGCCGGTGATGGCGTTGCCGTAAACGTCGAAATAGATGATTTCGGCGCGTTCCGCAGGCCACGCGCGAAGGTCCGGACCCGGCCAGGCTTCAAGGATCCCTACGCGCCGACCGGTCGCCAGCCAAGCCGCCACCGGCGCGAACAGATCGCGGCCGTGGAAGCTGGCCGACAATTCCTTAGGTTGCCAGACGATGCGGTACCACTCCCAGCCGCGGCTTTGCACCGCCACCGAATTGAGCAAACCGTTGTCCGGGCCGACAAACCATTTGCCATCGGCCTGCAGCGCCACCGGCAGACGCGCCGTTCCCACCCCCGGATCGACCACGCATACAAAGACCGTGCCCGAAGGCCAGGCCCGCGCCAGCGCCGCGAGCAGATAGCCGCTACGGACCGGATCCTGGCTTGGGGCGTCGTTGATGAGATCGATAACCTCCACCCCCGGCGCAGTCCGCTTGAGCACCGCGATCATCTCGCCGAGGTACGGCCCAAAGGGGCCAAAATCGGTAAAAGTGACTAGCACGGCGTTACTCTTTGCGCTTCAAGCCCCGCAAAATCAAACAGTTTAAGGTCGGCCAGCTGCGAAGGCGAGACGTTCTGCAAGGCGCGGAAAATAGTTTGAGTGCGGCCGGGATGGCGCTTTTCCCACTCGCGCAGCATGAGCTTGACTGCCTGGCGCTTTAGGTTCTGCGAGCCGCACAGCGTGCAGGGAACGATAGGAAACGCCCTTTGCCTGGCGTATTCGGCGATGTCGGCCTCGCGGCAATAGGCCAAAGGGCGAATAAGGATGTGCTTTTGGTCGTCGCTCAGGAGCTTAGGCGGCATGGCTTTTAAGCGCCCGCCGTAGAACAGGTTCAAAAAAAACGTCTCGACGATGTCGTCCAAGTGATGGCCTAGGGCGATCTTGGTAAAGCCGTGCGCCTCGGCAAAACCGTACAGGATCCCACGCCGCAATCGGGAGCACAGGCCGCAGGTGGTCTTGCCCTCCGGGATGAGCTCCTTGACCACGCGGTAGGTGTCGCGCTCGAGAATATGGTAAGGCACTTTAAGCTGGTCAAAATAGCGCGGCAGAACTTCCTTAGGGAACCCAGGTTGTCCTTGATCGAGGTTGACCGCCACCACCTCAAAGCGCACCGGAGCGATGGCTTGAAGCTGCAACAGCAAATCGAGCAGAGTCAAAGAATCTTTGCCGCCGGAGACGCACACCATGACCCGGTCGCCGTCTTCGATCATGCGGTAGTCGGCAATCGCCTGCCCCACCTGGCGGCGCAAGCGCTTTTTGAGTTTGTTGAATTCGTAACGCTCGGTCTTGAGCTTAATCGCGTGGCTCATCAGTTGGGGTAGCGCCTCAGCACCAGGCTGGCGTTGGTGCCGCCAAAGCCAAAGCTGTTGGACATCACGGTGTTTAACTCCACGTGATCGATCCGCTCGCGCACGATGGGAAAACCCTCGGCTTGCGGATCGAGCCGCTCGATGTTGGCCGAAGCGGCGATGAAACGGTGCTCCATCATCAACAGGCAATAGATCGCCTCCATCACCCCGGCTCCGCCTAAGGCATGCCCGGTCAAAGACTTGGTCGAGCTGATCGGCGGAATGTCCTCGCCAAACACCTCGCGGATCGCTTCCAATTCTTTGATGTCGCCGACCGGCGTGGAGGTGCCGTGGGCGTTGATGTAGTCTACTTGGCCTTCCACCGTCGCTAAAGCCTGGCGCATGCAGCGCACCGCGCCCTCGCCCGAAGGCTGGACCATGTCGTAGCCGTCGGAAGTGGCCCCATACCCGACCACCTCGGCGTAGATCTTTGCCCCCCGCGCCAAGGCCAGCTCCAGCGCTTCCAATACCACTACCCCCGCCCCGCCTGAGATCACAAATCCATCGCGATCTTCATCGAAAGGACGCGAGGCGACTTCGGGCCGGTCGTTGTACTTGCTCGACAAGGCCCCCATGGCGTCGAAATGCATGGTCAAGGTCCAATCGACCATCTCGCCGCCGCCGGCGAACACTCGGTCTTGTTTTCCCATTTGGATCAACTCAACCCCATGGCCGATGCAGTGAGCGCTGGTGGAGCACGCCGAGCTGATCGAATAATTGACCCCTTTGATCTTAAACGGAATCGCAAGACAGGCCGAATGGGTGCTGGACATCACCCGCGGCACCCGGTACGGCCCCACCTTCTTGATACCTTTGGCGCGCAGCAGATCGGCCGCTTCCACGATGTCTTTGGTGGACGGCCCGCCCGAGCCCATCACGATTCCCACCCGTTCGTTGGAAACCTCGGCTTCGCTCAAGCCCGCATCGGCGATCGCTTGTTGCATGGCCAAGTAGTTGTACGCCGCCCCTTCCCCCATGAAACGATAAATCCTGCGGTCGATGAGCTCGGCCGGATCGAGCCGGATCGGCCCATAGACCTGGCTGCGCAGGCCCAAATCCCGGTACTCTTCCGAATACCGGATGCCGCTTCGGCCCGCGCGCAGGGAAGCGAGGACTTCTTCTTTGTCGTTGCCGATGCTGGAAACGATCCCGATTCCGGTAATTACTACCCGCCTCATAGCCTTGCTCCCCTAGAAGGCATCGACCGAGGTGAACAAGCCGACGCGCAGATCGCTGGCTTCGTAAATCGTCTTGCCATCGCACTCCAGCGTCGCATCGGCAATACCCATCACCAGCTGGCGCAGGATAACGCGCTTCAAATCGACTCGATAAACCACCTGCTTGTGGCTAGGCAGCACCTGACCGCGGAATTTGACCTCGCCGCATCCAAGCGCCCGCCCGCGTCCCGGCGCCTGCATCCAGCCCAAGAAAAACCCTACAAGCTGCCACATCGCGTCCAACCCAAGGCACCCAGGCATGACCGGATCGCCCTCAAAGTGGCATTGAAAAAACCACAGGTCCGGTTTGAGGTCGAGCTCAGCGACGATCTCCCCTTTTCCGTAGCGCCCGCCGCGGTCGCTGATGTAGGTGATCCGGTCAAACATCAACATCGGCGGCAGCGGCAGTCTCGCGTTCCCCGGTCCGAACAATTTGCCGTGCGCGCACGCCAGCAAATCTTCCCGCGTGTAACTGTTCTTTTTTTCATGCATGAATCAACGCCAGCCTCCAAACATAAATTAATTATTATCTTACAATCGCATGAATAATGCAGCCGAGCGCGTTTGCCCCAAAGCGGAAGATTCCTATAATGGAGTGCCATTTGTTTCAAACGGCAAGGATAAAGCATGCCCTACGCTTTATTGGGTTTGATTTGCTTAGGTTTACCCACCGTAGCCGCGGCCCAGACGCTTCCCGCCGATTTGACCGGCCATCCTGTGGCCCTCGTGTGCTTGGGTCTGTTTGCAGCCGCCTACCTCGCGGTCATGCTGGAGGAGGTCATCGACCTGCACAAGTCCAAACCGATGTTGCTCGCCGCCGCCCTTATCTGGATCGGGATTTCTCTATTGGATCGTCAGTTGGGAATTCCGCCTGAGCAGTCCCGCCGGATCTTGCGCTCGGAGTTGGTGGAATACGCGGAATTGTTCCTCTTCCTTTTGGTATCGACCACCTTCATCAATGCCCTAGACGAACGCCGCCTGTTTAAAGCCTTATGCGCCTGGCTCATCCGGCACCGCTTAGGCTATCGCCAGCTGTTTTGGGTGATGGGGGGCGTGACTTTTTGCCTTTCCACAGTGGTAAATAACCTCACCACCGCCCTGATCGTGGGTACGGTGGTTCTGACCGTCGGTCGCGATAATCCGCGCTTTGTCGCCGCTTCTTGTCTGCTCGCCGTAATCGCTGCGAATGCCGGGGGGGCGTGCAGCCCGTTCGGCGACATCACCAGCCTGATGGTCTGGCAGGATCACCGACTCAGCGCCTTGCAATTTTTCCCGCTGTTTTTGCCCGCCGTGGTCAATTTCCTGGTCCCTGCGCTCGGGCTGCAGTTTGCCATCCCCAAAGGAACCTCGCGTCTGGCCGAGCAGGAGGCGATCACGCTCAAACCGGGCGCCTGGACGATTTTAGGCCTGTTTTTCCTGACCATCGCGATCGCTATCTTGTACGAACAGCTGTTTGACCTGCCCGCTTATCTGGGGATGATGACCGGTCTTGCGTGCCTGATGTTCTACGCCTATCTGCTCGAACGCCGCACCCGCGCGTCGAGCATGGACATCTTCCACCAGATTCGGGAGGTGGAGTGGGACACCTTGCTGTTTTTCTTCGGCGTGGTGTTTGCCGTGGGGGGGCTGCGCTATCTGGGCTATTTGACTTTGGCCTCCCACTGGTTTTACCAGGGCATGGGACCCACTGTGGCCAATATTTTGGTCGGCTTTCTGTCCGCCGTGGTCGACAACGTCCCGGTGATGCTCGCGGTGCTGCACATGGAACCGAAGATGGACGTTTACCAATGGCAGCTGGTCACGCTCACCGCCGGGGTCGGCGGCTCGATGCTCGCGGTAGGATCGGCCGCCGGGGTGGCCCTGCTCGGCCAGGCGCGGGAGTTCTACACCTCGCTGTTTCATTTGCGCTGGGCGCCGCTCATCGTCGCCGGCTACCTCGCCAGCATCGCGGTGCATTTTGGGCTCAACGCGCCCTGACCAAACCGGCGATCCCGAAGGCCAGCAAGCTGATCCCCGCGGCGGCGCCAAAGACCCAGCGCGCGCCGGCGCTCTCCCAGCAAGCGCCGGCCAAGTAACTTCCCACCATGCCGCCGAGACCAAAGCTTAGGCTGCTGTAGAGGGCTTGTCCCTTGCCCTGATGGCGGGCACCAAAATAATCCCGTACCAACTGCATCGCCACCGCGTGGTTGACCGCGAACGTGGCCGCATGCAACCCCTGGGCGGCAACCAGAAGCTCGAGCCGCCGTGCGCCAAACGCGATGATCGACCACCGCACCGCTCCCAAGAGCATCGCCCCAAGCCACAGCGCGCGTAAGGAAACCGCGCGCAGCAGGAACGGGAAGCCCATAAACAAAACGATCTCGGCGACCACGCCCAGGCTCCACAGCATCCCGGTGATCGCGCCGGAATAACCGTTGGCTTCCAGATAGATGGAATAAAACGCATAGTACGGGCCGTGCGCGACCTGGACCAAAAACACCGCCA
This sequence comes from Methylothermus subterraneus, assembly GCF_054656915.1. Lineage (NCBI taxonomy): Bacteria > Pseudomonadati > Pseudomonadota > Gammaproteobacteria > Methylococcales > Methylothermaceae > Methylothermus > Methylothermus subterraneus. The sequence goes on from NZ_BAAHXK010000001.1 coordinate 236,034, forward strand.
GCAGAAAAGCGACGACCTGGCGCCGCCAAAGCGCGTGACGCCAAGAGGTAAAGCGGGAACGATCGCCCCCACGCTCCGCCGGCTCCGGCACAAGCTGCACGCAAAGCCAGATCAGCCCCAAAAGGGCCGCGAGCACCTTAGGCAAAGGCTCGATGCCAAACCGATCGATCCCTATCCCGAGCCCGACGACCGCCGCGATGAAGCCGAGCGACCCCCACAGCCGGATCCAGGGATAGCGCTCGCTCGCGCCGCCAAGGTGGGCCAAAGTGATCGCCTCAAACTGCGACAGGGCCGCGCTCCAGGGCATCCCAAAAGCCAAAGTCACCGCGAGCCACCCCAAATACCCAGACACCCTAAAGACGAGCAAGAACAACACGGCGGCTAACAAACAGGCGAGACGCACCCACGCCACCCGCCGCCCCGAGCGGTCGGCCACAAACCCAAGCAGAAGCGGTGAGACCACCTTGGTCGCCGCAAGCAGTCCCAACACCGCGCCGATCTCTTGGGCACTCAGCCCCTGGGCCTTAAGATACAAGCCCAAGTAAGGCAAAATCGCCCCTAGGCTAGCAAAATAGCAAAAGTAAAACGCTCCCAAACGCCAGTAGGGCAAAGGTCAACGCTCAAACAGAGGCGGGGATAGGGGCAAGCGGTGGAACGACGTCCCCGTTCTGGGCGCGGTGGCGCAAATAGTGATCCATCAGCACCAACGCCACCATCGCTTCGGCGATAGGCACGGCACGGATCCCCACGCACGGATCGTGGCGCCCTTTGGTGATCACCTCCACCGGTTGGCCGTGGATATCGATGCTGCGGGCCGGCAGGCGTAGGCTGGAAGTGGGCTTTAAGGCGATGTGGGCGATAATATCTTGACCTGAGGAAATGCCGCCTAAGATGCCGCCGGCGTGATTGCTCAAGAACCCGGCGGGGGTCATTTCGTCGCGAAACTCGCTCCCCTTGGCGGTCACGCAGCCAAAACCGTCGCCGATCTCCACGCCCTTGACCGCGTTGATGCTCATCAGCGCGTGGGCAAGCGCCGCGTCGAGGCGGTCGAAGACCGGCTCACCCAAACCCGGCGGGACGTTGCGCGCCACCACGGTCACTTTGGCTCCCGCCGAATCGCCCGACTTGCGCAGCGCGTCCATAAACTGCTCCAGCTGCGGTACCTTCTCCGGATCCGGGCAGAAAAACGGGTTTTCTTCCACCGCCTCCCACGAGACCAACTCGAGCGGAATGGGGCCGAGCTGAGCCAGATACCCGCGAATTTCCACCCCCAACCGCACGCGCAGGTATTTTTTGGCGATCGCCCCCGCCGCCACCCGCATGGCGGTTTCACGGGCGCTGGAGCGGCCGCCGCCGCGAAAGTCGCGCAGGCCATACTTTTGGGTGTAAACGTAATCGGCGTGTCCGGGGCGGAAGCGGTCGGCGATCTCGGCATAATCCTTAGAGCGCGCATCCACGTTCTCGATCAGCAGCCCGATGGGGGTTCCGGTGGTCTTGCCTTCAAACACCCCGGACAAAATTCTCACCTGATCCGGCTCCCGCCGCTGGGTGGTGTGGCGAGACTTCCCCGGGCGGCGCCGATCGAGTTCTTTCTGGATGTCCGCCTCGCTCAACTCCAAACCCGGCGGGCAGCCGTCCACGATCGCCCCCAAAGCCGGCCCGTGACTCTCGCCAAAGGTGGTGACGACGAACAGCTTGCCGAACGAGTTGCCTGCCATAAGCTTTCTTAAGTGGTAAAACCAAAATGGCGCTGAAGTTCTTCCGCGGTCAACAGGAACACCCCTTCGCCGCCGCGGGCGAACTCCAACCACACGAAGGGCACTTCAGGATAGCGCCGGCCTAAGGCTTCCGCGCTGGCGCCGACTTCCACGACCAGAACGCCGTCTGGGGTCAAATGTTTAGAAGCGCCGCGCAGAATGCGCTCCACGCAGTCTAAGCCTTCCGCACCGCCTGCCAGCCCGATGCGCGGTTCGGCCTTATACTCAGGCGGCAGGCGTTCCCACTCTTCCTCGCTCACGTAAGGAGGGTTGCTGACGATGAGCTGGTAGTCGTGGGTAACGTGCTGGTATAGGTCCGACTGAACGAGCCGTACCCGATCCTGGAGCCCATGGCGCAAAACGTTTTCCTCAGCCACCTCCAGCGCATCCGGGGAGATATCGACCGCGTCCACCTCCGCTTCGGGGAAAGCGTACGCGCAGGCGATCGCGATGCAGCCGGAGCCGGTGCAAAGATCTAAGATCCGCCGGACTTCTACGCCGTCCAGCCACGGGGAAAACCGCCTCTCGATCAGCTCGGCGATAGGCGAGCGCGGCACCAGCACCCGCTCGTCGACGTAAAACTCCAAACCGCAAAAGAACGCCTTGTGGGTCAAATAGGCGGCGGGTTGGCGGGTAGCAATGCGGCGCTCGAGGATTTCCCATACCTTTTGCTTTTCTTCTTCCAAAAGGCGCGCCTCCAGATAAAAATCCGGCAGATCGTTAGGCAAATCCAGCGCGTGCAGGACCAAAGCGGCGGCCTCGTCCAGGGCGTTGTCGGTGCCGTGGCCAAAGACCAGGCCGGCGGCGTTGAAGCGGCTGGCCCCGTAGCGGATAAAATCGCGCAAGGTCTGCAGTTGCTCCAAAACGGCCTTAGAATCAGACATCGCTCGGCTCCGCAAGCAAAATTGCATTATAGCCGAACCGCGGGCAAATCTCGTCGCCCGGTAAAAACCGATCTATGCTTTAGGTGAACCTTGGATTTAGGCAAGCTCATGAAACGCCTGCTGCTGCTTTGCCTCGTCGCTGCGACCGCGCAAGCCGACCCGGCCGCCGAGGAATTGTTCGCCGAAGAAAGCCCCCTCTTTCAGCCGGAGGAGGAAACCCCAACGCCCCCAGCGGAAGAGGCCCCGCTGTTTACGCCGGAGGAAACGCCCCGCGCGCCTAAAACCTCCTGGCTGGATCGGATCGGCGGCCAAAGCGGCCTCGAGTACCGTTTCTTCCACGATCGCGGCGAAGACCGCGGCATGGACTACCACCACAACTTCTCTTTCTATCTGCAACCGGAATTCAGCCACGCTTGGGACGAGGGACACAAAGAGCTAAGGCTACAACCGTTTTGGCGCTACGACCAAAACGATCCTAGGCGCACCCATTTTGACCTACGCGAGCTGGTCTTCCGCGTCCGCCATGGACCCCTAACCTTTCACGCCGGCATCGACAAGGTATTCTGGGGCGTGACCGAATCCCGCCATACGGTCGACATCATCAACCAGACCGACCTGGTCGAAAATTCCGACACCGAAGACAAGCTCGGCCAACCCATGCTGCGCCTGGACTACGCCGACCCTCTCTTGGGAAACTTAAGCCTGTTTTATCTGCCGGTATCGCGGCTGCGCACCTTTCCGGGCAAACACGGCCGGCTGCGCCCGCCGCTGCCGATCACCGCCTCGGCTGAGCACCCTGGCAATGCCCACTCCACCCATCCCGATTTCGCCCTGCGCTGGGCCAAGACCTTCGGCCCTTGGGACGTGGGGCTGGTGTATTTCCGCGGCGTCACCCGCGAGCCTAGGTTCCGGATCGGCTTTTACCCTCAATTTCGGCCGACCAAGCTCACTCCAGTGTACGAACTCATCGACCAAGCGGGATTGGACATCCAAGGCGTGACCGGCAACTGGCTGTGGAAGCTGGAAGCTTTCCACCGCGCCGGGCAAGGCAAAAGCTTCCAGCAACTGACTGCCGGCTTGGAATACACCTTCAGCGGGGTGTTCGAAACCGGCGCCGACTTGGGCTTGCTCGCCGAATTTCTCTACGATAACCGGGAAGACCGGCTGCCTTTGGTCAATTTCATCCCGTTTGAGAAAGACCTCTTCGTCGGTACGCGGCTGGCTTTGAACGACGTCTCTAGCACCGAACTTCTGGCCGGGGCGATCGTCGACTTCGACACCGCCACCACCGCTTACAACGTCGAGGCCAGCCGCCGCATCGGCGAGCACTGGAAGCTGTATCTGGAGATGCGCGGGTTTGTCAACACCGACCCCAAAGACGCCGGTTTCTTCTTCCGCAAAGAAAATTACATTCAAGTAGAGCTGCAATACTATTTCTGAACGAGGTCGGCGGCGCTGGCACAACGGCACTGTAAAACCCCACGGGCAAGGTGTCGGCGTTCGTCCAGCCGCACCGGATACAACCTCCCCCCCCGCCGCAGGCGCACCACCGTCCCCTCCGCCAGCGGCTGCTCGGCAAGCAGCAGCGCCAGCCGGTCTTTATCGGCCAGCAACAATCCCCGCTGGTAGGCGCACGGCTGCCGAAGCCGGTCCAAAGGTTGCAGAGCCACGGCAAATCCCTTCCCTGGAATCGCCTCAAGCCACACGCAAAGCCCCTGCTCCGTTTCTGACCATTCCAGCCGAGCCAGCCTCGCCAAGCTGAGCAAATCACCGCCGTTTAGCGCAAACACGCCCACCAGATCGCCCACTTGCAGGCCGCCTGCGGGGGCTTCTCCAATCTCCGCCCGATTGTCCCTAACCCTTACCCGAATCGCTTGGCTCCCTTCCCCTTTAAGGCGCGCAAAGATCTCGATAAATCCGACGACGAGCTCCGCGTCCGCCGCCAACCCTGCAGGCTCCACCGGAGGATGGAACCAAGAGCGTTCCAAGCGCTCGAGCAGGCCGGAGGGAATCGTCTCAAGCGGCTGCGGCCAGGGCGCAAACCGTTCAAGCGGCGCGGCAAATTCTCGGCACTCGGTAAACAAGGCCGCAAGTTCGGTCCAATCCAGGCGGCTCCGCCCAGCGCCCCCCCAGACCGCAGGCGCATCGACGTTTGCGTCAAGCCGCCATCCTTCTTCTGCATCGTCTGCGAGCTTCACCTTGGTGACCCATTTTTCCAGCAAGGAATCGAGCAGGATCGCCTCGTGCGGAAGCAGACCGCAAGGGTCAGCCAGGGCCAAAAGCTGGGCTCTTAAATATTCCGCTTGGGGATGGACGCGCTTTCGCCACGCCTGCCCAAGTCCACGATTTCTAAAAGGCGTGGCCTGCTGGGTCAGTTGAAACAGAGCGTGCAAGTCCAACCACAATCCTTTGGGCAGCCGACAATGGTAAACCGCATAAAGGCGCACGATCTGGCTCAGACAGGCAATCGCTTGGGCCAAAAAATTTATCTCGTGCGCTCGCGCAAAGCCCCAGCGGGCATAAGTTTGGCCCAAAGCCCACCACGCGTCCGCACACGCCTGCACGTGCTCTTTCGCCGCCGGCGTCAAAGGAAAACCAACCGGCGGTCGAGCGAGAAGAGCGCGCTGATGGGCCGCCAACGCTTGGGCTATCTTCTCGGCCACCGCGCAAGCTTTTGAAGATACGGGCTGCGCCGCCAACCCTCCGGCTATAGCCTGCAATTGAGGGATTGACAGAGCCTCTACAGTAAACTGCCGGTCCGGTTCATCCGAAGTACGATTGGCGTCGCCTGCGGCCAGATCCAGATAATGTAAGGGCGGCATGGAGAATCGAAAGCTTGGTTTTTCGCTTCCAAGCAAATATAATTTATTTTTGCAAACGGTGGGTGTAGCTCAGTTGGTAGAGCCCTGGATTGTGGTTCCAGTTGTCGCCGGTTCGAGTCCGGTCACCCACCCCTCCTCCCCGGGCCATTAGCTCAGCTGGTAGAGCAGCGGACTCTTAATCCGTAGGTCGTAGGTTCGAATCCTACATGGCCCATCTTAAACCAAAGGCTTAGCGGGTCGTTCTAGAACAGCTCCTTTCCACGTAGCTCCGTGTGGGCAAATGCGGCCGGTCATTGACCGCCACATGGCGGCGTGACGTTGAGCACTCGGCAGTTTGTTCGTCTACGGGTGCGTCAAACAGAAAAGCACTCAACGCGCACGATAAGCGGTGAGGGCGGCATACGCTATGCCCACGACCTAGGGGCATCAGGGTTACCACTGGAAGCGGTTGGAGGAACGCGGGTTCCTTGCCGCCGCGCATCCACCCTAGGCTCAGATTTTACTTGCTAAAGCCCGCTGTCGTTTTTGAAGCTGGAAGTTCTCGCCTTGCTAGCGAGCATGAAAAAGCCCGGCGAGTTTCCGGGCTTGGGGTATTTGGTGGAGGCGGGGGGAATCGAACCCCCGTCCGCGAATCCTCCGCCCTCGGTTCTACATGCTTAGCCGGTCTATCGCTTTAACCGTTTGCCGCCCGAACGGCAGGGATGCAAACGGCGAGTCCGGTTAAGTTTTAGCGGGTCGGCGCCGGACGCGCCTTGCCGCGAGCTTGTGAGCTATGACACCTGAAACCCGGACGCACAAGCACGGCTCCGGTCAGATGGCACCCGACTGGGTTTTAAGCAGCGAGTGCGTAGTAGTTGTCGTCGTTGGCAACTATTGAGTTTGCAGATGGTTTTACGAGGTACCTGCACCTCGGCATGCTCCTTGGGTTTTGCGATCCGCGTCGAAACCAGATCGCCCCCTTAACGCTCTTCTAAAAGACCCAAGGGCCTCAAGAAAAGTTCCAAATATCATAGCAAACCCGTTAACTCCCCCACCAGGTCCGAACCCGCCCTACGTCCACATGGACAAAATTGGAGACCGGATAGTAACCCACGCCTCCCGCTCTAAGGTTAAGCGCGGTTTTATACACATCTTTAAGCTCGCGACCTGGGACGCGAATGTCCACCGCCATCCCAAAGGTATGCAGGCTGGTTTTGGCGACTTGGTCGGAATGAGCGGCCAGCATCGCGTTGGTGGCCGGGGAACGGTAGCCGGAAATGATCTCGATGGGCCTTGCCGTCTCCAGCCGAGCGCTGAGCACGTAGAGCAAGTCGAACAGCCGGGCGTTGATCGGGAAAACCTCGTTGCGCCGATGATCGCGAAGCAGATGATTGAGCCGCTGCAGCGAGTCGGAGAGATAGCGCCCGTTAAACCAGTACACGGTGCGCAAAGATTCGCCGGTGTGCAGGTTGACGAGCGTCAAGCTGCGCGCAGGCGCCAGCGCCCACGCGGGAACAGCAGTCAAAGCAACTCCCGCGCCCAATCCAAGCTTGAAAAACTGACGTCGATTCATTTGCTTCCTCCTCCTTTTTATCGGGCTCGAACGAATCAATGCGTCTGGCGATCCCTTCGCTGTGCTTTAGTCCCAAGAGCACCCGATCCCAAATAAACTTGGGCAACGGCTCCAGGCGGTAGGCCGCTTGGAGAAACGCCTGCCACGGATCCACCCCGCGATTATAAACATCGCGGTGGGCTTCCAGCCATACCCTGCCTTCAGGATCGCGCTCGACGATCACCGGCCGGTAGATGATCTCCACGCTGTCGCCTACCTTGACCTGCTGGAAAAGCGCCTCGGCATCGTCGGGGTGCAGGCGGATGCAGCCGTGGCTGCGGAATTGATAGATACTCATGGGGTAAATGGTGCTGTGGATGCCGTAACCGGACGCCGTCAGCCCTATCCAGTACTTGCCCAAGGGGTTGTCTGGACCGGGCGGCACCCGTGTCCGAACCACCCGCCCCTCGCGGCGCATCTCTTCTTGGATCGACTTGGGAACGACCCAGTCCTTGTTGATCGCCTTGTTGGCGATGGCAAAGCGCCCGGTCGGCGTGGGCCACGAAGGCCGGCCTAAACCGACCGGATAGTGAGCCACCAGCTTCCCGTCGCGAAAGAGATACAGCATGCGCTGCGGGATGTTGATCAAGATGCCGTCCTGACGCCTAGCCGGCACCAGGTGCCGGTTGTCTATTTTGAGCTTCTGGCCAACGTAGATAAGCCCATCCTTGCCGATTCCGTTCTCCCGCGCCAGGAGCTTGGCATCAACGCCAAAGCGCGCGCCGATGCCAAGCAGAGTGTCGTCTTTTTTGACCGTATAAGTAAACACGCCGCCGACGATCTCCGCCGCGACAGGCAAGGCGCATCCTGAAAAAAGCGCCAAGAAAACCAAGATGCGCATCCGGGGGGTAAAAACCACACAAGTCTCCAAAAAGGGAAGGGAAATCGAACTGGCGCGCTCGGCAGGACTTGAACCTGCAGCCCTCGGCTTAGAAGGCCGATGCTCTATCCGGTTGAGCTACGAGCGCTTCTTGGTCGGGGCAGAGGGATTTGAACCCCCGACATCCTGCTCCCAAAGCAGGCGCGCTACCAGGCTGCGCTATGCCCCGAAGATCGCAATTATAACTTCTCTACCTAAGCTCAGACCAGCTCTCTGCCGTGGGCAATTTACTCCCTTTTCTGGTTAGGCGGGCGGCTTAAGTTCTGGGCTTTTGATAAGCAGGCAAATCCGTTTCAATGCGAAAGTATTTTGCTTCCTTGCCGGACGGTAAGCTGATCACTTGGACATAGGAACGCACCTCGCCCCGTTCCAACACATCCAAGGTCGGCACGCCTTTGTCGTCGACCCCAACCGCAGCACTGGCCACCTGGATCCCCAAATGGTCGAAGAACATCACCCGGACGATGGGATGCACCGCGGTCAAATCGCCGTTCCTCAAGGTAAGCTTGAATTCGTAGTTGCGGTCTTCTGCTTTGCCGATGCGGGTAAAGAGGATGTGTTGAACGTATTCTTTGTCGATCGGGATGACCTTGTCGAACTCCAGCGGATAAAGTCCCGGCAAGCGCTGTTTGACCAACTCCGCTAATTCTCTTTCCAGCTGCGCCAACCGCGGCCGCAGGCGTTCCAGCTCGCGCTCTTGCTTGGCTTGCAGTAGGGTCAAATCGTTTACTTCCTTGGCGTATAAGCTCAGCTTGATGGCGGTCACCAACAGCAGCAAAAACAGGATCGCGAGCGCCGCCCACAAGCCGTAAACCAGACGTCTGCGGCTATGATAGTGATGACGGCCCACGCCGTTGCTCTGCCGGCGCACCCGGCGGCGCCTCTCCTCCAACGGGAAATTTCCCGACACGGAAGTTTCAGGCTCAGGAATCAAGCGCTTTAGTTCATCCATAGCAAAAATTTAGGCAAACCTCGGGCCAAGAAAATAAAAGCCTCTAAAAACAGCAAGTTAACGAAATCCCAAGCGCCCGCTGCAAAACGCTTGTAAAAAAACGGACACTGGACTGGAAAGAAAATCGGCCTTATTATTCAATTGCATGATACGATTCTCACCCTATGGTGTCCACCGCCTTTCGGGCTGACTGCACCGATCGCTTTGAGTCCGGCACGCTCTCCGTAAGCGCAGCCATAAGCCAAATCCTCGCGGAGGTCCAGCCGATCGCCGGCAGCGAGAAACTGCCCTTAAGAGAAGCCTTGCACCGGATCTTGGCCGAGCCCATCGTTTCCCCGAGGGACGTTCCTGCTTTTGCCAACGCCGCCGTAGACGGTTTCGCGGTGCGCGCCGGCGACCTCCCCCAACCCGGTCAGACGGCGAGGCTTTCTGTCATCGGCGAGGCACGGGCAGGTCACCCTTTTTTAGGGAAGGTTCCAGCCGGCCAGGCGGTGCGCATCATGACCGGCGCTCCCCTGCCGGAAGGGGCCGACACCGTGCTCATGCAAGAGCACGTGGAAGAAGCTCCTGAAGGAGGTTGGATCGAAGTCAAAGGCGGCCACCTAAGCGGGGAAAACGTGCGTCAAGCCGGCGAAGACATTCGCCAGGGCGAGACGATCTTGCGTCCAGGCAGACTCCTCCTTCCCCCCGATCTTGGGTTGATCGCCTCGCTGGGAAGGAGCGAAGTTTCGGTCAAGCGCAAGCCCAAAGTGGCGCTGCTTTCCACCGGCGACGAACTCCTCCCTCAGGGCGCCCCGTATGTGGCCGGCAAACTCTACGACAGCAACCGTTTTTCCCTGATCGGCGCGCTGCAAAAGCTGCCGCTGGAGATCGTGGATTACGGCATCGTCCCAGACGACTTAAGCAGAATTGCGCAGGTTTTCCGCGCCGCGGCGGCCGCTTGCGAGGTGGTGATCAGCTCCGGTGGAGTGTCGGTGGGCGAGGCCGATTACACCAAGCGCGTCCTGGCCGAGCTCGGTAGCGTTCGCTTTTGGAAGGTGGCGATCAAACCGGGCCGGCCTTTGGCCTTCGGCCGGCTCGGCGACGCGCTGTTTTTCGGGCTCCCCGGCAACCCCGTAGCGGTCTTGGTGACTTTTTACCAATTCGTCCTCCCCGCCTTGTACCGCCAAGTGGGCGCCGACCAGCCTCCCCTGATTCCGACTCTGACCGCGACTACCTTGGAGCCGCTCAGCAAAAAGCCGGGCCGCACTGAGTTTCAACGCGGCGTTTTGGGCCTTGGCGCAGACGGCCGCTGGCAAGTGCGAACCACAGGCCGCCAAGGCTCTGGCATCCTGCGTTCGATGAGCCTTGGCAATTGCTTCATCGTCTTGGAGCACGAGCGGGGACCGGTGCAAGCCGGCGAAGCGGTGACCGTGTGGCCATTTTCTGCTTTCATGTAGGCGGGAATTTACGGGCAAGCACGGCGTCCGCGTTGAGCATGATCATTTCGATCTCCTCAATGATCTCCTCCTGGCGCAAGGCGTTGCGGCGAATCTTGAGATTCCGGCACCGCTCGTCGAGCCGGTCGATCGCCCCGCTCAGGTGCTGAATACGGCGCTGGTGCTCGGCCAACAGCGCCTCGAAAAACATCGCGTGCAAAAGCGCGAACAGATATTGATCCACCAACTTAGAAAACAGCGCAGCAGGCTCCAAATAGGTGAAAAGCGCCCCCGGTAAAGCTTGGCTCTGGAGGTGTTGGAACGGCGGCAGCAGCGAACTCAGCCGCAATCCGGCGCTGCTGTGGTGCACGCCAAACCAGGCGGCTTCCGGCAACTCCGCCTCCAGCTGTTCGATTACTTCCACCGCCTGCTGTAGGACCTCAGGCACTTCCTCTGCCACCGACGCCCCGGCCAGGGAGCGGATCACCCGCGCATCGCCTTCCAGCCGGCTCGCCAGCTTGTTTCCTACTGGAATCAAGCGCGCCTGACAGCTTAGCTCTTGGCAGCGCGCCTCGACGGCGGCTACCAGCCGGTCGTTGTAATCGCCGCAGAATCCCCGTTCCGAACCGATCACCAGGAAAATCGCCTGCCGGGGGCGAGACGCCGGCAGCCACTCCGGCCAAGCGCACAAAAAATCGGCCGCCGCCCGCTCGATGGTCGCCGTCGCCTGGCGCTGGCTGGCGATGAAACGCACAAGCTTGTGCGTTTCGGTCAAGGAAAGGTTCTTCATCGCCGCCAGGATCTCGCGGATCTCGCCCAATCCGGCCAGATGGCTTTCGATCTCGCGGCGCCTCATGCAAGCCAGACTTTAAGCTTATCCACCCACACCGTGCGCTCGGTTTCCAGTCCCAAACCCGAGGCAGCCACCTCCTTTTCAAGCCGCGCCAAATAGGCAGGCACCCGAGTGGGTTCGAGCCGATCGAACAGGCCCTCGTTGAAAGCGATCAGCCAGGCCAGCTCGAATTCGGCCGGCACAGGATGCAGGCGGTCTTGCTTCAAAATTTCGCGCAACAGCCGGCCGCGGCGGAGCTTGTTGGCGACGCTCTCCTCCAGTTTGGCGCCAAACCGGGTAAAAGCTTCCAGCTCCAAAAATTGCAGATAATCCAGCTTCATCCTTCCGGCTTCGGCCTGGATCTTGGGATGCTGAGCCTTGCCGCCGATTCGGGAGACCGACTTGCCGATGTCGATGGCGGGGCGAAAACCGGAGGCAAATAATTTTTGATCCAGGTAAATTTGGCCGTCGGTGATCGAGATCAGGTTGGTGGGAATGTAAGCGGCGATTTCGCCCTGTTTGGTCTCGACGATAGCAAGCGCGGTCATGCTACCGCCACCGCGGTCGGGGGAAAGTCGCGTAGAGCGCTCCAAGAGGCGAGCGTGGAGGGAAAAGATGTCCCCCGGGTAAGCCTCGCGCCCCGGCGGGCGGTTCAGCAGCAGGGACAATTCCCGATAAATATAGGCGTGGGTACTCAAATCGTCGTAGACCACCAAGGTGTCGCGGCCGCGCTCCATCCAATACTCGGCGATGGCGCAGCCGGCCATCGGGGCTAGATATTTCAACCCCGGCAAGGCGAACGCCTCGCCTACCACCACGGCGGTATACTCCATCGCGCCGTAGCGGCGCAGGGTCTCGATGGCGGCGACCACGCTCGAGCGTTTCTGGCCGATCAGTACGTATACGCACAGCACGCCTTGGCCGCGTTGGTGGATCACCGCATCCAGCGCCAAGGCGCTGCGCCCGGTCCCGCCATCGCCCACGATAAGCTGGCGTTGGCCGCGGCCAATGGGAACCATGCAGTCGATGATCTTGCAGCCAGTATACAAAGGCTGGCGAACGAAATCCCGCGCGATGATCGGTGGCGCAGGGGCATCCAGCGGCCGCCGCGAGGAGCAGAGGGGCGGTTCCCGGCCATCGAGCGGATAGCCTAAAGGATCGACCACCCTGCCCAACAGCGCATCCCCCACCGGGATGCTCAAGGTTCTGCCGGCGCGCCAGGCGGTGGCGCCGGCAGTCAAGCGGTCACTCTGCTCCAAAAGGATCGCCCCCACCATCTCGGTACGTAGATCGAAAACCATCCCCCGGCTGCCCTCCTCGAATTCGAGTAAATCGTCCAGCGCCGCCGATGGCAGCCCCCGGATCCAGGCGATCCCGTCCCCCACCGACACCACTTCCCCCTGTTCGGTCAGGCGCGGCCTAAAGCGGTAACCCTCAAGCTGCCTGGCAAGGGCATGGATCAGATCAGCCGTGGCTCGCATGGCTCCGGGCAAAGAATTCGAGTTCGTCTTGCAGGTTGGCACGCAATACGTAGGTGCCCAGGCTGACCCTCACGCCGGCGAGCAGTTTCGGGTCGACAACAAAGCGCAAAGAGCCAAGCTCGGTTACCAAAAGCTGGCGCAAAGCCGCACTCAGTCGATCGCGCTCGTCTTCGTCCAAGGCAAAAGCCGAGGTCACCGTCACCGGCGTGGGGTTGGCTTGGAAGGTCTGACGCAGCTTGATGACCTGCTCGGCCGGCCAGCGCGCCAGATCCTCCTGCAACAGCTCGAGCAAGCGCTGATGCAAATGGCGGTCGGCCAACCGCTCAAGAAGCCGGGCGATAAAGGCCGCCCCTAAGACCAAGGCCTGTTCTTCAAGGCGGCGCGCCCGGTCTTGCTGCTCTCGCGCCCACAATTCCTCTGCCTTTTGGCGCTCGGCAGCAAGCTCCTTAGCCAAGGACTCAAGGCGGTGTTTGCGCTCGGCTTCGAGTTCTTGTTGCAGGTTTTCTAAGGCGCGGCGTTTCTCCGCCTCCCATTCCGCCAGCCGCGCCTCGTAGCGCTGCTGCATCGCCTCGGCCTGCTGCCGAAGCCGCTGGGCCTCGTTCAGGCGCGTTTCGATCTCTTCGCGGCGCCGGTCCACGATCTGGCGCACCGGCCGATACAGGTAACGCTGGATCAACCAGACCAGGACCAGAAAATTGACGATTTCGAGGGCAAAGGTGGACCAGTTCAGCGCCACGTATCAGTGCCCCACCACGTAGGCAAGCAGAGGATTGCGGAACAGGATGATCAGCACGATCACTAGGCAGTAGATCGCCAGCGATTCGATCATCGCCAAGCCGATGAATAGCATCCGCAGCAAGGACTTCTCCGCTTCTGGCTGGCGCGCCAGCGCATCCAGGGCCTGACCGATCGCCCGCCCCATCGCCAGCCCAGGCCCCAGGACGCCGATCCCGATCCCCAAGGCCGAGGCCGCCGTCGAGGCGACGATGATCCAAGTCATATCGCCGGTCATGCTGCGCTCTCCTTGGGTTGCTCGCGCGCGTGCATCCCAGAGGCGATGTACACCAAGGCCAGCATGCCGAAGATATAGGCCTGCACCAAAGCTTCCACGATATGGAGCATCAGGATCGGCACCGGCACCAAGAAGCCGGCCAACAGCAATACGATCAAAGCCACCAGGTCCAGGCTCAACATGTTGCCGAACAGGCGCACTGCCAGCGCCACAGTACGGGTGATCTCGCTGACCAAATGGAACGGGAGCAGGAAAGGAAACGGTTTGAGATAATGGCCAAGATAGCCTTGGATCCCCTCGCTTTGGATGCCGAACCAATGCACCGACAAGAATACGAGCACCGCCAAGGCCGAGGTGATGGAAAGATCCCGGGTGGGCGAATGCAGGCCGGGAATCAAGCCGATCAAGTTGGCCGCCAGCAGAAACCACCACAACCCCATGATGAACGGCCCGACCCGCTGCGCGTGCGCCGGCAACACCTGGGAGATCGCCTCCTCCATCGCGAGCACGATGCCCTCGAGCGCCGCCTGCATCGGACCCGGCTTAAGGCGCAGGCGGCGGGAAAGACCGATCCCGCCCAGCCAAAACGCGAGCGTCAAGCCCAAGGATGTCAGCAAAGTATCGGTCAACTCGACCGGCCCTAAGCGCAGCACCACGGTGGGGAAAATACCTTCGCCTTCCACTTTTCACTCCTCTTTGAACAACAACCACAGGTTGACCCCCCCGAGCACCAGGCCGACGAAGATCAGGCTCAGCGTCCAGCGCATGGAATAACCGGAAAGCTGCCGGTCGAGCCAATTCCCCAAGTACGCTCCGGCCACGACCGGAAGCGCCAGCACCAACCCGGCGGTTCCAAGATAGGTAAGTTGCGCCAAAAGAGTGCGCTCTTCCTCCTCTGCCCGCTTGATTCTGCGTACCTGGCGCCGGATCGCTAAGAGCCAGTCGCGTGCTTTGGGAACAGTCACCGCCTGCCTCCGAGCCGCAGCAAACGTTTAAACATGGCTTCCTCCATGCGCTTGAGAGAAGTTTTAAGTTCCTTGAGCTCGCGTTCTTCTCGGGCCAGTTCGGCCCCGAGCGCGCGTTCGATGGCAGCAAGCTGCCGGTCGCGGAAGAATCTACGGCAACTCAAGAACAACTCGTCGGCGACAAAATACACCACCGCTCCAGGCAGCGCCAGGTATTCCCATTCCCCACCCAGACAGCGAAAACGCGCCAGACCAAACTCCAGCACCGTCAGCAAACGCACGTGCCCGGGCCAGATGCCAAAGCTGCCCGAGGCATCGCGTCCCACGAAGGAGACCACCCCCTCGATCCGCTCGGTTTGGGTGGCGCTTTGCAAGTGGAGTACAAAGGTATTCATCCTGCCATCGCCCCGCGCATATAACAAGCCTCTTCCGGCAGAGAATCGTACTTGCCGGTCAGAAAGCCGTCGCAATCGGCCAAAGTCTGCGCCAGCGGCACCGAAACTCCAGGGATTCCGGTAAACTGGGCGGTCACGTGGAACGGCTGGCTGAGGTAGCGCTCCAGCCGCCGAGCCCGCCGGACGATGCGCTGGTCTTCTGGGGACAGTTCCTCCAGCCCGAGCATCGCGATGATGTCCTGCAGTTCGGCATAGCGGGCCAGGTGTTCGCGCACCCCTTCGGCGATCGCGTAGTGGCGGTCGCCCAAAACATGCCGGTCCATCAGCTTGCTTCCGGAACGCAAAGGATCGACCGCAGGATACAGGCCAGCGGCGGCGATCGCGCGGGACAGAATGACGGTGGTGTCCAGGTGGCTAAGAATAGCGCTCACGGCCGGGTCAGTCATATCGTCGGCGGGCACGTACACCGCCTGCACCGAGGTAATTGCTCCGCTGCGGGTGGAGAGAATGCGTTCTTCGATTTCCGCCACTTCGCTGGCCAGGGTAGGCTGGTAGCCGACGGTGGCCGGCATCCTGCCCAAGAGGCTGGAGATCTCGCTGCCGGCCTGGGCGAAGCGGAAAATGTTATCGACCAAGAATAGGACTTCCGTGCGGAGCCGATCGCGCAAGTATTCGGCGTAAGTCAAAGCAGTCAGCCCGACCCGAAAGCGCACTCCCGGAGATTCGTCCATCTGCCCGAAGACCAAAAGCGACCGGTCCATGACTCCGGCCTGCTTGAGCTCCATCCACAACTCGTGGCCCTCGCGGATGCGCTCCCCCACTCCCGCAAACACCGACACTCCCCGGTGCAAAGAGATGACCGCGTGCATGAACTCCATGATCAGCACTGTCTTGCCCACTCCGGCACCGCCAAACAGACCGGTCTTGCCACCGCGCATGAACGGACAGAGAAGATCGACCACCTTGATCCCGGTCTCCAGGATGCCGGTCGCTCCTACCGCCTCGCTCAAAGGAGTGGGCCAGGCGTGGATGTTACGGTATTCATCACTCGCCAGCGGCTCTCCCCCGTCCAACGGCTCGCCGAAGACGTTCACCAAGCGCCCCAGGCAGCTCTCGGTGACGGGCACGTGCAGCGGGGCACCGGTGTCGTACACCGCCATTCCGCGGCTCAAGCCCGAAGTCCGATGCAGGGTAATGGCGCGCACGCGGCTCTCATCCAAATGTTGGTGGACCTCGAACACATAGGTCTCGTGGTCGAGGCAGGCGTACAGGGCCTGGCGCAGCGGCGGCAGCCGCTGGCACGCGATCACCACCACCGGGCCGTGGACCTCAGCAATGGTGCCGATGGGTGTTCTCTCAACCACAGATCGACTTCATGCCTGCGTCCCTAGCGCCAAGAAAACCTATTTACCATACTTGGAGTTTTCGCGGTCTGGTTTCTCCCCGTAATTTGATCCATCCTTGCCCTTTCTCCAGCAAGGACAAATTAGCTTCAGGCCCTAGGATTCGGCGAACCGATCGGGTATTGGCAAAGGTTGCAAAAGCCAAGACCACTCCCATCTCACTAAGAAAATCATCATCCTCTCCTTGGAAATCATCGGGAGACTGGGAGATCAGAAAAACCGCCCCGCCTTTGGATCGACTAAGCCGAATCAACCCGGAAAGGCCCGGCAGTCTAGCTCCCAATACCCGGTGTGCCTCATCAATGACACAAACTATCCGTAGTGCCCGGTTGCCGTTTTCATCAACGGAAGAATCCCGCAGGCTGTTGAGATAGCGGTCCAAGGCATCAGTCACCAGAGTCACGATACTGACCCGCACCAACTCGGGCAAATCCTGAGTTAGGCGAATAATCCAGGAACGGGAGAAAAAGCGTTCCGGAGGCATTTCCGGTTGAAACAATGGCAGACGGCATAGATCTTTCAACGTTGCAATAGCCCCATCTTCCCTACGCCCTCTCTCGGCATAGACTTCCTCCAGCCTGTCGAGAACATCTGCAAGCGCGCAAGGTACTTGCTGACGAAGAGCGCGTTCCGCAGCTACCGCCAACGCGTCTTTTTGTTGAGCCCCGAATCCTGCTCCCTTGAGGGTGGCCAGGCTGTCCCGTAACCTTTGGGCAGCGACCTTGATACCAGTTTCACTACGGTCGGTCAAATCCAACACATCAAGCGGTATTGGCTCATGAGGCGGAGACAGAACTTTAGTGGAAAAAAATCGATCTAAAGTATTTTTATCTCCAGTCAGATCCCCCTTAAAATCGAACGCCAACAAGGGAACTTCACATTGATTGCGCAAGGCTCTAAGAATTTCCACCACCGTTCTCGTTTTACCGCTATTGACGCCACCCATAACTGCTAAATGAGGACTGGCCCCTGGAGCATTAAGCTTCCAAATGACTTTCTCACCGGAAGCCATATCTTGGGCTTTTTGGCCTATGGGAATCTGAAGTAGACCAGGTGATGTTTCAAAAACATCAGCAGGGGTGCTGTCCTGAGAAATCCCGTGGGGAAGAACTGATTGGGCCAAAGTCCGCCAGAAGCCAGTGGGATTGTGGTCACAGTTTTCCCATAGTTCGAATAACAATCGAAGTCCCCGGTCCCAGTGGGCAGCAACGTCAGACTGGAGTTCTTCTATGTTCTGGAAATTTTGCCCCCGATGCTCGATCAAAAGCGACAACCAAGCCCCCAAGTCAGCACCGCTTCCAAACAAAGTTCCACCCTTGATCACCCGTCCTTCTTTTTTCACTCCGCCGGGAGGATCAGAGAGCGACAGCGACCTGCCTATCGCTAAACGAGCCAGAATGTTATAAGCACTTAATCCCAAGGCGTCTTTTAACTCTCCTGCTATCTGATCCGCCTCTGCAGAAGTCCGAAAATCGGCTTGGATAACCTCATCTATTCCAAACATCATGCAATTTCCTCTACTGGAAATAGCCCGGCTTTGGACGGCTGAAAGCCAAATCGCCTTCCTGGTGGCTTTCAAGCAAATAACACTTCAAAACCTTGGAACGTATAGCATCAAGATAAGAGCCAACCACTTCGGTATCGGTGGACAACAAAATCACCTGACTCTTGCGACGGATCAGATATTGCAGAACATTGAGGCGATGTTCTTCATCAAGACGACCTAACGGAGTATCGATCAACAAAGGGAATTGTTTCCCTGTAATTTCTGCCAGCGCAGCAAGTAAAGCTTGCGTGAATACCTGCTTTTCTCCAGCAGACAAATCAAATTCACGCAAATTACGCCCCTCACGGGTCAATAGCTTTATTTCTCCATCTTCAGCAATCTCAACCCGGTTGAGATAGTCATTGCGATGAGCCATATCCTGAATAGCAGCCGTCATTGCTTCCGCTAATGCCTTTCTTTGCAAAGGCCATGCATCCTTGATCAAATCATCGATCATAGCTGCAATCTCTTCAGCCCTCTGGGAACGCCGGACATGGGGCTCGGAATGATCCAATTGCGCTGTGAGACGAGCCAACTCCTTGCGCTTTTGTTCCAACTCCGGCCTACGTGATGCCAACAAATTACTATATTTCCCCTTTTCTTGAGCCAATTGCTGGACCTTCGCGTTAACTTCACGTAAGCGGCTTTTTTTCTCCTCAACGCCCTTGGGGCTGATTTCTATTCGTTCTATTTGCTGAGATAACCGACGAATGGCGTCACTTTGTTTCTCCAAAGCGACCAACAATTTCTCTACTGCCTCAATGGTAAGATTCGCAGCTCCGGATAAGCGGTCACGAATGCGCTGGTTCAGCGGACCATAGGCATGTGGATGACGGAAATCTTCAGCAACGTTTTCTGGAGGCGGGTACCATAGAGTATTCAACGCTTTTTTCACAACCCCCACAACCGCTCCCTTCTGGGACGGTACCAAGGGCGGTTGAATCTCGTGAAGCTGAGTCTCTACTGATCTCAACGCTGCTTCAACCCGGGGTTTACCTTGTTCACAAGCTGCCAACCATTTCTCCCGCTCCGCTTCTCGGTGTAGGCGGTCAATCACTCGACTTCGCAGCAAAGAACCACACAGCGCCAAAGGCAGATCTTTGCCCACCAAATCCAATAACCTGTCAAATGCTCTTTCATATTCCGTTTCGCAATTTTTGCGATCGTCATATAATTCTTTTAACTCTGCCTGGCTGCCGGTCCCATAAGCAGCCAGTTCGCGCGTCAACCGGTCCCGCTCATTTTCTGCCTGCACCAGGCTTTCTTCAATATCACCGAGCTTCTTTTCAGCCTGACTGATTTCGCTTTCAATGTCTTTGATCTGGGTTTCCAGTGTTTGGATATTTTTGTCAACCCCACTTGGAACTTGACTGCGACGATTGCTGGCATATTGGCGCAGAGATGCGGCCAGCTTGCGGAACCAGGTTAAACCCAGCAATCCTTCAATCCCATCCAACACCTGGCGTTTCATATCCCTTTCCGCATAGATGGCTGCAGCCTCGCCGTCAAACAGAAAAAAACCGGCCAGATGACTCGGCATAAAGTGAATGCTTATCCAATCCCGATACCAACCGAGCACATCAGGCTCGGTCTCCGGTGGGGCTATGGGCCTGCGCGCTAATCCTTGAGTAATTCTCACTTCCTCACCGTTCACACCCCCCAACCATTCCCCTGATTCGGAGAAATACCAGCGGCGCTGAATAATGATGGCCTCCCCGTATTCATCCTCAAATCCCAACTCTATCCGACACGAAGTTCTCCCGCTCCGCAACGCATTCCCGTTTAGGGATCGATTCAAGAAATCACGAAAAGACCGAGCCTTGGCCTCATCATCCAAAGCCGCTCCTGCTCTTAAAACAAGAGGAAGACCATCCCTTCCAAAAAGCCCCAAAACCACTGCTTCAAACAAACTCGTCTTGCCAAATCCATTGCGTCCGCCGATAAGAATCACGTTTTTATCTCCCTCAGGCACAGGGAATTCAAAACGCGCCGATTCATAAGCTTTCCAATTACGGAGGTCAATTGATCTGAGATACATCAGCCATCATCTCCTTTTGGCGGAACAGATACATCCAGAATTTCATCAAAGGCTTGCCATAAACCACGACGTCTTTGCATGTGATCTTTTTCAATTACCTCTTCAACCAATCTTTCAAGATCCCCAACGGCAAGTCCGACACGCCGGCAATGCTGTTCAATCAATCGACGTCCTTCTGGATGTTGGAACAGGATTACTAAATTCTGTGGCATAAGCTCTCTCTTTCTTTATAACTTTGCGGCGTCATCCGCCCAAATTTGCTTAATCTTGGCGATTTCTTCCTCCGAGATCAAACGGCGCTTAACCCGATCTTGCAAATCCATCAGTCGTTCCAATATTTCTCTGCGCGTCTCGAGTGTAAAAGGCCCTTGAATCAGGTTATCCCCGATGAAGGTGACTTTCCCATTTCGCCTTTGAGCAAGCCTACGCCCAGGTTCATCGCGAATTTCCATCAACCAATTACGGAAACGAACCAACGGTTCAACCTCTTTAAATCCTGACTCCACAAACCCTTCCAGACTTTTGTCTTTCTTGACGACAGTACAAGTCCAACAACCAAATCGGGAAGAAGCCGTCCCACAAAATGGCACATCCGATTTTTCCATAACGACAGGACATTCTCCACCTAGTGCATTCCGATACAATTGAATCAATGGCCGGTAAGACCCTCCCCAAGGAGGGTTTGTAGATCCCAAAAACTCCCATACTTGTTCAGTAGTCAACTCTTTAATCGGACGAAACACCCAACATCCTGGCAAATCACCATGAGGATGCAAACGCGACCCATCGTAACGCTTAATGGAGGCCGCTCGAGTGGCGCTTTCATCCCGTCGGACTCCGATCAATAAAATCACGCTTCCAAAAGCGGTGACATGTTCTCGTATATAGCGGCTCGTCGGACGAATTTTCAATTTATCTGTGCACCACCGGAAAGAGTGTGTTGGCGTAGGATACCCCCGACCAATCAAATTCACCCAAAAGGTGGAATCTGGATCCGGACGGGTAATATGAAAAGAGATAGGGAGCCTCCATGCAGATACGGCTTGCCGCATTTCATTCATTACGGCACGCAAATGGGTCACGATATGTGGGTTTTCCACCAGGGTATCATTGGCCACAATATGGACAGGGCGCTTTCGCTGATCCGGCGGCAAGTCAAGAAGTAGTTCAAACACGAGATGTACTAGCAAAGTACTATCTTTGCCGCCGGAAAAACCGATAATCCAGGGAAAATCATGAGATTTGAGATATTCATCCCGAATTTCCCTCCGAACACACTCCAAAACACCCTGGGTAGACTCAGACAATGGAGGCAGCGGAGAGAATAAACTGACACTCATCGCATCAATCCATTAGCAGATAAGCGGTTTCGCCGTCATCCAGCATCACCAATCTGTCTTCCTCGCGTACTTTCTTTGAGCGCGATCAATAGAAAACGATAAGTGACTATAGCGCTCATAATACATAAGTAACTTTCATAGCCAATAGCACACCAATACTTGCTCACCTTGCTGGTCCTAGGGCCATTAGTCCCACGGATTAACCAAAGTCAGTTCGTCTATGCCTACAAAATCCCGGAGGTTCAGGGTCGCCAGCGCCAACCGGCAGGATCTGGCGATAGCTGCGATCTGGGCATCTTCCACGGTGATAGGCCATCCTATCTCCGTTCCGTCAGACTTACTCGAACTTGCTCAAACAGGCTCAAAGCTGACTTCCTGCTTCATTGAAGCCGGTTTCACCGCGCTCTTGTAAGCACGGCCAGAGCCTTCCTCTCCACAGGCTTGACCTCCGGCGGAACTCGCCGTAGGACCGCTTAGGACGGCCAGTCCATACATGTATGAGTACACAACTGTGCGCAAGTCTTTAGCGAGCAGTTAAAAACCCTCACCTATGCACCAGCACCGGCCCCTCCGCCGTCTGGGTCTCGTACTTGCCGATGACCAGAAGATCCCAAGCCAGCAGCAAAAACCCAGCCAGCGTCACCCAGCCAAACACCATGCGCCAGATCATGGATTCCACGAACCAGGGATGGGTTTGGGCGGCAAAATACGCCTCCCAGGTCGAACCCCCTTGGGCGCGCTCGATAAAGGACTGTTCATAGCCGGCGATGAGCAAAGCGACAGCCATTCCCATCACCCCCACGCTCAACAGCCCCAAAGCCCACTTCCAGCGCCAGCCGCCGGTAAGACCCGCCCCCATCCAGACCTCGCCGCGCCAGCGCTGCACCGCCAGATAAAAGAAGGCGATGTTGATCGTGGCGTAAGCGCCGAAAAAGGCCAGATGGCCATGGGAGGCGGCCCACTGGGTACCGTGGGTGTAGAGGTTGATCTGCGGCAAAGTCTGCATGAAACCCCACACCCCCGCTCCCAGGAAGTTGCCGAAGGTGTGGGCGATCACCCAGGCCAGGGCCGGGTGATTGCGGTTTCTCAGGCGATGGACCCCAGCGTCGTAGAGGGAATGGACCACCATCGCCACCAGCGGGATGGGTTCTAAGGCGGAGAAGAAACTGCCGATCCCGAGCCAATATTCGGGCGCTCCGATCCAAAAATAATGGTGCCCGAGTCCGAGGATGCCGGAACCGAACATCAGCGCCACTTCGATGTAAAGCCAAGTCTCGACGATCTTGCGCTGCACTCCGAGAAGGTGCATTAAGGCCCAGGCCATGATGCAGCCGACCAGCACTTCCCAGGTGGCCTCCACCCAAAGGTGCACCACCCACCACCACCAATACTGGTCTATCGATAGATTGGTGACGTAGAACATCCCGGCCAGATACAAGCCCGCCAAAGCCACCAAATCCAAGACCAAAACCCCGGCGATGCCGGACCATTTCCCCTGCATGAAGGTGGCGGCGACGTTGTAAAAAAAGATGCCCATCCCCGCCACGATGCCAAGGTCGGCCCAGCGCGGCGCCTCGATGTATTCCCGCCCCTCGTTGATGAACCAGCGGGCAAAGTCGCCGCCGGGGCCGGTCTGCACCCCAAGATACACCGCCACCACGACCGCCACCGCCGCCGTCAGCAGCCAAAACCCCAAGTTCCCCCAGTGCAGTCCGACGACTTCGCGCCCGCTCTCCTCCTCGAGGAACCAATACACCGAACCGATGAAGCCGTACAACATCCACACGATCATGGCGTTGATGTGAACCATGCGGTTGACGTGGAAGTCGAGCACTCCGTGGAGAAAGTTAGGATGCAGGTATTGGGCCGCTGCCAGCAGGCCGAATACCAACTGGGCGAAGAACAGGATCACCGCGGCGCAGAAATACTTGACCGCCAGCTTTTGGCCCCCGTTGAGATAACGGCTATCGAACGGCCGGATCATTCACTCACCCCCCGTGGTTTTGAAGTTGTAAGGAAAACCGTTGGTGTCTATGGCCGCCATCCACTTGAGGAAAGCGACGATGCCCTCGGCCTCCTGCTCGGTGATTTTGAGCTTGGGCATCTTGCGCCCGGTGCCGTAGGTGCGGGCGTTGCTTTCCGGATCCATCAAAAACAGCTTCATCAACATCGGGCGCACGTTTTCCGGCCCCCAAGCCGGATCGAGCCAGGCCTTGGTGAGATCCGGGGCATAATAGGCGCCGTTGCCCAAAAGGGTATGGCAGTTCATGCAGTTCTTGGCCTGAATGGTTTTCTTGCCCAAGGCAACTAGGCGGGCGGCCTCCTCTTCGGCGAGCGGTTTGCCAAACAGCGGCGCGCTGCCTTCGATCACCGGCAGGTAGCGGCGCTTGCTCGCATCATAGCGATAATCGATGTGTTGGTCGATCACAGCGTAACTGGGAACCCGGCGGCTTCCCGCCTGGATCTTAGCCATGGTATCGAAAGTCAGGCCGATCAGCAGTAAAAATGAACCCGCCGTCACCCAGATGGCGGTCTTTTTCCAGAAATGGGTGGATGCCCACCACGGTGTCTTGTCCATTTTTCCCCCTCTTCGTGAGTCGCCACACACAAACGCCAGATTAGCACCGGCGCCAGCCCATAACCCAAAAGCAGCAAAATCACCAGCACCCGCCAATCGTCGGTCAAATTCGCCAGCCGCGCCAGGGTCAGCGCCGCCGCCGTCAACACGCCGTAAGCCACGCATGCCCCCCAAAACAGCGCCCGCCGCCGATACCGACGGGCCAACGCATAGAGCAGCGCGTAACCCAGCGCCGCCAGGATCATCCCCGCGGCGGTAAAGAAGAACAGGAAGAAATGCTCCCGGGCGACCGGTTCGATCATCTTGGCTCCCGGACGAAGACTTGCGTCAACCACAGCCAGGTCCTGGCTTCAAAGTCCTTTTTCCATCCCCACGCGTAAAAAAGCTCTTCCACCGCCGCCGGGTCGTGCAAGTAGGTACGAAAGTCGCTCCTCATCCAGATCAGGAGCCTATTGAGCCCACCGTGAAGCGCTCGGTTCAGGCGATGCCGGCGAGGGTAAGTCAGGGCCACGGCCCGGCGCGCCCGGGAGGCGGCCTGGCGCAGCAGGGCGGCGGCGTCGGGATAGCAGCAGATCACCTTATCGAGGAGGACGCAGTCGGCCGGTTCGATCTCCGCGGCCAGCTCGACGAAATCCCCGACCCGATACGAAGTCCGTTCCGCCAGCCCCTGCTCGGCAGCCAAGCGTTGGGCTTCGGCCACCATCCGCGGGGACAGGTCAACGCCCATGGCCCAGGCCGCACCCCGCTGCAGCAGCCACCGATGCAGCCAGCCGACCCCGCAGCCGATCTCCAGGAGCGTGCTGCCTTGATATCCGATCCGGGCCAAACCTTCGACCAGCTGGCGCTGGGATCGCTCCAGCCCAAACAGCCGATAACGCCAGGCGTAGGCTTTGGCAAAGCGCGAGAACAGCTTTTCGGTCGCTTGAGCGTGAGCGCAGCCGCAGCAAAACACGGTCGATACCTCCGCCCGTTTTAAAGGCCTTAAAATAACATGGGATTACCGCAACCGCCTATGCCCATCGCTCTCTATCACGGCCAAGCTTTGCCGCCCGTTCTGCTCCTCCACGGCGGAGCCGGTTCGCTGCCCGATCCCGACACACAAAAACGGCGCCAGGAGGCGCTGGCCGGCATCGGCGCGGCGGTTTTAGCTGAACTTGCTCAGGGTCTCTCCGCGGTCGCCGCGGTCGCATTGGCGGTGGAAAAGCTGGAGGATTGCCCCTTGTTCAACGCCGGCCGCGGCGCCGCGCTCCAGAGCGATGGGCTGGCGCGCCTGTCGGCCTCGCTGATGGATGGGGCGCGGCAGAAGTTCTCCGGAGTGATGCTGGCCACGCATCTTATTCATCCCTCGCGCCTGGCGGCCTATCTCCAAAGCCGCGAGGAGTCGGTGGTCGGCCCCTTGGGAGCGCAACTGATCGCGCGCGAGCTTGGGATTCCGCCCCAGTCGCCGCTGACCCAGGCCGCCATCGAGCGCTGGGCCAGAGCGCTGGCGGAAAAGGACCGCTCCGGCACCGTGGGGGCCGTGGCCTTGGACCGGAACGGGCGCCTAGCCGCAGCCACCTCGACCGGCGGCAGCGGCGCCAACTTCCCCGAGCGCGTTTCCGACTCGGCCACGGTGGCCGGCAACTACGCTTCCAGTTACGCCGCCATCAGCAGCACCGGGATCGGCGAGCAGATCGTCGACGACGGTCTGGCGGTGCGGCTGGAGACCCGGGTGCGCGACGGCCAAAGCCTGCTTGCGGCTACCCAAAAGACGCTCGAAGAAGCCCAATCCCTTCGCCGCCGTTACGGCTGGATCGGCGTTGCGCGCACAGGCGACTGGGTGGTCGCCTGCACTGCCGAAGCCATCGCCTGGTGGGGGAGCGACCGCGCGCTTTAAGCGCTCACTTGAGCGCCTTGGCCGGCTGGGCGACGCCTTTCATGCTCAGCCGCACCCGCCCCTGGCGGTCGATCTCGAGCACCTTGACCCGCACCACGTCCCCTTCCTTGAGCACCTCGCGCACGTCGTTCAAGCGGCGGTCGCTGATCTGGGAGATGTGCAGCAGGCCGTCGCGCCCCGGCAGGATGTTGACGAAGGCCCCAAACTCCATGATCCTGACCACCTTGCCCTCGTATTCCCGGCCCACCTCCACGTCGGCGACGATCTCCTCGATGCGGCGGCGGGCTTCCTCTCCAGCGCGCTTGTCCACCGAGGCGATCTTGACCACCCCGTCGTCGGAGATGTCGATGCTCACGCCGGTTTCGTCGGTGATGCTGCGGATGGTCACCCCGCCCTTGCCGATCACGTCGCGGATTTTGCTCGGGTCGATGCGGAAGGTGATGATCCGCGGGGCGTAATCGGACATTTCCTGGCGTGGCGCTGGCAGCACCTCGTTCATCTTGGCGAGGATCGCAAGGCGGCCTTCGCGCGCCTGTTCCAACGCCTGGCGCATGATCTCGGCGGTGATCCCGCAGGTCTTGATGTCCATCTGCAGCGCGGTCACGCCTTTGGCGGTTCCACCGACCTTAAAGTCCATATCGCCCAAATGGTCCTCATCGCCCATGATGTCGGACAGGACCACGTAGTTATCGCCTTCCTTGATCAACCCCATGGCGATTCCGGCCACCGGCGCCTTAATCGGCACCCCTGCGTCCATCAGCGCCAGGCTGGTGCCGCACACGGTGGCCATGGAACTGGAACCGTTCGACTCGGTGATCTCCGACACCACGCGGATAACGTAGGGGAATTCGTCCTCGCTCGGCATGACCGCCCGCACCGCCCGCTTCGCCAGGTTCCCATGGCCGATCTCGCGGCGCTTGGGCGCCCCTACCGGCCCTACCTCGCCGACGCAGAACGGGGGGAAGTTGTAATGCAACATGAACGACTCGAAATACTCCCCTTCGATGGCGTCGATCAACTGGGCGTCGCGCCCGCTCCCCAAAGTCGCGATCACCAGCGCCTGGGTCTCCCCACGGGTGAACAGGGCGCTGCCGTGGGTGCGGGGCAGCACGCCGGTGCGGATGGCGATCTCGCGGATGTCGGCCGGGCCGCGGCCGTCGATCCGCACCTTTTCCGCCAAGACTCGGCCTCGCACCAACTTCTTTTCTAGCTCGCTTAAGGCTTGCTTGATCTCGGCAAGGTTAAAGCGTTCGTCTTGCCCGAGAGCCTCGGCGACCGCTTTGCGGATTTCCTTGAGCTTCTGGGAACGCTCTTTTTTCTCCCGGATCCGGTAAGCCTCACGCAAAGCCTCCAAAGCCAGGCTCTCGACCTGCGCGCAAAGCTCAGGGTTCACAGGCTGGGGAGTCCACTCCCACGGGGTCTTTCCTACCTCGGCCGCCAGCTCTTTGATCGTCGCGATGGCGGTCTGCATCTGCTCGTGACCGAACAAGACCGCTCCTAACATCACCTCCTCCGGAAGCTCCTTGGCCTCCGATTCGACCATCAACACCGCTTCTTCGGTGCCGGCCACCACCAGGTCGAGCTGCGACTGGGCCAACTCGGCATCGGTCGGATTGAGCAGATACTCGCCGTCACGGAAGCCGACCCGGGCCGCGCCAATAGGGCCCAAAAACGGCAGACCGGAAATCGCCAGCGCTGCAGAGGCTCCGAGCAGCGCCGGAATGTCGCCGTCGACTTCCGGGTTGGAGGACAACAGCGTGGCGATGATCTGCACCTCGTGGTGGAAACCTTCCGGAAACAGGGGCCGAATGGGGCGGTCGATCAGGCGCGAGGTCAAAGTCTCCTTTTCCGAAGGCCGCCCCTCGCGCTTGAAGAACCCCCCCGGGATGCGCCCGGCAGCGTAGGCTTTTTCCTGATAATTGACGGTAAGAGGGAAGAAATCGGTCCCCGGCGCAGGTTCTTTAGCGCCGACCACCGTGACCAGCACCACCGTGCCCTCCATGTCCACGATTACGGCGCCGTCGGCTTGACGGGCGATTTCCCCGGTTTCCAAAACGACCCGCCGGCCGCCATAGTTAAATTCTTTACGGATGGGTTTCATTTTTTACTTGCGTAGTCCTAGCCGTTCGATCAGGGTGCGGTAGCGCTCGATGTCCCTGGCCCTCAGGTAATTCAAAAGCTTGCGGCGCTGGCTGACCAAGCGCAAAAGCCCGCGGCGAGAATGCAGGTCTTTTTTGTGCTGCTGGAAATGCGGGGTCAATTGATTAATCCGCGCCGTAAGCAAGGCGACTTGGACCTCAGGAGAACCGGTGTCGCCCGGCCCACGCTGGTATTCTTGGATAATGCGAGACTTTTCTTCAGCAGTCAAAGGCATGATGTTACTCCCGTTGATGGTTAAGTTAAGCTAGCTTAAACAAACGACGGGGCGCCACCCGACCATCATCGAGTACCTCGCCCACGCCCAAAAACACGCCTGCTCGATTATACAGGCGTACGTGCCCTTGCGCTTTGAGTTTGGGGATCATCACCGCTTGCCCTCGGAGCACGTAGAAACTCATCTCGTCGGCCAAGGCCACCTGCGGCAAGGCCATCACCGCCCGATCGATGGGAAGCAGCAAAGCCCGTCGCGCCGCAGGCTCGGTTTCCGCTAAACGCGCAAGGCTCACCGCGTCTTCAACCCGAAAATCCCCGACCCGAGTACGGCGCAGCTTGTCCACATGGGCTCCGGTGCCGAGCGCCTTGCCGATGTCTTCGGCTAAAGTGCGGATAAACGTCCCCTTAGAACAAAGCACGTCCAGATGCAAAAAATCCGCCCCGAAATCGAGCAGGCTTAAGCGGTGAATGCTCACCCGCCTTGGGGAACGCTCGATTTCGATCCCCGCTCTTGCCAAGTCATAAAGACGCCTCCCCTGGTGTTTCAGGGCCGAATACATGGGGGGGATTTGTTCGATCTCGCCGCGGAAACGGTCCAGCGCTTGCTCGATCATCGCTCGATGGAGCACGGGCACCGGCAGGCGCTCTAGGACTTCGCCTTCGGCATCGCCGGTGGCGGTCCTTGCCCCCAGCCGCACTGTCACCAGATACTGTTTGTCGCTGCCGAGCAAAAAAGACGAGATTTTGGTCGCTTCTCCAAAGCAGATCGCAAGCAGTCCCGAAGCGATGGGGTCGAGGCTTCCGGTATGCCCGGCCTTGGCGCTGCCCATCAAGCGCTTGGCTTGTTCCAAAGCCTGGTTGGAAGTCAGCCCTTCCGGCTTGTCCAAAAGCAAGATGCCGTGAATGTCGCCGCCCCGCCGGCGGCTCGATTTAGGACTCATCGGGATGTTCACGCTCGTGTTTGGCAATCTGATCTAAAAGTTTCGTTACCCTCAGGCCGGTCTCAATGGCGGTATCTTTGTAGAAGCGCAGTTCTGGAACGATGCGCAACCTCAGGCGCTTGCCCAATTCCCGGCGCATGAACGGAGCGGCGCTTTTGAGCGCCTCGAGGCTGGCCTCGAGCTCGTCCTCTTTAAGCGAGGACACATAAACTTTGGCCACCGCCAGGTCCCGGCTCACCTCGACGTCGTCGACGGTGACCCAACCCAAGCGCGGGTCTTTAAGCTCAAAGCGAATCAAATCGGAAAGCTCGCGTTTGAGCTGGGAGGCGACCCGTTGGGCGCGTTCGTACTGTCTTAAACTCATCTTTATCCCTCGGGCGCCACTTCCACCCGTTCGTATACTTCGATCAGGTCACCCTCGCGGACGTCGTTGTAATTTCGGATCTTGATGCCGCACTCCATGCCGGCCTTGACTTCGGCCACGTCCTCCTTAAAGCGGCGCAGGGATTCAAGCTGCCCGTCGCCAAGCACGACCACGTTGTCGCGCAACACCCGGATCGGCAGTCCGCGCCGCACCGCCCCTTCCTTCACCATGCAGCCGGCGATCTGGCCGAACTTGGGATGGCGGAACACTTGCCGTACCTCGGCGACCCCGACGATGCGCTCCTTCAGCTCGGGTTTGAGCAGGCCCCGGATCGACTTCTTGACGTCGTCGATCAGATCGTAGATCACGCTGTAGTAGCGGATCTCCAACCCTCTCTCCTCCGCCAATTTGCGGGCCTGGCTTTCGGCGCGGACGTTGAAACCGACGACGATGGCGTTGGAAGCCAGCGCCAAATTGACGTCGCCTTCGTTGATGCCGCCCACGCCCCCGGAGATTACCTGCACGCGGACCTTGTCGGTGGAAAGCTCGGTGAGCGCGGCGCGCAGCGCCTCAAGGCTCCCCTGAACATCGGCCTTGACCACCAGGTTGAGGTCCACCGCCTGACCTTCTTCCATGCGGGAGAACACGTCCTCCAGCTTGGTGGCGGCAGTGGCCAGTTTCTGGCTGCGCAGCCGTTCTGCGCGCAGCTGGGCCAACTCTTTGGCGACTTTCTCGTCCTTGACTACGATTAACTCGTCGCCAGCGTTGGGCACTTCGGAAAGCCCGAGGATCTCCACAGGCGTCGAAGGACCAGCCTCTTTGAGCTGGCGGCCGTTCTCGTCGAACATCGCGCGCACCCGGCCAAAGCTGCTGCCGCACAGGACCAGGTCGCCTTTTTTCAAGGTGCCGGCCTGCACCAGCACGTCGGCCACCGGACCCCGGCCTCGATCCAGCCGGGACTCCAAGACCACGCCCCGCGCGCTGCCCTCCACCGGCGCCCGCAACTCCAGCATTTCCGCCTGCAACAGAATCGCTTCTAAAAGATCGTCGATCCCTTGGCCGGTCTTGGCCGAAACCAAGGCGAACTGCGTATCTCCCCCCCACTCTTCCGGCACGATCTTAAGCGCCGCCAGCTCGTTCTTGACCCGATCCGGGTCGGCCTCCGGCTTGTCGATTTTGTTGATCGCCACCACCAGCGGCACTCCCGCCGCCCGGGCGTGTTCAATGGCTTCTTTGGTCTGCGGCATCACGCCGTCGTCGGCCGCCACCACCAGCACCACGATATCGGTCACCTTGGCCCCGCGCGCCCGCATCGCGGTAAAGGCGGCGTGCCCCGGGGTATCCAAGAAGGTGATCTTGCCGTGGTCGGTCTTGACCTGGTAGGCGCCGATGTGCTGGGTGATCCCGCCGGCTTCCCCCGCCGCCACCCGCGTGCGGCGGATGAAGTCCAAAAGCGAGGTCTTGCCGTGATCCACGTGGCCCATGATGGTAACCACCGGCGGCCGCGGCTTCTCTTCTCCGCCTGCTTCTTCGACTACCTGGGACAAAAGCGACTGTTCCAAATCGGCGGCTGAGAGCAACTTGACCTTATGGCCCATCTCCTCGGCCACGATGGCCGCCGTCTCCTGATCTAAGACCTGGTTGATGGTGGCCATGATCCCCAGCTTCATCAGCTGTTTGATCACTTCGCTGGCCTTGACCGCCATCTTCTGCGCCAGCTCGGACACGGTGATCGATTCTGGGATCGCCACCTCCCGTACCACCTGGGTGGGCGCGCGCGTTTCCTCCGCTTTGGCCTTTTTCTTCGCCCGCGCTTTGGCGGCCAGAAGCTGGTCTTCTGGAATCCCCAGCTTTTTACGCACCGGCGCTTCCGCTTCCGCTTTCTCTTCCTTTTTCTTCGCCTTCTTCGGCGCCGGCGCTTTGGCTTCCACCACCGGCTCAACTACCTCCACCGCCGGAGCAGCTGCCTGGGCCGCTTCTTCCCTAGCCGCTGCCTCTGCCTGTTGGCGCGCCCGCTCTTCCTCCTCGCGGCGCTTGGCTTCCTCAAGTCGGCGCGCTTCCTCTTCCTCGCGGCGCTTGGCTTCCTCCTGTTCCTTTAAACGCTGCTCCTCCAGCGCCTGACGGGCTTTTTCTGCCTCGATCTGCTCAGGAGTCAGCCCGACCACTTCGCTGCGCTTGATATAGGTGCGGCGCTTGCGCACCTCCACGCTGACGGTCTTGGCTCCGCGCCCGGGCACCCTGCCCTGCTTGAGTTCGGTCACTTCCTTGCGGGTTAAGGTCACGCGGCGCGGACCCAAGGCCTCGGCTTCATCGTTTTTACCGTGGCTTTGCCGCAAGAAGCTCAGCAGGCGGAGCTTTTCCTCGTCGTTGAGGAGGTCCGAAGGCGAGCTTTTGGCAAGACCTGCCTCGCTGAGCTGACTGAGCAAGCGCTCCGGTGAAATACCAATGGTATCGGCCAGCTGTCTTACGGTCACTTCACTCATCTGTACACCCTTTACTCACCTGCCCGATGCGGTCGCAAACCAAGGCTCGCGGGCCTTGAGAATCAGCTCCGCGGCTTTGTCTTTGCCTAAATTAGGCTCGATCTCTAAAAGCTCATCCACTGCCATCTCGGCCAGGTCTTCCACCGTCCGCACCCCGGCAGCGGCCAGTTTATAAGCCAACCCCCGATCCATCCCTGCAAGTTCTAAAAGCTCGGCCTCCGGCGCCTGCACCTCGGCCTGCTCCTCGCTGGCGATGGCCTTGAGCAGCAAGGCATCGCGCGCACGGCGGCGCAACTCTTCCACCAATTCTTCGTTGAAACCTTCGATCTCCAAGAGCTCTTTGGCCGGCACATAAGCCAGCTCCTCGACCGAAGAGAATCCCTCGGCTACCAGGGCGTCCGCCAATTCCTCGTCGATGTCCAACTGCGCCATGAAAGCCTGCTTGATCGCCTCGGCTTCAGAGCGGTGCTTGGCCTCCATTTCCGAGGCCGACATCACGTTCAACTCCCAGCCGGTCAGCTGGCTGGCCAGGCGCACGTTCTGTCCGCCGCGGCCGATCGCTTGGGACAGATTCTCATCGGCTACGGCCACATCCATGACGTGCGCGTCCTCGTCCACGACGATGGAGACGATGTCGGCGGGCGCCATGGCATTGATCACAAACTGGGCGTCGTTTTCGTCCCACAGCACGATGTCGATGCGTTCCCCGGCCAATTCGTTCGAAACCGCTTGCACCCTGGAGCCACGCATGCCGATGCAGGCTCCGATCGGATCCAGGCGCGGGTCGCGGCTTTTGACCGCGATTTTGGCCCGTACTCCCGGTTCTCTGGCCGCGCCCTTGACCTCGATCAGGCCCTCGCCGATTTCCGGCACTTCCAGGCGGAACAGTTCGATCAAAAGTTCTGGCGCCGTCCGGCTGACGATCAGTTGGGGGCCACGGCCCTCCTCGCGCACTTCCTTCAGGTAACCGCGTACCCGGTCGCCGATGCGGAAGGATTCGTGAGGGATGGTCTCCTCACGCGGGATCAAGGCTTCGGCGTTCTCGCCCAAATCCAAATACACGTTGCCGCGCTCAACGCGTTTGACCACACCGGTCACCAGCTGGCCGATCCGGTCCTTGTACGCCTCCACCACTTTGCGCCGCTCCGCTTCGCGCACTTTCTGCACGATCACCTGCTTGGCGGTCTGCGCCGCAATGCGGCCAAAAGCGATGGATTCGATCGGCTGCTCTATATAGTCTCCCGGTTTGACCTCGGGTTTGAGCTTTTTGGCCTCGTCCAAAGGCATTTCCCGATCGCGGTCGTGAAGCTTGCCGGGTTCGACCACTTTGAAGCGGCGAAACGTCTTGTAATCGCCGGTCTGGCGGTCGATCTCGACCCGCACCTCGACCCGACCTTCGTGCTTTTTGCTCGTGGCGGTGGCCAGCGCTGTCTCCAGCGCCTGGAAGATGGCCTCCTTATCGATGTCCTTTTCGTGGGAAACCACATCGACCACGCGTAAAATCTCTTTATTCGTCATTTTGTCCTTACCCTTTCAGAAGCGCTTGGTAATCGGGAACCAATCGGGCTTGCTCGATGTTTTCGAATGGAATCGCGGTCTTGCCGCCTGCGCTTTCCAAAATCACCCAACCGTTCTCTACCTCTGCAATTACCCCTGTGAAGCGGCGCCGGCCTGCAAGCGGCAGCTTGAGCTTAAGCTGCGCCTTATGGCCCAGGAAACGCCGGTACTGCTCTAGGGTAAACAGCGGGCGATCGACTCCCGGCGAGGAAACTTCAAGCAGGTAAGTCCCGGCGATGGGATCTTCCACATCCAAAAGCGCGCCGACCTGAGCGCTGACTCGCTCGCAATCGGCCAGGGTGATTCCGTCCTCGGCGTCGATATAAACGCGCAAAATCCGCCCCCGCGAGCTTTTGTCCCACTCTACGCCGACCAGCTCATACCCTAGCCCGGCGATGACCGGGGCCAGCAATTGAACCAGCTGCTCAGACGCTTTTCTAGCCACAACCATTCACCCACAAAAAATGGGCCCTTGGCCCATCTTGTTTTAACACGCCTCCTTGCGAAAAAAATGCCCCGATGGACGGGGCTTAGATTGGTTGCGGGGGCAGGATTTGAACCTGCGACCTTCGGGTTATGAGCCCGACGAGCTACCGGACTGCTCCACCCCGCGATTAATATTTAAATTATACCGAAGATGCATCCGACTTAGCAATGCCCTTCATAAAGCCCCTTCGATTTTTGGCTAATTAGTCGGTCAAAGCGGCAAAAAGTTCAAAATCACCGCCGCCAACGCGCCTGCCAGTACGTCGTCGAGCATTATCCCTAGGCCTCCCCCCGCCTTACGCTCGACCCAAGCGATCGGGCCGGGCTTTGCGATATCCAACAAGCGGAACAACACCAATCCCGCCAGCGTGTGTTGCCAAGTCAGCGGCGCCCCGATCATGGCAATCCAGTAACCGACCATTTCGTCCCAGACGATGGCGGGATGATCGTCCCGGCCTAAATCGCGGTTGACCCGGCTGCAGATGTACACGCCAACGACCAGCCCTAACACGATGACGGCCAGAAACAGGCTCGGATGAATGGATTTCATCCCCCAATACCAAGGAACCGCGACCAAAGCGCCCGCGGTCCCAGGCGCCCGCGGCGAGAGCCCTGCCCCAAACCCTAGCGCCAAGACGTAGTCCGGACGCGACCATTTGAGAACCGCCGGCCGAACTCTCATCGAAAATGGCGATACCCTAAAGGCGGAAAATCGAGCACTTGGTTTCCTTTGCGCAGGCGCAGCCCCGGTTGGGGTTCTATCGTGCCGACCCGATGCCATGCGAGCTTGCGTTCTTGCAAATCGCGCTCCAAATCCAAAGCCCGCTCGGGAGGCACGGTGAAACACAGCTCGTAGTCGTCCCCGGCGCACAGCGGCAAGCGCCAGTCGCCGGTCTCGTCGATGTAGCGGCGAACCGCCGCCGACAGCGGCAAATCGTCCCAGACCAGGGTCGCCCCGACCCCGCTGGCCGCCAGTATGTGCCCCAAATCCTGCGCCAGGCCGTCGGAGACATCGATGCACGCATGGGCCAATCCCCGCAACGCCAATCCCAGTTCCACTTGCGGCATAGGCCGCAGGAAGCGCGCGACGGCGCCCTCGTCGCTCCAGGCAAGCTCCCCTTTACACATCTTCAAGCCCAGCCCCGCGTCCCCCAACGGTCCGCTGACGCAGATCCAATCCCCAACGCGCGCCGCCGACCGCAGCAGCGCCCCCGCCTCGGGCACCCAGCCCAAGCCCTGGACGGTAACGCTCAAAGGTCCAAAGCTGGTGTCGCCGCCGACCAGATCCACAAGGTAGCGTTCGGCCAAGGCGAAAAACCCCTGAGCAAATCCCTCCAGCCAGGCCGCATCGGCCTCAGGCAAGGTCAAGGCGAGCAAGGCCCAAGCCGGTTCCGCCCCCATGGCCGCCAGATCGCTCAAAGTCACCGCCAAGGCCCGATGACCCAGGCTTACCGGATCGATTTCGGGCAAAAAATGCACCCCGCCGACCAGGGTATCGACGGTGACCGCAAGGCACCTATGGGGCCTAGAAACGAGCAAAGCGCAGTCGTCGCCCACCCCTAAGCGGGTCTGAAGCCCCGGAGGCCGGGTGAAAAACCGCCGAATGAGATCGAACTCGTCCAAGGATTCAAGCCGAGTGCGGTTGCAAGCCCGAAATTTCTTCCGCCCGGACCTGATGGGCGAGCTTGTCTAGGACCCCATTGACGTACTTGTAGCTTTTATGGGTGGCCCCAAACGCTTTGGCCAGGTTGATCGCCTCGTTTAACACCGCGCGGTAGGGAATTTCCTTGCGGTAGAGCAGTTCGTAAGCGCCTAGCCTCAAGATCGCCCGTTCGATCGGATCGATCTCTTCCACCGCGCGATCGGCAAAACGCCCCAACGCCTCGTCGATAGTCGCCCGATGCGCGACCACCCCGTACAGCAGCTCGGCAAAGTACTCCCGTTGCGCCTCGCCTAAGTCGTGCTCCTCCACAAACTGGCGCTCGATCTCGGCCGGCGGGAAACCCGTCACCTGCCACTGATACAGCGCCTGCAAAGCGCGCCGCCGCGCCCCGGTGCGAGTCGCTTTAGGCTTTTTGTTCATGGCGCTTGTAACCGACGCAACAGCGCCGCCATCTCGATCGCGGTCAAGGCCGCATCGAAGCCTTTGTTGCCGGCCTTGGTGCCCGCCCGCTCGATGGCCTGCTCGACGGTATCGCAAGTCAAAACGCCCAGCGCCACCGGCACGCGATACTGCAGCATGGTCGCGGCCACGCCTTTGACGCATTCGCCAGCGACATAATCGAAATGTTTGGTCGCCCCGCGAATCACCGCCGCCAGAGCGATGATCGCGTCCACGCCGCCGCGCTGCGCCACCGCCTGAATCGCAAGCGGCATTTCAAACGCTCCCGGCACCTTGACCACCTGGATTGCGGCCGGATCGGCGCCGTGGCGCAACAGACCATCGATCGCCCCTTGCTGCAGCTGTTCGACGATAAACCCGTTAAAGCGCGAGGCGACCAGGCAAAACCGCATCCCGGCGGCGTTCAGCTCCCCTTCTAGGGTTTGAATCGGCATGGCTTTCTCAAATCTCCACGTATTCGACCACTTCCAGGCCAAAGCCCGGCAGACCCTTGAACTTCTTCGGCGCTCCCAACACGCGCAGCTTGTGCACCCCAAGATCGGCCAGAATCTGCGCGCCGGTGCCGGTAGTGCGCCAATCTTCGGTCGGCAGGTCCTCAGGCAGCTCGACCCCGTGATCTTGCATCTGGTAACGGTGGATCTTCTCCAAAAGCGATCTGGTGTCCTCTTCGTTGCGAATGACCACCAAAACCCCCCGCTTTTCCTCCGCGATGCGCTGCATCGCCAGACGCAGCGGCATCCTCGGCTCGCGCTTGGAAGCCAAAAGATCGCTCAGGAGGTTTCTGGCGTGGACGCGCACCAGGACCGGCTCGTCGCCGGCCACCTCCCCCATTACCAGGGCCAGATGGAGTTTATTATCGACTTTGTCCTGAAACGCGATCAAGCGAAATTCCCCATACTCGGTCGGGAATCGGCATTCGCTGACGCGCTCGACGGTCTTTTCGTGCTCCAGCCGGTAGCGGATCAGGTCCGCGATGGTGCCGATCTTGAGCCCGTGCTCGCGGGCGAACCGTTCGAGCTCGGGCCGTCTGGCCATGGTGCCGTCTTCGTTTAAGATCTCCACGATCACCGCCGCCGGCGGCAGTCCGGCCAGCCGCGCCAGGTCGCAGCCGGCCTCGGTGTGCCCGGCGCGGCTTAAGACTCCGCCGGGATGGGCCATGAGCGGAAAGACGTGCCCGGGTTGGACCAGGTCCTCCGGCCGCGCGTTGGGCGCGACCGCCACCTGGATGGTGCGAGCCCGGTCGGCGGCGGAGATTCCGGTAGTGATCCCCGAGGCGGCGTCGATGGAGACGGTAAAGTTGGTCCGATGGGGAGCGCGATTCTCGGTCACCATCAGCGGCAAGCGCAAGCGCTCGCAGCGTTCCCGCGTCAAGGTCAGACAAATCAGGCCGCGCGCGTAGCGGGCCATGAAATTGATGTCCTCCGGTCTAGTAAAGCAAGCGGCCAAGACCAGATCGCCTTCGTTTTCCCGCGATTCGTCGTCCATGATCACAACCATGCGTCCTTGGCGCAGTTCCTCGATGATTTCCTCGATGGTGTTCATGCGCTGTCGACCCGAGATTCACTCGCCTTGAGCCGCCCGCTCCCCAAGCAGCAGGCGCTCCAAATAGCGGGCAATCCGATCCACTTCCAAATTTACCCGCGCGCCCACGCCGGTCGTCCCCAAAGTGGTCACAGCGAGCGTATGGGGAATGACGTTGACTTCGAACGCCGCGCCTTCCACCCGGTTCACGGTCAGGCTCACGCCGTCCACACAGATCGACCCTTTGGTCGCGATGTAGCGGGCGAGCTCTTTGGGCGCCTCGATCCGAAGCCGCACCGAGCGCCCGTCTTGCCAACGCGCGGTGACTTTGCCGACGCCGTCTACGTGACCAGAGACGAGGTGGCCGCCGAAGCGCGTGTTCGGCGTCATCGCCAGCTCCAGGTTGACCAAGGTGCCCACGCGCGCCTCGCCCAAGGTGGTAAGCGTTAAGGTCTCGCGCGAGACGTCGGTTGCAAAGCCGCTCCCGGTCAGCGCCACCACCGTCAGGCAGACGCCGCTCACCGCAACGCTGTCGCCGAGCCGGATTTCATCCCGCGGGAGCTGGCCGCAGGCCACCGTCAGACGGACGTCGCCGCCTTGGGGGACGAGCGCCTCGATCTTGCCTATAGCTTGTACGATCCCGGTAAACATTTACTTCCTCCGCAAGCGAAGCCGAAGGTCGGGGCCGACCCGGCGAAGCTCTTGAAACTCCAGCTCAATCCGCTCGGCCAGGGTTTGGATCTTGGGCAAATGGAACAGACCCCGCCCTTCATCGCCGAGCAGACTGGGCGCTAAATACACCACCCACTCGTCGACCAGATTCGCCTGCGCCAGCGCCCCGTTGAGAACGGGGCCGGCTTCCACGAGCACTTCATTGACCTCGCGCCGGCCTAAGATCTCAAGCAGCGCGACCAAATCCACCCGGCCGGCAGCGTCCGCAGGCAAAACCACGACCTCTGCCCCCGCGCGCTCCAGCTCCAAACGCCGGGCCGCGTCTTCGCACACGGTGGCCACCAAGGTCCGGCCAGGCAAGCCGAGCATGCGGGCCGTAGGCGGCATGTTCAGCTTTGAATCCACTACCACCCGCAGCGGCTGAAGCACGGCCTCCCCCGTCTCCAGGCGCGCGGTTAAAGCCGGATCGTCCTTGAGCACGGTGCCGATCCCGGTGAGGATCGCCGAGCTTGCCGCGCGCAAGGCGTGAACATCGCGCCTTGCCGCCTCCGAGCTAATCCAGCGGCTCTCGCCGCGCGCCGTGGCGGTGCGCCCGTCTAGGCTGGCGGCGAGCTTGGCCGTGACCCACGGCCGCCCACTCCGCATGCGTCGGCAAAACCCGCGGTTGAGCGCCTGCGCCGCTTCTTCCAACACCCCACAGAGGGTCTCGATCCCCGCCGCCTGCAAGCGCGCCAAGCCTTGGCCAGCGACTTTAGGATTGGGGTCGATCATGGCCACCACCGCCCGCCGGACGCCGGCCCGGATCAGCGCCTCGGTGCACGGCGGCGTGCGCCCATAGTGGCAACAAGGCTCCAAGGTGACGTAACAGTCCGCGCCGCGCGCTTTCTCTCCGGCGGCTTCGAGCGCCTGGATCTCGGCGTGGGGACCGCCGGCAAAGGCGTGCCAGCCTTCGCCGACGATTTTCCCCTCCCGCACCAAAACGCACCCGACCCGGGGATTGGGGTCGGTGGTATACAGGCCGCGCCTGGCCAAGGCCAACGCCCTGGCCATATAGGCAAAATCGGCGGGGCAATCGCTCATTTTACCCTCAACCACCGCGTTCTAAGCCTTCGATGACCTTACGGAATTCGCTGAGGTCTTCGAAACTCCGATACACCGAGGCAAACCGCACGTAGGCGACGCGATCTAGGCCCTTGAGCTCCTCCATCACCATCTCCCCGATCTGGCGCGAAGCCACCTCGCGCTCTCCGCGGCGCAACAGCGCCTGCTTGAGGCGTTGGACAACGGCTTCCACGCGCTCGCTCGCCACGGGGCGTTTCTCCAGGGCGCGCATGAGCCCGGCGCGGAGCTTGCCCTCGTCGAAAGGTTCGCGGCGGCCGTCGCGCTTGACCACCCAGGGCAAGGAGAGTTCCGCCGTCTCGTAAGTAGTGAAGCGTTCGTGGCAGTCGGGGCACTCGCGCCGCCGCCGCACCTTGCCGTCGGGGGTCAGGCGCGAGTCGACCACCCGCGTATCCGGGGCGCTGCAAAACGGACAATGCATCGATCTTTAAGAAACTTTGGGCTCAACCGCCATAGACCGGAAACCGCCGGCACAGTTGCACCACCTGCTCTCTGACCTGCTCGATCACCGGCTCGCTGTCGATGTCGTCGAGCACATCGCACATCCACCCGGCCAGCTCTCGGCACTCCTTAGCTCCAAACCCACGGGTGGTCACCGCCGGCGTGCCGACCCGGATGCCGCTGGTGACAAACGGCGGCTGAGGGTCGTTCGGCACCGCGTTTTTGTTGACGGTGATGTGGGCTTTTCCTAAGGTTTCTTCGGCCTGCTTGCCGGTCAGCCCTTGGGATGAAAGATCGACCAGCAGCAGATGGTTGTCGGTGCCGCCGGAGACGACTTTGTAGCCCCGTTCGATGAAGGCGGCAGCCATGGCGCGGGCGTTCTCCACCACCTGCCGCTGATAGTCGCGAAACTCCGCCGTCATCGCCTCTTTGAACGCCACCGCCTTGGCGGCGATCACGTGCATTAAGGGACCGCCCTGAATCCCCGGGAAAACCATGGCGCTGAGCTTTTTCTCGATCTCCGGATTGGCCTTGGCCAGGATCAGCCCGCCGCGGGGTCCGCGCAAGGTCTTGTGGGTGGTGGAAGTGACCACGTCGGCGATTGGCACGGGATTAGGGTACAACCCCGCCGCGACCAGTCCTGCCACGTGCGCCATATCCACCAACAAAAACGCACCCACGGCATCGGCGATATCCCGAAACCGCTGCCAGTCCACTACCCGGGAATAGGCGGAAAATCCGGCCACGATCAGCTTGGGGCGATGCTCTCGGGCCAACTCCTCGACCTGCTCGTAGTCGATCTCCCCGGTATCGAGGCGAACGCCGTACTGCACAGCGCGGAACAATTTGCCAGAAAAATTGACCTTGGCGCCGTGGGTCAAGTGGCCGCCGTGGGCCAGACTCATCCCCAAAACCGTGTCGCCAGGCTCAAGCAGCGCCAGAAAAACCGCCTGGTTGGCCTGCGAGCCGGAATGCGGCTGGACGTTGGCGTAGTGGGCCCCGAACAAGGCCTTGGCGCGCTCGATGGCGAGCCGCTCGACCCCATCCACGTACTCGCAGCCGCCGTAATAACGCTTGCCCGGGTAGCCTTCGGCGTACTTGTTGGTAAGCACCGTCCCCTGCGCCTGGAGAACCCTGGGACTGGCGTAGTTTTCCGACGCGATCAACTCGACGTGGTCCTCCTGGCGCTTGAGCTCGCCTTGGATCGCTTCCCAAAGCTCGTCGTCGAAGCCGGCAATCTCCATCCCCTTGCTGAACATATTCACCTCCTTACCATCGTGTTGCCATTTTAAGCTCGGACTGCCGCAACGGCCAGCAAAATCGGGTACAATGCCTTTAAGGTTAAACCCCATGCGCTTGCGTTTTTATGGCTCAATACATCTACACCATGCATCGGGTGAGCAAGATCGTGCCACCCAATCGCACCATCCTCAAAGACATTTCCCTGTCCTTCTTTCCCGGCGCCAAGATCGGCGTTTTAGGCCTTAACGGCTCGGGCAAATCCACCCTGCTTCGGATCATGGCCGGCGTGGACCAAGACTACGAAGGCGAGGCCAGGCCCATGCCCGGCATCCGCATCGGCTATCTTCCCCAAGAGCCGGTACTCGACCCGAACAAGACCGTGCGCGAGGTGGTCGAGGAAGGCGTCGCCGAGGTGGTGGCGGCGCTTAGGCGCTTTGAAGAGGTCAGCGCGGCGTTTGCCGATCCAAGCGCCGATTTTGAGCAGCTCCTTGCCGAACAAGCCGAACTTCAAGCCACGATCGACGCCCACGACGGCTGGAACCTTGAGCGAAAACTGGAAATCGCGGCCGATGCCCTCAGGCTGCCGGATTGGGACGCCAAAACCGCTCACCTATCCGGCGGCGAGAAACGGCGCGTGGCTTTGTGCCGGCTGCTTTTGTCCAAGCCCGATATGTTGCTTCTAGACGAGCCCACCAACCACCTGGACGCCGAATCGGTGGCCTGGCTGGAACGTTACCTGCAAGAATACCCGGGCACCGTGATCGCGGTCACCCACGACCGCTATTTCCTCGACAACGTCGCCGGCTGGATTTTGGAGCTGGACCGCGGCCACGGCATCCCCTGGCAGGGTAACTATTCCTCTTGGCTGGAGCAGAAGGAAAGACGCCTTGAGCTCGAGGAAAAGCAGGAAAGCGCCCGCATCAAAGCGATGCAGGCCGAGCTCGAATGGGTGCGAAGCTCCCCCAAAGGCCGCCACGCCAAATCCAAGGCGCGCCTTAAACACTTCGAGGAACTTGCCGCGCAGGAATTCCAAAAGCGCTCCGAGACCCGCGAGATCTATATTCCTCCCGGACCGCGCCTGGGGGATCGGGTGATCGAGGCCGAGCATCTTAGAAAAGCTTACGGCGATAAGCTCCTCATCGACGACCTAAGCTTTACCCTGCCGCCCGGCGGCATCGTCGGAGTCATCGGTCCCAACGGCGCCGGCAAAACCACCCTGTTTCGGATGATCGTCGGCCAAGAGACTCCCGACGCCGGCACCATCCGCATCGGCGAAACGGTCAAACTGGCCTACGTCGATCAGAGCCGCGACACGCTCGATCCCGAGAAAACCGTATGGGAGGAAATCTCCGGCGGTCTGGACGTGATCGAGGTGGGCAATTACAAAACGCCCTCGCGCGCTTACGTTGGCCGATTCAACTTCAAAGGTCCAGACCAGCAAAAACGGATCAAAGATTTGTCCGGGGGCGAACGCAACCGGGTGCATCTGGCCAAGCTCTTAAAATCGGGCGGTAACGTGTTGCTGCTCGACGAGCCCACCAACGACCTAGACGTGGAAACCTTGAGGGCGCTGGAAGAGGCGCTTTTAGCCTTCCCCGGGTGCGCGGTGGTGATCTCCCACGACCGCTGGTTCCTGGACCGGATCGCGACCCACATCCTGGCTTTCGAGGGCGACAGCCGAGTGGTCTGGTTCGAGGGCAACTACGCCGACTACGAGGCCGACCGCAGACGTCGCCTGGGCGAAGAAGCCGACCGCCCGCACCGGATCAAGTACAAGCGCCTGGACCGGTAGATGCCTGCCGTCGATGCCGCTTACGCGCTCAGCCGGCTGCCCGAGGCGCAGCGCCAGGGCCGGGCCCAGCGCAAAACCTTCAAGGGCCTAGACTACTGGCACTACACCGACGACTTTCAACACATCCCGCGCGGCACGGCGGTATTCGGCGAGACGGTGGTCTTCGGCTACCCCCACATCGGCCGCGTGTTCGCGCTCGAGGCCGGGATCCGGGCGCATTTTAGGGCGCCTTTCTGGGCCGAGGAGAAGATCAACGGCTACAACGTCCGCATCACCCAAATCCAAGGCCAGCTCGTGGCCTTGACGCGCGGCGGATTCGTCTGCCCGTTCACCACCGATCGCCTGGCGGACCTGATGCCGCTTGAAATCTTCCAGAAAGAGCCGCGGCAGGTCGTCTGCGCCGAGGTCGCCGGCCCCGACAACCCTTATCTAGAAAGCAGCCCGCCGTTCATCTCCAAAGACGTCAAGCTGTTTGTCTTTGACCTGATGACCCAAGGTCAGCCGGGATTCTTGCCCGCGCGCGCCAAGCAGGCGCAGATAAAGCGGTTCGATCTTCCCGCCGTTCCCTTATACGGCTATTTTCAGCCCGACCAAATCGAAGACTTACGCGCCTTGATCTTAAAGCTCCACGAAGAATGGCGCGAAGGGCTGGTGCTTAAGGAGGACTCGCCGCGCGACCACCGCGCCAAATACGTCACCGGCCACAGCAACATCGACGACATCCGGGCAAGCAGCGACAATCTCCTGGAGTTGCCGCCGGAGTACTTCATCAACCGCCTGCTGCGCCTGGCTCTGTTCGTCGAGGAGCACGCCCTCCCCGCCACTTCCGAGCTGAAACAAGCCTTAGGCGGCGCCTTCCTCGACGGCCTGCGCGCTGCGATGCAGTGCTACCGCGCCACCCACCACGTCAGCACCCGTTTCCGCTGCCGCTTCCGGCACAAGGAAAACGCAGAATTGCTGCTCGACCACCTCAGGCACGCCAGCCGCCACGTCCAGATCCTCCTCCGCGACCTGCGCAGGGAGGATGGCTACTGGCAGCTAGAGTTCGAGCGCGTCTATCCGGCCCTGACCGGAATGCTCGGCGACCTTTTGGCCGGAAAGA
Source organism: Methylothermus subterraneus (assembly GCF_054656915.1). Classification (NCBI taxonomy): domain Bacteria; kingdom Pseudomonadati; phylum Pseudomonadota; class Gammaproteobacteria; order Methylococcales; family Methylothermaceae; genus Methylothermus; species Methylothermus subterraneus. The sequence goes on from NZ_BAAHXK010000001.1 coordinate 280,019, forward strand.
TGGTTTACGATTAGCCCTCCACCAGCTTTTCGAGGATCTGGAGCAAATGCTCCGGGTGCACGAGCATCACCCCCACCTTGTCGGCCCAGGTGCGCAGGCCCTCATCCGCCGACAGCAAAATTCCGTCGAGCTCGTAGGCTAAAAGCAAAACGTCCATGTCTTCGCGGCTGTCGATGATCCCCTGCCTTAAGGCCTCGCGGTAGCGGCCGCGCAGGCGGTTGATGACCTTGCCCACCTCCTCCGACTGCGCCCCGCCCCCTACCATCTTGGCGTGCTCCTCGGCGATCCTTAAGCCCCGGTCGATGCGCGCGCGCACTTCTTCGATGAACTCGTACAAAATCCCCGCCGGCACCTGCAAGTTAAACCGGCGCGGCGAACGGATCCTAACCACCGCCTCAAATTCCGGCGGCACCTCGCCTTTTTTGACTAAGCACAGCTCCTCATAAACCGAGCTGGGCATGTAAAATCTGGCCCGGCTGCGGCGCGCCAGATCCAAAAACGCCTCCATCGCCACCCGCGGCGATTCGCCAAACTGGGTGTAGACTTCAGGGTTGGTGAAGAGGCTGGTGTCGAGGACGAAATTGTCCATAACTTTACCTTGCCGCTTGTATTTAAGGGAGCAAGCCGTTATATATCCTGAAAGTCCAACTATACTCGATCGGGAGGGTTTATGCCGACTTACGATTATCTTTGCCGAACCAATCAGAGGATCGTAGAGGTCCGTCACGGGATGGGAGAGACCGTCAAGACCTGGGGGGAGCTGTGCCGCCTGGCCGGAATCGACCCAGGCGATACGCCGGAAGAGGCGCCGGTGGAAAAGCTGATTACCGGAGGCAACGTGATCTCCAGCGCCAGCCTCAAGAACCCGGAACCGTGCGGAGCGGGGACGTGCGGGATGGCGGGGTGCGGCAGCGGCGTTTGCGCCTTAGACTGAGAGGACTGGAGCGGGTGATGGGAATCGAACCCACGTTCTCAGCTTGGGAAGCTGATGTTCTACCATTGAACTACACCCGCCTTAAGCGATGGACCATTATAGCCGCGCGGCGGATAAAAACAAGACTTAATTTGGCATGTTTCACCGACTCAAGGACCGCTTAAACCGCTTTCGTTTTGCCAGAGCGTGCCAGGGGATCTACGCCACTCCCCCTTTGAGTTTAGGAGCCGAACAAGCCGTCGCCGTCCTCACCCAACTGCAGCACAAGGACGTAATCTTATTCTTGCTCGCGATCAAGTCGTTTGCCCGCTACGTGCCGCTGCGCGAGGTGTGGGTTTTAAACGACGGCAGCCTCACCGACGAAGATCAAGCCGTTTTGACCCACCACCTCTCGGCGCAGATTCTGCCGATCGCCCGCTTCCAAAACCCGCGCTGCCCCCGAGGCGGATGTTGGGAGCGGCTGCTGGCCATCGCCCAGATCAGCCGCGACCGCTACCTCATCCAGCTCGACGCCGACACCCTCGCGCGTGGGCCGCTGCCTGAGGTCATCGAGGCGATCGCCACGCAAACCGCCTTTGTGCTCGGCACCTGGGACGGGCAGGAATTGGAACCGATGCGGGCGTGTGCGGAGCGGGTGCGCGCTCGGCACCCCAACGCCGCCTCCCTCCACGTTCAGCTTGCCGCCGAGGCGGCGTTCCTGGACCTGCCGGAAGTCGACCGCTTCCGCTACGCGCGCGGCTGCGCCGCCTTCTGCGGATTCCCGCCGGGAGCGGTGGAGGTCGAACTCATCGAGCGCTTTTCGCAGGCGATGGAGGCGCGGCTGGGTGACAAGTGGCGCGCCTGGGGGTCGGAGCAAGTTATGTCCAACGTGGTCATCGCCAACGCTCCCAAGGCGCGCGTCTTGCCGCACCCGGACTACAGCGACTGCCACAAAATGAACGCCAACACGCGCTTTATTCATTTCGTCGGCACCTGCCGCTTTCAAGGTCAGCGTTATGCCCAAGAGGCCAAACAGGTCCTCCGGGAACTTCTCTAGCCCTCCGCCTCTGGCTAAGACGCTTTATCGGCTGCAGGAGTGGGCGCTCAAGCGGCCGACCTTCGCGTTCCTCGACGAACTGGAAAAAACCCAATTCCTTCCGCGGCAAGCGATCCAAGCGCTGCAGCTAAAGCGCTTGCAAGCTTTGCTTAAAACCGCCCTTGCCCACAGCCCTTGGCACGCCAAAAGGATCCAGGCAGCGGGCCTGGATTTGGCCAAGCTCACCTTCGAAGACTTCCGCCGCCTGCCGACCATGACGCGCGAGGACGCCCGCCGCCACGGCGATGAGATGGTCTGGAAGGAGGCTCCCGGCGGGGTCTTTCGTTATACCACCGGCGGTTCTTCGGGGGAGCCTTTGATCTTTTACTTTGGCCGCGCCCGTCAGGCCGCTGACGCCGCCTGCCGCCTCCGGGCCAGGCGCTGGTGGGGAGTCGAACCGGGGGATCGAGAAGTGCTGCTGTGGGGGGCGCCGGTGGAGCTGAAGCGCACCGACCGCATCAAGGCGCTGCGCGACCGTCTCTGTAACCAACTGCTGCTCAACGCCTTTGAGATGTCTAAGGCCCGCATGGACGCCTATTTGGCTCAGATGGAGGCTTACCGGCCCAAAGTGATCTACGGCTACGCTAGCAGCCTGGCCCTCCTGGCCGAGCACGCAGAAAAACGGGGCATCCGGCCGCACCTGAGCGATCTGAAAGTGGTTTTTGCCACCGGCGAGCCCCTCTATCCCCACCAACAAGAGCTCATCGGCCGGGTGTTTTCTGCCCCCGTGGCCCGCGAATACGGCGCCCGCGACGCCGGACTGATCGCCCTCGAATCCCCCGCCGGCCAGCTCCTCGTCAACTCGGAGTGGGTCCTCGTCGAGCTGTTGGACGCAGAGGGTCAGCCGGTAAAATCGGGTAAGATGGGCGAAGTGGTGGTCACGAATTTGGCTTCTGAGGTTCAGCCCTTTATCCGCTATCGCACCGGCGATTTCGCGCGCTTTAGCGCCGAGCCTTGCCATAGCGGACGCGGGCTGGAGGTTTTGCAAGAGGTGTGCGGCCGCAGCACCGATTTCATCATCCGCGAGGACGGCACGATCATGCACGCCTTGGCCTTGATTTACGTCTTGCGCGAGCTCCCGGGAATCGAGCAATTCAAGATCATCCAAGAAACTCGGGAGTTGGTGCGCGTGCAACTCGTCCCCGGTCCTGGGTGGCAGGAGAGCCATGCGGAGCGGATCGTGCAAGGCTTGAAGCAGCGTTTGGGGGCTAAAACTTGCGTCCAAATTGAGTCCATAGACGCCATTCCCCCAGAACCTTCCGGCAAATTCCGTTACGTGGTCAGTAAAGTGCCCCCGCCATGAAAACTTTGATCAAACGCGCTTTGCGCAAACTGGGCTACAAGATCGAACGCCTCGACCCTCTGGAAGAAGCGATCCCGGCCGATTACCACCGCTCGCCTTTTCTACCTCGCGCCTACCGGGGATCGCTGCACCGGATGCTGTATTTCCTAGATCAACTGGAAAAGGTCAAAGATATCGAAGGCGACATCATCGAGTGCGGGGTTTCCATCGGCCACGGGGCCCTGCTGTTCACCCTGATGAGCGAATATTTGGGGAAGATGCGCCACTACTATGGCTTTGATTCTTTTGAGGGCTTTCCCGACCCCATCGACAAAGACGAAACCACCCCAATTACCGGCAAAGGCTTTTGGGCGAGCCCGCCTGAAATCGTGCTCAAGGTTTTGCGCGATGGGCGCTTACCCGAAGACGTTATCCAAACGCGCATTCACCTGATCAAAGGCTGGTTCCAGAACACCCTTCCGCAATACCAAGGCAGGATCGCCCTGCTCCATCTGGACTGCGATCTGTACGAATCCTATAAAAAGGTTGCCCCGGGTGGGATCGTCATGTTCGACGAGTACGGCGATCGGCGTTGGCCTGGCGCGAGCAAGGCCATCGACGAATTTTTCGCCGATAAGCCCGAAAAGCCCACCGCGCACGAAAAGTGCCCTTGGAAATACTTCGTCTGTAAACGCGCATGAGTAAACGCCTCTGTAAGCTCCTCGTGCTCCTTTATCTCACCCCCGCCTTGGCTTTGCCTCCTTGGCCGGAAGCGATCCGCGGCGATTGGAAAGAGATGCCTACGCCAGAGCCGTTGCCGCCTTTCTGTCGCCCCAAACAAATGGGAGAGAGCGAATGGCGAATGCACGGCGCTATCCCAGGGCTAAATCACTTTTGCGACGCTAAGGTCAAGCGTTTCATCTGCCTAAAATACTCAGGAAAAGACCGGGCCGCGTGCCTATCCTATCTCGCTCGGGGAGTGCACGACGCCATCCGCGGCGCCCAGGAAAAATCGCCCAATCACCCGCTGGTGCCTTATCTGCATACCGAATACGCCAATTTTCTCGCCGAAGCCGGGGATTTTCCGCACGCTGTTCAAGAGTATCTGCAAGCGGTGCGGATAAACAAAAAGTATCTGCCTGCCTACGTCAAGCTCGCCAATGTGTTGATCAAAACCAAGGAGTACGACAAAGCGGAAAAGACCCTCCAATACGCCCTCAAAATCCAAAAAAACAAGCGGCACGAAGCTTACCTAAAAAAGCAACTGGCCAAAGTGGCCGCTTTGAAGGCCAAATCCCAATGACTTTACCCACGGTATCCATCATCCTGCCCACGCACAACCGTCCGGACTTACTGGCCCAGGCCATCGCAAGCCTCGATCGGCAAAGCTATCCCGGCCCGGGCGAGATCCTCATCGCCGACGATGCCTCATCGCCTCCGGTGACCGCATCCTCTCTGCCGCCTTGCCGATTTGCCGTCCGCATCGTCCGCAGTCCCACTCCCCAAGGTGGGGCGGCGGCCAAAAACCTAGGCGTCCAAGCCGCCTGCGGCGATTATCTCGTGTTCTTGGACGACGACGATCTTTTATCCCCGGGATATATCGAGGACGCGCTCGCTGCCCTGCAAACCTATCCAAACATCAAAACCTTATTCATGCGCGTTGAATGGTTTGGGGAACGCGCCGAATGGGGGCAGACCCACCACGACCGCAATACCTTTTGGATCTTGGAACAAACCAAACCTACGCAAATCGCGCCGGAACTTTTTGTTTTCAACGAAGACTTGTTTTTCGCCCTCCTCCAACGCATCCCCATGCCGTTTCAACGCCCCGTGCTACGCCGGGAGGACTTCCTGGCGATCGGCGCGTATCAAAAAGATTGCCTGTTGTGGGATTGCGAGTGGGCTCTGCGGGCGGCGCTCTATGGACCTTGTGCGTTATTGCAAAAGTCGCCCTATCTGCAACGCGCCTCCGGGCAAGGGTATTCTTCCACCGCCTCCCGCCAGGAAGAACACCTGCGCGCGATGCTGGTGGTCAAGGAACGCTTGCTCGATCACCCCAAAGCTTCCTCTTTTCGATCTAAGCTCACCGACTCGCTGGCCCAGGGGTATTTCGATCTTGCCTATTTTTACAGTGAGAACCGGCGCTTTGGCGAGGCGCTTGCGGCGCTTAAAATCTCTGCCTCTTACGGCAGATCGCTCAAGCAGCTTAAGCTTCTGACTAAAATCGGATTAAAGAGCTGGATCTGACATGCTGCAAATTGCCAAAAACCTCTACGATTACCGCGAACTGATCGCCGCCCTCGCTTGGAAAAACGTCATCGTGCGCTACAAGCAGGCTTACTTGGGCCTTCTGTGGTCGATCCTCAAGCCGGTGATGCTGATGCTGATCTTTACCCTAGTGCGAAGCTTTGTCGGCATCGACACCGGCGGCGTCCCCTATCCAATCCTGACTTTCGCCGCGCTGATGCCGTGGATCTTCTTCCAGGAGTCGGCCTCGGAAGGGGTGGGCAGCGTCACCGGCAACGCGGCGCTGATCCGCAAGATCTACTTCCCGCGCGAAGTCTTCCCGTTAACGGCGATGGTCACCAAAACGGTGGAACTTGGGATTAATTTCTTGATCCTGGCGGGGCTGATGGCCTATTACCAGATGGTTCCCACCCTCCACGCCTTATGGGTGCCGGCGATCATCCTCTACACCATGATCGTGGCCTTGACCGTCAGCTTCTTCGGGGCCGCGGCCAACGTCTACTACCGCGACGTGGCCGCCGCCTTGCCGGTGGCGCTGTCGCTTTTGATGTACGCCTCGCCTATCATCTATCCTCTGGAGCTGGTCAAACAAAAACTCTTGGTGGAGCAGGCCGCCGGCAGTTGGTCGGAAAAGCTTTATACCCTGTATTTGTGCAACCCTCTGGCCGGCATCATCGACGCCTTCCAAAGGGTGCTGCTCAAAGGCCTGCCGCCGGATTGGCACGCTTTGCTCCCCGGCGCCATTGTCATCGCGGTGATGCTGCCCTTGAGCTATCTGTTCTTTAAACGGGCGGAGAGCTGGTTCGCCGATGTCATCTAAGTAGACAAGATATACTGGCCGTAGCGACAAAGAAATTTCATCATGCCGGTGACAGAGACCAACGACGAACGCCTCCGCGAACTGGTGGAACGGATCGTGGAGGAAAAACTCCGCGCCTTCGTGGCTGAACGCGACCTCGAGCTGCGCGAGCGTTTGGTGCGGGTGGAGGAGGCTATCCGCCACCAGGGCGAGCTCATGGAACAGGGTTTCCGCCTGATGGAGAAGCGCTTCGAGCAGGTGGACAGGCGCTTCGAACAGATCGACAAGCGCTTCGAACAGATCGACAAGCACTTCGAGCAGATCGACAAGCGCTTCGAAATGCTCATCTCCCAGATGGAGAAGCGCTTCGAGCAGGTGGATAAGCGCTTCGAGCAGGTGGATAAGCGCTTCGAGCAGGTGGATAAGCGCTTCGAGCAGGTCGACAAGCGCTTCGAGGACATGAACAGGCGCTTTGAACAAATGGACAAGCGCTTCGAGCAGATGGAAGCCCAACTGCACATGATCGTCCGCCGCCTCGACCGCTTCATGTTCTGGTCCTTGGGGCTGACCCTGACTGCGGTGCTGTTCGTCATCGGCTTTCTGAAATGACGATAACCACAACCCACGATCAGAACTTCAAAAACCTGATCCTCGACTATCCTCGCCAGGCGCTGGAATTCTTTGCCAAAGCTGAGGCAGAGCAGATCGACGACCGGGTCAGAATCGTGCCGGTGCGCCAGGAACAGCTCAAGGAGCGTCTAGGGGATCGCTTCCGGGAACTGGACGTGCCGCTTCTGGTGGAGTGGCCCGACGGCCGCCGCGCGGCCATTCTGTTCGTCCTGGAAGAGGAGACCGATCCCCGCCGCTTCCACATCCACCGCCTGGCCCACTACTGCCTGGACCTTTCCGAGCTGTTCGAAACCGACCGGGTCGTGCCGGTAGTAATCTTTCTCCGCAGAGGACCCGTCCTGCGGGAGCTGCACCTTGGAGGCGACCGGGACACTTACCTCAGCTTCCACTATCTCGCCTGCGTCCTGAGCGATCTGCCGCTGGAACGCTATCTGACCTCGGACAACCTGGTGGCGCGCCTGAACCTTCCTAACATGCGCCATCACTCTCGCGAGGACAGGCTGCGCGCTTATGCCTACGCCATCCGCGGCCTATTGGAACTGGAACCGGACCCGGAAAGGCGGCTCAAATACGTCGATTTCATCGACATCTACGCCGGCCTGGACGAAGACGAACGGGCCGCCTATCAGCGTCAATACCCACAGGAGGCACAAATCATGGAAACCTTCGCATCCCGTTTCGAAGAACGCGGCGTCAAAAAGGGCTTTGAAAAAGGTCTGCAACAAGGCATCCAACAAGGGCTTCAACAAGGGCTGCAACAAGGGCTTCAACAAGGGCTGCAACAAGGGCTGCAACAAGGGCTGCAACAAGGGCTGCAACAAGGGCTGCAACAAGGGCTGCAACAAGGCGTCCTGCAAGGCAGGCGCCAGGGTGAAGCCGAGGTGCTCATGCGCCTGCTCGAGCGCAAATTCGGCCCGCCGACCGAAGAGCAGCGCCACAGGATCCTCGAGGCCGACGCCGACACCCTGCTGCGCTGGGCCGAACGCGTCCTGACCGCCGACCGCATTGAGGACGTGCTCGCCCCGTGACCGATCCGGCCGAAACCGAAAAACGCATCCTCGCCATGCTGCGCCAGGTCTTCGACCGCCATCGCGGCAGGCTGCGCGGCTACCGCATCCTACTGTTCGGCTCCCGCGCCACCGGCCGGGCGCGGGAGCGTTCCGACTTCGACCTCGGCGTCATCGGCGACCGCCCCCTGCCCCTGACCGATTTCTATGCCATCGAGGAAGACATCGAGCAGCTGCCCACCCTCTATCGGATCGATTGGGTGGACTTAAACCGCGCATCGCCTATACTAAAAGAAGAGGCTCTGAAGGAAGGCAAGGTCATTTATGAAGCCTGAAAGGATTCTGGAGGATTTCGAGCGCGCCCTCGGCCAACTTGCCACAGCCCTGGAAACGCCGGCAGACACCGACCTCATCAAAGCCGGCTGTATTCAGTACTTCGAATTCTGCTTCGAACTGGCGTGGAAGGCGATCAAGGCTGTCGCCGCCAAGCTCGGCCTGGAATGCAATTCGCCCAGGGCCTGTCTGAAACTTGCCTTCCAACAAGGCTGGATCGACGACGAGGACCTTTGGCTGGAAATGCTGGCGGCCAGAAACCGCATGTCCCACACTTATCACGCCGAAAACGCCCTGGCCATCTACGCACAGCTGCCGGCTTTCCATCAGGCCCTGCGGCAACTGTCTGCCCAACTCAGAAACGTGGAAGTTTGAAGCGGTCATGCCCCTCATCGAAGTCGAGCACGTCACCAAGGAATATCAGCTAGGCACCTTGACCGGCTTCAAGGGCAACCCGGCCCGAGATGGGGCCGGCACCGATCTGGAAGTGGGCAAGGATTGATTTTCCCCTGCGAGACGAGGTGTTGATTGAAACCGGTCAGATTTACCCGCCACGCTCAAGAGCAATGCATGGAACGCGGAGCGGAGACATCGGAAGTGTTGGCGGCCATTGAACACAGTGCTCGGGAACCGGCCAAGCATGGACGGATCCTGTGCCGGGCCAATTTCCCGTTCAATTCCACCTGGCAGGGAAAACACTATAGGAACAAACAGGTGGCTCCGGTTATCGCCGAAGAGTCGGAGGAAATCGTAGTGATCACCGTCTACACTTTTTACTTTTAGGAGAACACCATGAAGATCAGTTACGATCCTGAAATCGATGCGCTCTATATCCGGCTTGTGGAAGGCCCCCGCCAGTGTAAGACAATCCGCCTGACGGACGAAATCGCCCTCAACATCGGCGAAAACGAGGAACTGGTCGGGATAGAAATCCTAGATGCCAAAGAAACCTTAGGTGAAGGCAAAATACCTTCCGTGGTATTGGAAAACATCCAGATCGCCGCATAAAAACTTTACTTGGTTGACAATCCATGCCCATCATCGAAGTCGAGCACGTCACCAAGGAATATCAGCTAGGCGCCTTGACCGGCTTCAAGGACAGCCTGGCCAACCTAGGCCGGCGCCTGCTCGGAAAACTACCTATCGAGCGCGAGCGCTTCAAAGCTTTGGACGATGTCAGCTTCACCGTCGAGGAGGGCGAGGTGGTCGGCATCATCGGCCACAACGGCGCCGGCAAGTCCACCCTGCTCAAGATCCTAGCTAAGGTCACCACCCCCACCCGGGGGCGGGTGTACGTAGGCGGCTCGGTCGCCCCCCTGATCGAGGTGGGGGCCGGCATCAACCCGGAGCTCACTGGCCGCGAGAACATCTACCTCAACGCCTCGATCCTCGGCATCCCGAAAAAGGTCATCAAACAAAAAATCGACGAGATCATCGAGTTTTCCGAGCTTGAGCAATTCATCGACACCCCGGTCAAGCGCTACAGCTCCGGGATGCAGGTCAAGCTGGGATTCGCCATCGCCACCAGCCTGGATGCGGAGATTTTTATCATCGACGAGGTGCTGGCGGTGGGGGATCTGGCGTTTCAGCGGAAGTGTTTCGACCGGATGGAGGAGCTGATCAAGCGGCAGGGGAAAACCGTATTGGTAGTTAGCCATAATCTAAGGCAAATACAGCGGCTATGCAGCCGGGTAATCCTACTCGATCATGGACGTATCCGAGAGCAGGGCAAAGCAGAGGCGATCTGTAACCTTTTTTATGAATTAAGTGACAAGCAAATCCAAGCAAGGCGCGCGAGCTCCTCCTCAAAACTTAGCTCAAGCGGTGAAGTCGAATTGTTAGACATCCAACTTATTGATGACAAAGGAAGTATTGTAAATACTGTTCATTATAAACAAAACGTCATAATCCGAATGCAGTTAAAAGCCAATGTCCACTTAATCAATCCTATAGTTTCTGTCGGAGTGCACACTACTGATTTTCTCTACTTAGCAACTCAGGGAACAAAGATCCCATCACTCGAACCAGGTATTCACACTATTTTCTGCAAGATTCTAGAGTTTCCCTTTTTACCCCGCTCCTATTCGCTTCGTGTAAGTATTGATACGGGAGAATACGGCCATACTGCATTCTATGGTGAAAATCTCAAGTGTTTCTTAGTAGAATCGCCAAGATTCAATAGAGTCCACGGAAGCGAGGGCTTTGTCATGATAAATTGCAAATGGTGGCTGGAAGAGCATAAAAAAGACAACAAAGAAATCGGATCCCTCAATGAAAAACATGAAATGACTGAAAACCTAAGCACCCCCTAAGATTTGCATGAGTAGCATTGGTAAATGGATTCGCCAAAAAGCAGAAATTAAGGCTAATGAGTTAGCAGCATGACTCAAATTATTGACTTATCTGTCCATCAAGAGCACATCCCTGTTGGTATACGTAGAAATCTTTGCTTAAATACCGGTAAAGAGCAGTATACGTTTTATTTCGACTTAGTCGATTGTTTTGATATTCCTGAACCACAAGTTCTCGATGGCTTCGTCTACGGTATTATCTTCCTCGCCATGCAAATTAGGCAGCCATTGAGGGTGCATGGAGCATTGAGTCGCAGTGCTATTTTTAATTTGACAGAATACCAAAGCGTTTGGGCATGTTGGCTCCCCGAGCGCTATAAAATTGTCGAGATCATTCCTGATGCGATTATAGAACTGTCGAATCCCAACCCGGATCGCGCTATTGCCGCTTTCTCTGGAGGCATTGACAGCACCTTTACCGCAATTCGGCATAGCAAACGACTCCTGGGGCCTGCTTCTTATCCACTCGATACTGTATTGCTTGTACACGGTTTTGACGTGCCGCTAAGCAAAGAAGATTCGTTTATTAAACTATGTCAGCGTATCCGCCCTCTGATAGACGAGTTAGGGCTAGAGTTCAAAGTGATTCGCACCAACCTCAAGGAAGCCTCTGGACAAAACTGGGAAGATAGCCACGGTGCACAATTGGCTGCTTCATTGCACAACTTTTCCCATGCTTTCAGATACGCTTTGATTGGCAGCACTGACCCTTATAATTATATGTGTTATCCCTGGGGATCGTCTCCTATTACTGACCACCTGTTATCTGGCGATCAAATGCGTATCGTCCATGATGGAGCCGCTTACTCAAGAACAGACAAGCTCGCTGTAATTGCCTTTTTTCCAACAGCGCTCAAAACCCTCAAGGTGTGCTGGGAGGGTCCTGACCCAGAACATAACTGCGGCCGCTGCGAGAAATGTTTACGCACTCTGTTGAACTTTTTTGCTCTCGATATCGATCATCCACCGTGCTTTGACAACGCGTTGAAGCTAGAAAATATTTACACTATTCAAATCCGCAATCAGACGCAATTCTACGAGCTCGAGAGCATCTACCAACATTTGGAAAGACGCGAGCCAACTGAGAAAGTCCTAAAAACGAAATTCGCACTCGATGCAATCTTAAAGTCTTACAAAGCCAAGCAATTGGCTGATGAATTTGGGCAGCTGAACAGACTCACACAGGATATCAAAGACATAGCCCCGGCATTCAGATCCAAGCGGAACACTTTGTTTAAAATCCTTGCACAAATCGATACCCCTTGGTTGTTCCATGAGGGCTTCAAAGAATACATTAAACTTAAACTGAAGCATTATCTAAAGCCCTATCCAAATGCCTGACACAATCAACCAATTACGCAAAAAAATCGGACAAACATTAGACCAAATTTTACCAACCGGAGCAAAATGCGTTCTGCTCGACTTTCCCAATTACAGTAATGTCGGAGACAGCGCGATCTGGCTGGGAGAAATCGAGTACCTCAAAGCTAGAAATGTTACCATTTCTTATGTCGCAGATTGCATTAACGACAATCTTTCAGTTTTAAAGCAGGCCATCAGCGAGAAGGATTACATACTTATTAATGGAGGAGGCAACTTTGGTGATCTCTGGCCACACCATCAAACTTACAGAGAAAAAATTATCCAGGCGTTTCCTGAGAATCCGATTATTCAGCTTCCACAGTCTATCCATTTCCAGGACAAAGCCAACCTCGACCGAGTTCGGAAAATCATCAATTCCCATGAGAATTTCACGCTGCTCGCCCGCGACGAAGCAAGTTATGAACTAGCCCACCGAGTGTTCGAGGGCCAAGTTCTATTATGTCCAGATATGGCTTTCATGCTTGATTTATACCATATTGGACGCGCTATCAAACCCTATTATGATGTTTCTTTCTTGCGTCGTACCGATAAAGAAAGCGCTGGTAGAATGTTTGATCTCCCCGGGACTATCAGCGCATTTGTTTATGACTGGCTTGACGAAGTGCCTCCTCCCAAAACTGCGGCCATCTATGCACAGCTTATTAATCGATTGTCCTCTACTCCGGTACAAAGCTCCCATCTTTCCGAGCTTATCGTTACAGCTTCCCTGCGTCTTGCTTTAGAACGAGTGATACGGGGGGCTTTTTTATTAAAGAAAGGCCGGGTGGTAGTCACTGACCGTTTACACGGACTGATTATGGCCACATTGCTTGGCTTGCCTGTGCTGGCTCGAGACAACAGTTATGGCAAACTGTCCCAATTTTGCGAAACATGGCTAAAGCCATTAATTGATGCGGGCATTATTTCATTTCCAGATTCCCAGCAGGCATTCGAACATAATCTGGCCAAAATGATCCGGCGCGATGTCCTTATTCAGATAAGCGAGTATTATGAAAACGCAGAAGCTGCCACTACTTCTTGCCTCTTTCCTACTGTTTGGGATAGGTTGACTGGCCAACCAGGCAGCTTGGGCAGTGAATTTCTAAGATGGGCTTATTTATACCAACATGGCGGCAATAAATGTATGGCTAGACAACTTGCCATCAAGGCAATCACGTATGCTCCGTTATGCGGGCGAGGTTATAAGTTACTAATAGATTTATTCATTTCAAAGATTCTCACTCCGCGCCGCAGAAGCATCATCGCTTGGTATAAAAAGCGTCTTGGCGAGGTGATCTTCGGCAAGCAGGCAGTATGATCAGCATCGTTATCTGCACTTATAACCGTGCAGAGATACTAGCGGATACGCTTAAAAGCTTTCTAGCTTGCGAGCGCGCGGGGATCGATCATGAAGTTTTGGTGGTGGACAACAACTCCCAAGACAATACCCGCGAGGTGGTACAGCAGTTCATCGATCGGGATCCAACCATCGGTTATCTTCAGGAATCCATGCAAGGCCTCTCTCACGCAAGAAACCGAGGTATCAGATGCGCCACGGGGAAAATCATCGCCTTCGTCGACGACGACGTCTATTTTTCCCCAAACTGGCTGACCGAACTGGAAGAAACCTTTGGTGATCCTGAGGTAGCCTGCATGGGCGGCAAATCCATCCCCCTGTTCGAGGATGGGAAACCTCCTTGGCTGACAGAAGACATTCTTCCCGTTTATGGATCGACGCGTTCCGGAGAGGCATCCAAACTGATGCAGTATCCGGAGCACCCTTTCGGGCTCAACATGGCTTTCCGCAGGGAGGTGTTTGAAACAGTCGGCCTGTTCAACCCCAAACTTGGCAGAATCGGCAAGAACCTTCTCTCCAACGAGGAGTCCGAGCTGTTCTGGCGCATCCACCGCGCCGGCCTGAAGGTGGCCTACAATCCCAATGCCATTATCTACCACAGGATTCCCAAGGAACGAGCCACTCCGGAATGGGTCCTTCGAAGATACTATTGGCAAGGCCGTTCCGAGGCAGTAATGGATAGGATCGTACTTGGCCAATCCCGTCTCCAAATATTAAGCAAGTTGACAGATAAATTTGTCACTACTCTAAGGCCCACTTTGAAGGGAGTTTCTTGGACACATCCCAAAAGATCTTATTGGCAATTAGCAGCCATGCCACTATCGAGGAAAATTTCGTGGTATTACTTGGCCGGATATCTCCAGCAGGTTTTTACTGGAATTCTGTCAATCCGAAATTGATCATTTTATACAAAATTGGCTGCCTTGCAAGGCGAGTCTTTATCTTTGTTCTTTTCTTGTATATTTGCCTGCCCATGCCCAGTTGGGCACAACCTAAAATTAAATCCATTTCCCTAAACAGCAATCCCGTCCCAAAATATGAAAAGTTGGAGTTGACTATTGTTACAGAGGGATTGAAATATAATAATCCATATAATCCGCATGAAGTCGACCTTCGTGCAAAATTTATTTCGCCATCCGGAAAAAAATGGCTAATTTCTGGATTTTATGATGGAAAGCACTGGAAAATCCGTTTTACCGCCAATGAGACCGGCCTCTGGCGCTACCGCGTGGGACTTAAAAATCATAACGACATCGCATTATCAGTACCCGATTCGTTTATAGTAACAGAATCCGCACGCCATGGATGGCTACGCGTTTCATCGATCGATCCTTATTATTTAATTCATGATGACGGCACTCCATTTTTTGGCATCGGCCAGGCAGGCGGAAATAGCAAACCACTTTGGTTCGTAGAAAATGCTATCAAAACCATCCGTGACATGGGAAATCATGGCCTTAATACGCTGTTGATTTGGTGGGGACCTTTTTTCCCCCTCGAATCCGAAGGGAAAGATACAGAAAATACAGGTGTCGGACGTTATGATCAATCCCAGGCACGACAACTGGATCGACTGGTCGAGGCAGCGGAAGAACATAACGTCATTCTCATTCCCGTGCTTTGGTCTCATAACCAGTTCTACAACCGATTTTCATACAGCTGGAGCGACCCGACAAAACCTCGCCGAAATCCCTATCGCCATTTGCATAACGGCAAACTTCGTGCAACAGAATGGGCTACCGATGCTGAGAGTTGGGAATATCAAAAGCGGCTGTATCGATACATTATTGCGCGGTGGAGTTATAGCACTGCTATCGGTATTTGGGGCTTATTTAGTGAACTTAACTTATCAGAATTAAAAAATGGAGAAGCATGGCTAAAAAAAATCTACAGATGGTTCAGAGTGAATGATCCATTCAAGCACCCTACCACAGCATCGTTAAATTCCAATAAAATCTGGTACAAAGGATACTCCATACTCGATGTGGCATCTTTTCATTCTTATAATGACAATGCCAGCCTTAGCAAAAATACTCAAATCCTGGTCAATGCTATTACCCATATGCGCCAATGGACCAAACCTAATTTTATCGGTGAATACGGTGTGCTTTCAAAGGAAACTAGGCTAAAATACGTTGTTGATGCAAACTGGGCGGCAACTATGAGTGGCAGTGCCATGACGCCACTTTACTGGTGGATGGCTAATGATCGTTATTCATCACCGCCGGGTAGTCTTACCTGGAAAAAATATCTGGAAATCCAGAAAATTATTTCTGAATTCGTCAATGACATTCCCTTTGGGAGAATCAAACTATGGCCTGTTAAGCCAGGCAAGGATGTTTACTTGAATTCTGTTCCAGATGGCTTCCGCCTATCAGCACCAAACAAAACGTCCTTTTCGATTACCTTGACACCAAAGAGTGAATGGAAGATTCCGGAGAATTTGGAGAATCCAATAATTATAATCCAAGAAGGAAATTTAACCCCTAATTCAGGAAAATTAAACGCTTACTTGCATGGCAGAGCACACCGCAATATGCAACAATCAGTCGAATTTGTCGCTCATTTTGATAAACGAAGTCAATTTATAATAGATGTAGATAGCTATAGCCGTAGTGGCGCCACATTGCGTGTCAATGTCGAGAATAAAACCACTGCGGAAACTATCTTTCCATCTGTCTTTCCATCTGTTTCGGGTCAGCATGCGAATGACTATATTGTAAATATCAATAAGTCTTACCTTATCCCAATCCCGTCCGGAATTCATTCAATAAAAGTCTTAAACTCTGGTCCCGATTGGATTCGAATCAAAGCTTATCGCTTCAAGAATGTGATCCCGCTCAGTCATGAGGAACTCGACAGAATAAAATATAAAAGAGGGGTTTTTGGTCTAAAAGGAAAAGACAGGCTTTATCTCTATATCAGAGACCACAAGATTTGGAGCAATGGCTTGGTTAAAGCAAAAAACTTAAAATCCGGGCTATATAGAATTCAATGGTGGGACACGGAAAAAGGCTTTATTAATGCCACCCAAGTAAAACCGAACTCAAAGGGAGAAATTATTGCCGTTATTCCAAAATCAGATCATGGGATCGCATGTAAGATCGAGTTGATTAAAAATTAAAACTATCGGTTATTGCAATGAAAATCCTGGTTATATCTGCTTTTTATCCCATGCCCGACCGTGCCTCAGGGGATCTCCGGTTTTATAATTTATTAAACTTTCTGTGTGAAAGACATGACGTCTTTTTTTACTCTTATGATGTCAAAAGACATTGTCAGGAGCTAGGCATAACAGAATGCAACCGTTATCAACAACTTGCACAGGATCTCGGCTTACGCCTGTTTGAAGGCCCCTTACCAAGATTGCTCCAGAAAGAAAGATTTGATGTTGTTTTCTTTGAGTTTTATCATTCAGCTCCTCAGTTCAGACTTGATTTAATCAGATTTTGGCAGCCTCATGCTAAGGTTGTCATAGATTCTGTCGATATTCATTTTCATCGGTTACGAATGAAGGCACAGGTGACACAAAAACAAACTGATATTAGCCAAGCTGCTGATGTGCAGGCCAGAGAATTATCAGCTTACAATCAAGCAGATATCATTTTGACAGTTACTGAAAAAGATAAGGACATTGTTTTATCCAAACTGTCGAATGCTTGTGTAAAGGTGTTGCCCAACATACACTATATACATCCTTTCAAAGAAAAATCTATTGATAAATCACGCGTACGATTATTGTTTGTTGGCGGTTTTAAACACGAACCAAATATCGACGCGGTTTTGTATTTTTGCAGAAAAATATTTCCAAAGATTGTAAACAAACAGCCAAACGTCCACCTTATTGTCATAGGAAGTAATCCTCCGGAAGAAATACGCAGGCTCGCTTCAAATAATGTCGAAGTACTTGGTTTCGTTCCTGAACTATATCCTTACTATGAAAAATCTGATATTGCTATTGCGCCACTTCGCTTTGGTGGAGGAATGAAAGGAAAAGTAGGTGAAGCAATGAGTTTTGGGTTGCCGGTTGTAACTACTTCATTTGGTGCAGAGGGTTTTGGATTTACCCCAGGTGAGCATGTCTTGATAGGAGATAATGCTGATGACTTTGCTTCTAAAGTACTTATGCTTCTGCATGACCAGCAGCTATACGAATATGTTCGAAAAAAAGGATGGGAATTTATAAAATCAAACTATTCAACCGAGGCGGTAAAACAGCGCACATTCAACATTTTTGAATCCATAGAAGGATGCAAAGTTAAACGACTTCCTCTGATGAAGCGGTCAAAAATGTGGTGCGAAAGTTTTCTTGAAAGACACTTGTTATGGAGGCTTAAAATAACATGAGCCCCCCCCTTGTCAGTATTTTGATGCCTGTATTTAATGGAGAAAAATATATTTCACAGACCATTGAATCTGTTCTTTCTCAAACCTATAAAAATTATGAAATCATAATTGTTAATGATGGCTCAACCGATCATAGCTACCAAAAGATAAAGCCATATCTGCGTTTGTCACATCTTAAATATATAGAGCAAGACAATGCCGGGGTTGCATCTGCTCGTAATGCTGCTTTACAGCTTGCCAAGGGAAACTACTTTGCATTATTAGATCAGGATGACCTCTGGCATCCAGAAAAGCTAACAAAGCAAATTGATTTATTTAAGTCCAATCCCAAGCTCGGTCTTGTACATTGTCATGCCGTGCCAATCAATGCTACTGGAGAAATACTGCCTGCTAATCCATGGTGGCCCAGACCTACTCCCCCGCGTGCTTTTGAGGAAATTTTTCTTGCCAATCCTATTCATTCATGTACCGCCGTATTTTGCCGCACCGCGTTGGAACAGATTGGCGGCTTTGATCCTTCTCCCGCTATACTTTTTGCTGATGAATATGATTTATGGCTCCGCATCGCTGCCACCTTTGAGGTAGGTTATATACCCGAAACCTTATCTTATTATCGCTTGCATAGCGAAAACAATAGTAGAGATACTATTCGGATGATAACCTCCACTCTTAATGTTCTAAAAAAAACCCAACATGATTTTCCAGAGCAAGTTAGCTGTATCCAGCGACAAAACCTTCGAAAACGGTATGCTTATCTTTATCTAAACTTAGCTGAAGAACAGCGCAGAACTGGCATGAGACTTCACGGTATAACTAATTACTTGAAGGCGGCCATATATGCACCGCGGTTCGTGTTATGGCGACTAATAGGAGAAAAACGAAGGAACCTTTGGGAATGGTATAAAAAACGCTTGTTTAATTGGCCCATGAAACTTTGATGATACCATGAACACCGTCCTCTACATCGCCAGCCGCTCCGACATCGCCGGCGGGGAAATCTATTTAAGGGATGTTTTCCAGCACCTGGATCGCTCCCGCTTCCGCCCCCTGGTGGTCCTGCCCGGCGACGGCGCGTTTCGCAACCTTCTCGACGAGATGGGCGTTGAATGGGTAATCCAGGCAGTCAATTACGGCTGGCTCAAGCCCCCCCTGCCCTGGTACTCCTTTCTGGCGGAATTGCCCCAACGGGTGCGCAACCTGGTCCGCCTGATCGAGGAAAACCAGGTTGCGCTCGTCCACACCAATTCCAACCAAATCCTGGAAGGCGCCTTGGCGGCCAAACTGGCCGGCGTCCATCACCTCATCGTGGTGCACATCCCCTTCCAGAGCAATCTCCCCATCTACCAGCGTTTCCCTTTGAATCCTCACAGCTTCGCCGAACTGATCGGCGATCTTTCCAGCCGTATCATCGCCGTGGCCGAACCGGTCGCCCGCTCGCTCTCCCCGCCCATTCCGCGGGAGAAAATCCGGGTCATTCACAATGGGATCGAGCTGGAACGTTTTCAAACCTTGCGCCAATTTGAACAGCCGAGTATCCGGCAGGAACTTGGCATACCACAGAATGCCCCCCTGATCACTGGCGTCGGCCGCCTCCACCCGGACAAGGGGTTTGAATATTTTGTGGAGGCTGCCGGGAAAGTGGCCCGGGAATTCCCCGAAGCCCATTTCGCCATCGTGGGGAGCGCAGATTCTTCAGATTATCAGGCCAGGCTGAAAGCCCGGGTTCAGGCGTTGGGGATCGATCGGTGCTTTCATTTTTTGGGCTTTCGCCAGGACATCCCCACCATCCTTACCCAGTCGGACGTTTTCCTGTTGACCTCGCGCACGGAAGGCGGGCCCTATGTGTTGATCGAGGCGATGGCCTGCGGTTGTGCGTGCGTGGCCAGCCGCTGCGGCGGATTCGTCGAGTACGTCATTCGCCCCGGCCACACAGGCTTCTTGGTGGAGTACGGCGATCCCGAATCGGCAGCGGATGCGCTACGGGAATTGCTGCGAAACCCTGGACTGAGACAGCAAATCGCAAAGCAAGGACGGGAATTCGTATTGACCTGCGGCGAGTTCGACGTGCGCCATTCGGTGCAAAAATTGATGGACGTGTATGAAGACGTCCTCTCCCTCCCCTCTCCCGCTGCTGGAAGCTATGCGGTGGATCTGCTACTTCAAGGAGCCATAGAAATCGGTTATCTGGGTCAAAAAATCACCGCCATGGAAGAGCGGCTGACAAAGGCAGAAAGGGTCGCCGCCCTGATGCTGGAAAATCCGCTCGTCAAGGCCGCCCGCACGCTCAAAAGCAAGTTGACCTCATGATCCCCCCACCTCCACCAGACACCTCGCAAAGCGGCGCAGATCGTTGAGGCGGTGTTCCAGGATCGAACGCAGGATTTGGACATCCAGTTCCTGGTAGGCATGGACGGCGATGTTGCGGAATCCGACCATCTTTTTGAGCGCCTCGGCGAGATCGCGAGGAATCACTCCAACCTGCGCCAGCAGGGTGAAGGCCTCGCGGCCCGACTGGGGAATCCCGAGGCGGCGGACGCGCACCAAGTGCATGGCGGCATCGATGGCCGCCTCGCAGGCGCGTTGCAAATTTAAAACGATGGCGTCCTGGCGAGTGAAATTCGTTTCCAGCTCGTCTTCGTGGCCCCGGTATTCCTCTTCGATTCGCTTCAGGCAGCGTTCGATGATCGCCGCCTTGTTAAGTAGCACGTCATCCATAAACACTGCCTCGTTGACGGATGTCCTGCAAAATTCCGGCGCGGCGCTCGTTGAGGTCCACGTAGTCGGAAAACACGTGGGTCTCGAACAGTTCGCAGGCGAAGCGGTCGCGGCAATAAAGTCGCCTGCCGCTGGAGATCACCTGCATCGCAAGCACCGTCGGTGCCCGTCTCAGATCCACCAGGTCCACGTCCCGCCCGCCAAGGTCCATCAGCTCCAGGGCCAGTTCCCGCAACCTATCTTCCGGCAGCGGGCGGCAGGTCAAGACGGCCAGGTCGATGTCGCTGTCCGGCCGCACGTCTCCGCTGGCGAAGGAACCGTACAGCCACACCCCAAGCAGTTCCTCGCCCAGCTTCCGGATCAGATGGTCCAGCAAGCGGTCGATGACGGTTTGAGAACCTGCTTTAGGTTGCAAAGTCATAAGAGCAACACCGGTATCGAAAAGTGATTTGCCGCTTGCGCCATAGCTTTATCTGCGGTCACCAACTCCGCCCCGGCCAACGCTACAGCGGCCAGGTGCAAAGCATCCAGCGTTCTTAAGGGAGTGTCGCAGCCCAACAGCCAGTCCCGAGCCAGATGGTAGTGCTCCCGGTGTAGGTCCAACACATAATAACAACCACGACGCCCATCTTCCTGAAAAGCGGCCTGAATCAGATTGGCATCCGAAGCGTCCAATTCGCTCATCCGGACCAGCCGGGCCAGCACCGAGGCAAACTCAGTCTCGGTCAGTGTACTGATCAGCACCTGGCTTTCAGTTTGGATGAGCAGCGCCTGAACCTGATCGCTCAACGGTTCCGGTCGATAATAGGGAATCAATGCGCTGGTATCGAAATACCGCGTCAATCCTGCTCCTCCCGCATCTGCCTGACTATTTCAGCCGAGACAGTCCGCGCTGGCCTGAAGCGGTTACGAAACTGGCGCCGGTCAGGGAATACGGGCCTTTCTGTGGCTCGTATCAGTTTGGCTACCGGTTTGTCCCGTCGGCAAATGATGATCTCCTCTCCGGCAATCACTGCATCGATCAATTTTCGCAGTTGATCCCTCGCTTCAGTGATATTGACAGCACGCATGGATGATTCTGCTCGTTAATGTACAGGCTCATTGTACAAGACGCGGTTCTGCCGGCAAAGAAACCCTATAGTCGCTCAGCTTGCGGGTCAGCTGTGCGATGACGGTTTGCACAAAAAGCCCAAGTTGCCAGATTTTGGCCTAAACTATAAGCGTTTGCCAAACATAACGCCACCATGCCAGCCGCAAAGCTTCCTTTAGACCCCCGCGATGCCGCGGCGATTCAGCGGCTGCTTCAGCCTTGGCTTGAGCGTTTTAAGGCCCAGCTCATCCTGTTCGGCTCCCGCGCCCGCGGCGATTTCTGTCCGGCCTCGGACATCGATGTCGCTATCAAAGCAGAAAGCCCCCTTCCCCCCTGGCTGCTGGCCGAGATGCGCGAGCTTATGGAGAACTCGCCTCTGCCCTTTAAGGTCGACCTGATCGACTATGCCCGCGCCCCCGAAGATTTAAAGCGCGCCATCGACGCGGAGGGCATTCCGTGGCCGATTTAAAAAGACGTCTGGAGACCGCCCATAGGGCGCTGGAGACTTTTGAGGAACTGGCGCTCGTTGCCGACCCAATCGTTCGGGACGCCGCCATCCAACGCTTTGAATACACGTTCGAAGCCGTCTGGAAAGCCGCCCAGGCCGTGCTCCGGGAACGTTACGGCGTAGCCCTGGCTTCACCCAAACCCGTCATTCGCGCCTGTCTGGAAAACGGCCTGCTGAACGAAGAGGAAGCCCACCTGGCGCTGGCCATGGTCGATCACCGCAATCTCACCGCCCACACCTATAACGTGGCCTTGGCAGAAGAAATCTTCGCCGCCCTGCCGGCGTACCGAAAGCTTTTGCGTGCCTTAAGCCGCCTTCAAACATGAGCACGACCAAGACCTTGCAGACCCTGCGCCTCGCCGACGCTGCTCGGGAGCTCGTCCCTTCCCTAGACGCGGAGCAATTGATCGACCGGCTGGGGGAAGCCGAATGCCGTTTTCTGCGCTTTCGGGGGCCGGCTGACCACCTCCTGCCCGGCGTCTCCCGGATACGAGCTTGCCCGGCCGGAGGCTGGCTGCTGGAAGGAAAAGAAAACTTCTGGGTTCCCCGCTTGCCGATGGCAAGAAGGCTGGATTCCCAAGGGCACGTCTTGGAAGAGACCGCCGCCCCCCTTTCCGGCTTGGCGCTGGACGATTCGGGGCTGACCCTGTCCCTTGCGCCGCCCGAAGATTTTGTGACCGATCTGATAATCTGGCGGCTGACGCCGAGGCTGCATCAGGAGCTGACCGATCTCACTCCCATCGAGACCCAGGCCTATTTCCTGTGGGGATCGCACACTCAATACCGCAAACCCGCCGACCTTTACCTGCACCTCATCCACGGCTTTGTGTACGAAAACCGCGCCAGCTGGCCCAAATACTGGAAGATCTGCTCGGAAAACGACGCCCACGCCCTGTACGTCTTGTTTTCTGGCCTAGAGCGGGCCACCGGCAAAACCCTCTATCGCCTGTTCAAACGGCAATTGATCCTGTCGGTGCTGAGCCGCCAAGCCGAAGACGGCGGGTTTTACCACGGCGAGTGGACCGATGCCATGGAGTCGCATTTCCGCCTTCACACCAGCGCTCTCCATCTACTGCTGGACGCCTACGAGGAAAAACTCGATGCCTCCATCGCCACGGCCTTAGAACGCGGCGTCGAGTTTCTGCTCCGGCACGCCGAGCGCCTCGAGAGCGGCCTGTGGTTCCTGCACGATTCCCTGGAGCTGACGGCGGAATCGATGCGCCAAAGCCCGTTCCAGTGGCTTCCCTGCCGGGCCTTTGGCAAATCTGCAAGCAACATGTTGGTGCTTAACACGCACCTTGACACCACGGTCGCCGTGGACCGGGGAGCAAGACAGCTAGAGAAATCCGCCTGGCAGAAGGCGGTAAACGAGGCCAACCGGACCACGGAAACGATCCTTGCGGCCACTCCGGCCACCTGGCTGTACCGCCTGGTCTTTGGCCCGATCGCCCTAAGCTTTCTGCCCAGCGAGCGCGCCGCCGCCCTCCCAATTTGGCAAAGAGCCTTAAAGCGGCTGGGTTGGAAATACCTGATCCCTTATTTTCACCATTTAAAATGCCGCTTTCCCCGCCTGGTGATGCCGGGCGGCTATCTTGACCGCGCCTTGTGCCTCAAGGGGATTTCCACCGCCTACCAGGCCATCAACGTCATGGATCTGGTCAGGCTCCAAGCGCGCTTTCCGCAATTGAAGCTGCGCCCCTACATCGACGACGCTGTGGCATTCACCTACCGCAGCGGCCTGTGGCAACGCTGGGCCGAGGACGAAAGAACCCGCTACGCTTACGGCTTCTGGGCCGAGGCCCTGCACCGCCTGTGTCTGCTCGATCCCGATCCGGCGCTGCGGAGCCGGCTGGCCGGGACGATGGCGAAACTGGAAGAACTGGGGCTAGGGCAGCCGCCCGGGCTTCTGGGGGGAGACTGGGAGCGGGGCATTGCCGGCTCTCCGCAACGGGATCTGCACAAACTCTTACCTGGCGTCCGCATCGCCGATCTTTCCACACCCGCCGGGGCGGAGTACCTGCTGTTGGGAACGGGTAAAGGCCCGGTGCGTTTGGACACCGGAGCACTGGGGACGGGGCTGAACTGGACCGATCCTGAAGGCAGGCCCATGGGCCCCGAGCTTTCCCTGCAACCCGGCCAGTGGGCGGTAGGACGGTGACCCTGCCCCACGTCGGCATCGTCTCCCCGGAATTCCCCCCGGACATCGGCGGGGTGGAAAGCTACGCCTTAGGCTACGCTCAAGCCTTGGCCGACTTGGGGTATCCGGTCACCGTGTTCACCCGCCCTCACCCCCAGGGGGAAATCGAGCTTGCCGGCGTTGCCATCCGCCCGGCCCTGAAGCTGCGCCGGGGGCTGGACCGGAAGCTCTTGGAGGCGCCGGAGATCGACGCCTGGCATGTCATGAACGCCGCCTACGCCTGGATCGCTGAGGAAACCGACCAACCCGTGGTGGCTTCTGTCCACGGCAACGACTTTCTGCGCGCCTATTTTCCCACCACCGCCCCGGCCCTGTACCGTTTCGGTCCCCTGTGGCGCTTCGAGGGTACATTGCGCGCTCTAGAACGGCTCTGGCGCACGCATACGACCCGGCAAATCCGCGCCTGGCTGCCCAAGACCACCGCCGTCCTTACCAACAGCCGCTACACCGAGCAGGTGCTGCTCGAAAAAATCCCAGCCTGCGCGGGCAAAACCATCCCGGCTTGGGTGGGGGTCGATCCGTTTTTTCTAGAGCCGCCTTTGCCTGCGGAAGAACGGCACCGTCCGGCGCGCCTGGTCACGGTCGCCCGGCTGTCCGAACCGCGCAAGAACGTCCCTCGGGTCCTGGAAGCCTTGGCCCGGTTGCGGGAGCGTCACGACTTCCGTTACCTCGTCGTCGGCGAAGGCAGCCAGCGCCCGGACCTGGAGCGCCTGACGCGCCGGCTGGGGCTGGCGGATCGGGTCCGGTTTGCCGGCAGCCTGGACCGACACGCGTTGCGCAAGGTATTGCTGGATTCGGACCTGTTCGTCCTTACCCCTTCGGTCCTACCCCACAGCCACGAAGGCTTCGGTCTGGTGTATCTGGAGGCGGCCGCCTGCGGGGTGCCGTCCCTGGCCGCCCGCCTGGCTGGGGCCGCCGAGGCAGTGGCGGAAGGAGAAAGCGGCTTTTTCGTCGAGAAGCCGGAAACGGAGGCGATCGCCTCTGCCCTCGGCGCTTTCCTGGAAGGTAAGATCCGCTTCTCCCGCCAGCGCTGCCGGGAATTCGCCAAGCGCTTTACCTGGGAGCAGGTTGTACGGAAGGCGCTTCCCTTCTATGCTGGATGATAGACAATTGCAGGCTGAAGCTGCTGAAGAGAGACACCGATGAGATTGAAGCTCGTAATCCACAAAGCGGAGGAGGGCGGTTACAAAAGCACTTGATGAGGCTTGCAGATATCGATGAGTCAGAACTCTGACCCTCAAATCTCCGTCATCATGCCCTGCCACAACGCCGCCGCCTACGTGGCGGAGGCGATCGGCAGCGTGCGCACGCAAACGTTCCAGGATTGGGAACTGATCGTGGTCGATGACGGCTCCAGCGACGCCAGCGCCGAGATCGTCACCCGGCTGGCCCAAGAAGACGGGCGGATCCGCCTGCTGCGCCAGGAAAACCAAGGTCCCTACCCGGCCCGCAATCTGGGTCTGCGCCACGCCCGGGGAGAATACGTCGCCTTTCTTGATGCCGACGACTGGTGGGACCCGACCTTCCTCGAAAAAATGCACCGAGCGTTCCTCCAAAACCAAGCCGATTTGGCTTATTGCGGCTGGCAGAACGTGGCCGAAAACGGCCCAAGCCGCCCTCCTTACGTGCCGCCGGATTACCTGCAAGAGCGCGATTTCTGGCAGCGCTTGCTCTACTCTTGCCCTTGGCCCATCCATGCGGCCTTGACCAAGCGCGCGGCGATCGAGGCGGTAGGAGGCTTTGCCACGTATGCTTTTACCAGCATGGACTACGACCTCTGGCTCAAGATCGCCGCCCATACCCGAAAGTGGGCGCGCGTGCCAGAAGTCCTGGCCTATTATCGCTGGCACGAGCTTGGCCAGATTTCAGCCATCCGGTGGCGGCAGGTCTTGAACGCGTACGAAGTGCGGCGAAGGTTTGCAAAAGCGCATCCCGAGTTCTACCGCCGTCTCGATCCCAAAGACCTTCGCCGGCTGCTCGCCAAGCCTTTGCTTCAGAGCGCCTACCAAGCGCTCTGGAGGCGCGAACTTGACTCCGCGCACCGCCTGTTTCGCCGGGCCTTGTTTCAAGGCGGCTGGGGGTTTAAGGACCTAAAATACCTTCTGGCAAGCCTGTTGCCTTTTTCTTGGTACCGGAGGATGGTGGCATGAGGCGCTTTTTGATCCTCATGTATCACATGATCCGCGTGCCCAAGACGCCGGAAGAGGCGCGCTACGCCTGCCCGCCCGCGCGCTTTTATCGCCACCTTGCCTGGCTCAAAAAGCACCGCCCTTTGGTCTCGCTCGACCAGATCGAAGCGGCGTTGGCCGAACAAAGCGCGCTGCCTGAAGGCGCCGTCGCCGTGACTTTGGACGACGGCCACGCCGACAACTATCAAAACGCCTTTCCCATCCTGCGGGAGCTTCAGGTTCCGGCCACGATTTTCTTGACCACCGGATACCTTGGCCGAACCAACTTGTGGATGGCGCGCTCGGGCTTCCCACCCAGCCCGATGCTGAGCTGGGAGCAAGTCGAAGAAATGCACCGCTACGGCATCGCTTTCGGCGCCCACACCGTCACCCATCCGCGCCTGCCCGAGCTTGCCCCTGAAGCCGCCAAAGCGGAAATCCTCGCCTCCAAACGCGCCATCGAGGAGCGCTTAGGAAGCTGCCGCTATTTCGCTTATCCCTACGGCCTGTTCGACCCGGCCTGCCGGGACTGGGTTAAGGAAGCGGGCTTTGCTTTGGCCTGCTCCACGCGCTCAGGTTTCAACCATTTGGGACGCGATCCTTTGGCCTTGCACCGCATCGAGGTGCGCGGCGACGACGCTTTGTGGCAGCTCAAGCAAAAGCTTAAATTCGGCACCAATCAAGCCAGCCTTGCGCTTCCCTTGCGCTATTATGCTCATAGGCTCAAAGAAAAATTGCGCGCATGGACATCTCGGTAATCGTTTGCACCTACAACCGCTGCCACAACCTGCCCGAATGCCTGGCCGCCCTGGAACGCCAGGAGGGCGTCCAGGACCTTGCCTGGGAGGTGATCTTAGTCGACAACAACTCGAGCGATCAAACGCGCAGCTTCGCCCAAGATTACCTAAGGCGCGCGCCTTTTAACTTCCGCTACGCCTTTTGCCCTGCGCAAGGCCTCTCGCACGCGCGCAACTTCGGCATCGATCAGGCCCAAGGGCGCTATTTGGCCTTCATCGACGACGACATCCGCGCCGCTCCCGGTTGGCTGGCGGCGATCGTAGCCACGTTTCGCGCGCACGCTTGCGATGCCGTCGGCGGCCGAATCCACCTTGAGGTGCCGCTCGCCAGCCTTCCCAAGTGGATTCGGCCGGAGATGTACGGCTTTTTGGGCTACCGCGATTTTGGCGAAGAAGCTTACGCCCTCGATGGCTTTAAGGAATTTCCCTTTGGCGGCAACATGGCCATCGCCAAATCGGTCTTTGCCCGCGTTGGCCTATTTAATCCGAATTTGGGGCGCAAAGGCGAAGGCAAGCGCAAAGACGAGCTGTTCAAAGGCGAGGAGACCGAGTTTTTTCACCGCCTGGCCAGCGCGGGCGGCCGCATTTGGTACCAGCCAAACGCTTTGGTTTACCATAAGGTCCTGCCGCAGCAGATCACCAAGCGCTATTTTTTGATTTTGCACCACAACGCCGGCATTCAGACGGCGCGTTTGGACGCGCAAAGCTATGCGCGCACCCTTTGGGGCGTGCCGCGCTTTGTTTACTTTCTTTGGCTTAAAGCGCTCGGTCGCTATCTTTGGCAAACCCTCCGGCATGGGCCCGACTTTAGCTTTCGCCAGCTGATGAACGTGGCCTATTTCACCGGCATGATCCAGGAGTACCGCCGCCGTGGCTGAGCCGTTTTTCATCGTCGGCGCCCCGCGCTCGGGCACCACGCTTTTGCAATACATGCTGCGCTCGCACCCCAACCTGTCGCTGCCCACGGGCGAATCGCACTTTTTTGTGCCGCTGTATCAGAAGCGCGCGAGCTTTGGCGACTTGAGCCGCAAAGACAACCTGCGGCGCGTGCTCGAGGCGATGTACGCTCAAAGCGCCAATTTTCTAGAAACCGACCTTCACGGCTTGCGCTTTGATCTAGAGCGCCTGACCGAAGGCTTGCACCGCGCCGGCTGCACCACAATTCCTGCGATCCTCGCTTACCTGTACGAGCAAAACGCCCAAGGCGAAGGCAAGCGCCGTTGGGGCGAAAAGACCCCTTACTACGTGCTGCACATGCCTTTGCTGCTGGAGATGTTCCCTGCGGCCAAATTCATCCACCTGATCCGCGACGGGCGCGACGTATTGTTGTCCCTCTACGGCCGGCAAAAGGATTTCGGCGTCTACAACAGTTATTTCGGCGCCAAATACTGGGAACACTACGTGGCCACCGGCCAACACGTAGGCAAACGTTTGGGTCCAGAAAGATACCTGGAAGTTCGCTACGAAGACCTAGTAAGCGCCCCGGAGGCCACCGTGCGCCACATCTTGGGCTTTTTGGGCGAGCCTTTCGACGCGGCGGTCATCCGGTTCAAAAAATCGGGCGAACCCGGGAAAACGCCGCTGCTGCAACAAGACCTGCGGCCGGACAACCTCTACAAATGGAAGACGCGCCTGTCTTACCTTGAGCGGCGCATCTTCGAAGGGGCGGTTGGGACCTTGCTGTACGTCAACGGCTACGAGCTCAGCACCCCGGCGCGCCCTTTGCCGGCCTTCTTGCGCGTTGGTTTTCGCCTGCACAACGCCTTTAAAACATGGCGCAGCTGACCCTCCTCATCTGCACCCACAATCGCGCCGCCCTCCTCGCCCGCACCCTGGAGCACCTGGCGCGGGCGCGCTACCCCGAACGGGCGGAAATCTTGGTGGTCGCCAACGCCTGCTGCGACGCCACCGATCAAGCGGTCGAGAAAGCGCGCGCGCTAAGCCCGGTGCCCATCCGCCTCGCACACGAGCCGACCCCGGGCAAATCTTACGCGCTCAACACGGGCCTTAAAGCGATCGATTCGCCGCTGATTGCCTTCGTCGACGACGACCACCGGGTCGATCCAAACTACCCGAGGGCGGTGGCCGAGGCTTTCGAGCAATTTCCCGACGCTGGCCTCATCTGCGGTCGGATCCTGCCCGACTGGACGGGGGAGGAGCCCGCCTGGGTGCACAACGAGACCTTCTTCCCCATCCAGCCGCTGC
Source organism: Methylothermus subterraneus (assembly GCF_054656915.1). Taxonomy (NCBI): domain Bacteria; kingdom Pseudomonadati; phylum Pseudomonadota; class Gammaproteobacteria; order Methylococcales; family Methylothermaceae; genus Methylothermus; species Methylothermus subterraneus. Next base: position 309,423 of record NZ_BAAHXK010000001.1, read on the forward strand.
CGGTGCCGCGTTACGATCAGGGCCAAGCAGGGCGCTGGATCGACTTTCAGGGCCCTCTGCCCGGCGGCGGCAATCTGGCGATCCGCAAGGCCGTCTTCGACCGTCTGGGCGGCTTTTCCGTGGAGCTTGGGCCCAAGGGCCACGATTTGGGCGGCAGCGAAGACAGCGAATTCGTGCTCAGGGCGCTCCAAGCCGGCTTTTCAATCCGCTACGTCCCGACCATGGTGCAATACCACTACGTGGACCTTGACCGCCTCAAGCTTTGGTATCTCATGAAAAAGGCCTACAAGCGCTCGAAGACCGTGGTGCGCTACCGCAAACAAGACCGCTTTGCGCCGCGCTATCTTTACCGTAAGGTGGCCGAACACGGCCTCAAAGCGCTGTTTTCGCTTTACTGGCCGGAGAAGCGCTACTGGCTGGTGCGCACGGCCGCCGCCCTGGGTGAACTGAGCGCTTATTTGCCATGATCTTGGTTTTGGGCAAAGCTTGGCTGGTCGATGCGGCATTGGGTCTGGCGGGAGCGTTGGCGCTGCTTTTGCTTTCGGCGCTGAATTTTAGCCGCACCGGTCCCCAAATACGCGCCGAAATCGCCCGCCACTTTCGCCTCTATACCGCCTATTGCCTGCTGCGCCAGACTTTGTGGGCTTTTTTGATCCTGTTTTGGCTCTCTGGCTTTGGGCAACTCCTTTACCTTTCCTGGGTTTTTGCCGGGAAACTGCCGCTTTCCCTGGCGGGGTTGGCCCTGGCGGGCGCTTTAGCCATCGCTGCCTTGGTGGGGCTGCAGTTCTCGCGCCAGCTGCTGCACTTTCCGGCCAGCCTGATGATGTCCTTCCCTTACGCCATCCGCAGGCTCTATCCCTTCTGGCGCATCTTGACCGTCACCCGCCTGCGCTGGCTGATGGTGCTTGGCGCGGCCGGCTATCTCGGGGCGCTGGGGAACGGCCTTGCCGCGAGCCCGCAACCTGCGCGCTTTTATCTGCTCGCAACGCTTGGCTTCTGGACCCTACCCTGGCTGTTTGCGGCGCTCGAGCTTCCCCCTTTCCCGCGCCGCAACCGCAAGGTCGCTTCCCGCCCCAATCTGCTCCTGATCGGCTGCGACACGCTGCGCGCCGACCGGCTGCTCAACTATCCGCGCGAGGTGGCGCCGTTCTTAAAAACGCTTGCCGCCCAAGGCACTTTGTTCACCCGCTGCTACACCCCGATCGCCCGCACCGCGCCCAGCCTGGCCACCTTCCTGACTGGCACCGACCCGGACACCCATGGGGTCTTCGACAACTACATGGACTTGTCCTGGGCCAAGCTCAAGGTCCAAGCCCTCCCTGAGGTTTTAGAGAACTTTGGCTATCCCACCGAAGCGATCTCGGACTGGTCGGGCAGTGACCTGGGCAAGTTCTCCTTCGGCTTCAAGCGCCTGTTTTTGCCCCCGGACCAGTGGAATTTCAAGTATTTGATCCGCCAGGGACCGAAAGAACTGCGCCTGTTCTTGAGCTTGTTCACCCACAACCGCTTCGGGCGGGTGTTTCTGCCGGAGCTGTATTTCCTCGCCGGGGTTCCCATGACTTCCGAACTCGGCCGCCTGGCCCGCCGGCGCCTTTCTGCCCTGGCCGGCCAACCGCCGTTCTGCCTGACGGTGTTCTTTGGCACCTGCCATCCGCCCTTCGGCAGCGAGTACCCTTACTATCGCCTGTACGCCGATCCCAATTACCGCGGGGACTCCTTGTTCGCCATGGCGCGCCTGACCGACCCATTCGAGATCCTCCGCAGTCAAAAGGAGCCGCGCGAGGCCTTCGATCTGGATCAGATCATCGCCCTGTACGACGGCTGCGTGCGCCGCTTTGACGACGAGGTGCGGGCGATCTGCCATCACCTAAAGCGCCTGGGGCTAGACCAAAACACCTTGGTGGTCGTCTTTTCCGACCACGGCATGGAGCTGTTTGAACACAGCACCTGGGGCCAGGGCAACAGCGCCATCGGCGAGCAGAGCAACCGCGTTCCGGTGCTGGTCTTCGACCCGCGCCTTCCCGGGCGCGGCCCGGTGCACGACCTCGTCCGCGCCGTAGACATCGCCCCCACTTTGCTCGAGCGCTTGCAAATCCCAATCCCTTCCAGCATGGAAGGGGTCTCGCTCGCCCCGTTCCTCGCCGGGGATCGTTTGCCAGAGCTCGTTGCCCGGTTCAAGACCGGCCTGTGGCTGACCCGCCCTCCCGGCCTCCCCCCCGAGCACCTGGGCTACCCCGAGATCGTCGACCTGCTCTACATCCCCGACAAAGCCACCGGCACGCTGGCGATCAAGCCCGAATACTTGGACCCAATCGAGCGCGCCCGGGACGTGGCCGTCTGCTGGCGCAACTTCAAGCTGGTGCGCCTGGCGCTCAATCCAAGGCCCAAGTATCTCCTATTCGACCTTTCGACCGATCCGAATTGCCACCACGACCTCAGCCGCCTCTACCCCGAAATCGTCGCTCAGCTGCGCCGCCATCTGGAGCCGCAAAGCGGTTCGGTCTGCGCGGCCACCCTCGACCAGGCGTAAATTGCGCGGACAAACTTGGCGGCTTGGCGCCCTGCCTCGGGCGGCGCTTTGGCCAAAGACACCAAGGCGGCGGCGACTTGGGCGACCGAATGGCCGTCCACGCGCACCCCGGTGATCCCCTCGTGCACCGCATCGCCGGTGCCGCCGTCTCTGCCCGCCACAGAGAGCTTGCCGCACGCTCCCGCCTCCAAAAACACCATGCCGAAGCCCTCGTTATCTCCCTCGATCTCGCGGTTGGGCATGGCGAACACGGCGCAGGCGTTGTACCAGCGCGGCAGCTCGTCCATGGGCACGTGGCCGAGGAAGTGGACGCGTTCCCTTACCCCCATCTCCAAGGCCAGAGCTTCTAAGGTTTCTCGGTCTTCGCCGACGCCGACGATGGCGTAATGGACGCCGGGGATCTCTTGCATCACTTGGGGCAAGGCCCGGATCACTTGATCAAAACCTTTGCGCCGCGACAATCTTCCTACCGACAGGATCAAGGGCGTATCGGGGGAAAGCCCTAAGCGTTCGAACAGGTCTTGGGTGGGAAGGCCCGGGCGGAAGCGCTCGGTGTCCACGCCGGGGGAGATCTTCACGATCCTTTCCTGCGGAACGCCGATTTTCCGCAGCTCCCGGAGGGTGAAGGCGCTGTTGGCGATGACGGCGCAGGCCTTCCGATAGACGAAGGCCATGGCGCGAAACTTTCCCGGCTGGCGCCAGGTGGTGATCTCCTCGCCGTGGGCATAGACGACCAGGGGCTTGCGCAAGAGGCGCGCGACCACCCAGCCGACCAGGCCTTCGGGCAGCACTCGGCCGGCGTGGATCGCGGCTACGGGATGGCGCCAGGCTAGGCGTAAGGCGGCGCCTAAAAATTTGACGTACATCGCCAAGGACTCGGGCCGGAGCCAGCGATAGCGCTTGAGTTCCAGGCGGTGGATGGTGTTGGGATGATCGCGGTCGTGAGCCTCGCAATCGGGCACGCGGGCGGTGAGGATGTGGATCTCCTTGCCGCCTAAACGGCGGTAGACTTCGTCGAACCATACCGCGGTGCCGCCTTTGGTCGGCAAAAACAGCTCGGTGATGACCAAAAGGCCCTGCCTTTTCTTCATCCCTTGAGGACCGAAGCGATGCGTTTTAAGTTGGGCAAAGACGGGGCTTCATACACAAGCGGCAGCACCGCCTGCAACGCTTCTCTCCTGCGGCCGGCGCGAAGCAGCGCGACCGCCAAATCGTAACGCGCCCGCGCCAGACCCCGCAAATAGCCGCTCCAGAGCGCCGGAGAAAGGCGGCGCTGGGCCTTTAGGGTCGATTTCAAGGACTTCCACGCCGCCACCGTCTGCTGCTGGGCGCGCAGCGGGTCGCGGCGGGTGGCGCTTTGGGGGTGGATCACGTAAGCCGCCACCGGCGCTTTGATCACCCCCGCAAAGCGGCTGACCGAGCACAGGCGGATCAAAAAGTGCACGTCCTCGCAGACCGCAAAGCCCTCGGGATAGCCGCCAAGGCGCAGGAAAGTCTCCCGGGGCAGGGTGAGCGTGTGGGTATCGCCGAAGTGGTCCTCGATGAAGTCGCCGAAATCCTGCGCCTGCATCCGCGCGACCGGCCCTGCTTCCTGCAGCAGGCGCCTTCCCAAGGTGGTGGACTCTAAAGAGCGGCGAAGCAGATTCCCGGCCTCGTCGCGGTAGTCGAAATCGGCGGTGACGAAATCCGCCTCGGGGAAACGCTCGATGGCCAAGGCGGCAAGCTCCAGGCGCCTGGGGTAGTAATAGTCGTCGGCGTCCAGAAAGGCGACCCAGGCGCTTTGCGCCGCCGCCACGCCCGCGTTGCGTGCCGCCGCCGCCCCGCGGTTTTGCTGACGCAGCACTCGAACCGGCGCCCCGTAGCCGGTGGCGATTTCGGCGCTGGCGTCGGTTGAGCCGTCATCGACCACAATGACCTCCCGGGGCGGCAGGGTCTGGGCGAGGATGGAATCGATGGCCCGCTTCAGGGTCCGCTCCCCGTTGTGGACGGCGATGACGACGGAGAAATCGATCGTGCTCATCCGCGCAGGCGCCTCCAGGCGGTTTGCAGCCGCGCCGACAAAGGCGCGGCCGTCGGCGCGTCCATCGCTAGCTGACGGGAAGAAAGGAACCGGACTTCGGGAAAGGATTCCAGAACCCCGCGCAGCAGCCGTTCCAAGGCGGCCAGCGAGTCCCCCAGGTTGCCGTCGAGGAAGTTGAAGCGATGGGTCTCAAGCAGCGCCGGCTCGCGCCGGGACCACTTGGATTCTATCTGCGCGAGCGTTTCTGCAGGATCGTGGCCCAGCGCCGGCTCGAAATAGACGTCGCGCACCAGGCATTTTAGGCCCGAGGCGAGGGTTTGGCCGTGACGGTAGGACCGATCCGCAGGCAGCAGCCTGCCCTGGGCGTCCCGACCCGGGAAGCGCCTGCCCGGGGTGATCAATACTTCCACGCCCGCCTCGGCGTAGGCGCGCTCGGCGTTTTCGTCCCAGACGAAGGTCGGCGGGACGACGACCTTGGGCGGGCGGCCAAAGCAGCGCGCGAAACACGCCGTCTCTTCGGCCACCGCCCGGCGGATCGCCTCCGCCGGCAAAGGTTTCGAAGGCAGGCCATGGGCGGCGTCGATCCAGCGGCTCTGCAGCCAGGCCGGAAGCTTCTCGGTGCGCCAGCCGTCCTCGGCCAGCCAACGTCGGACCGCCTCGTCCCGACGCCAGAAGGCCAGGAAGTTCTCCGGCCAGTAATGCGCCATTCCGTGGAGCTGCAGGGCGAACACCCCCGCGCGCTCCCCCTCAAGCAACGCCTTGACGATGGGGCGGTATGCCGGAGCGTCGAGCAGGCAAGCGCGATACTCCCCGGTGGCGGCGATCGCCGCAGGATCGGGAATCGAAAGCACGACTCCGATGGTCATCACCGCCGGGTTTCCCGCCAGGTCCCGGAACCGCAGAAGCCGCTCCCGCAGGGCCGCAAGCGCCAGGGCCTGATCTGCCGGCCCCGGCCCCCAGTCGTCGCTCTCGATGACCACCACCGGTCGCTCGAGCACCGGCGCGGTCAGACGCAAGAGGCGCTCCCGCATAGCTCCAGGTAAATCCGCTCCAGCTCGCGCACCGGCTGGGTGGTGAACTCGCGCACGACTTTCTCCCGCCCTGCCTCCCCCATCCGCCGCCGCAACTCTGGGTTTTCTATCAGCCGTTCCACCTTGGCGATCAGCCCTTCCAGATCGTCCCGCTCCACCAGAAAGCCGGTGACGCCGTCCTCGACGATCTCCGGGATACCGCCCACGCGCGTGGCGACCACCGGTTTGCGGCACGCGCCGGCTTCCAAGTTCACCAGACCAAACGGCTCGTCCCAACGCGAAGGCACCACCACCAAATCGGCGCTGTGGTAGACGTTCTCCACGTCGTCGCGGCGGCCTAAGTAGAGAATGCTGGGGGAGGAGGCGATCTCGGCCAAGAGCTCCTCCTGGCGGTAGGCGCCCGGCTCGTTCTTGCATTGGCCGGCGATCAAAAACCTAAGTCTAGGCTGCTTGGCGGCGAGCGTTTTGGCTAGGCGGAGGAAGAGGTCCACGCCCTTGATGGGCTTGATCTGACCGAGGAAGGCGACTACCAGCGCGTCCTGCGGGACGCCAAGCTCCGAGCGGATCGAACGCCCACGGTCAAAGCGGTCAAGCTCGATGGGATTGTAGACGACTTTCTTGGGCACCTCTTCGGGTTTGGAGTGTTGGGCAGTGTAGCGCGAATTGGCGACAATGAGGCGCGAGAGGCGCAAAAAAGGCCCTGGGTTTTTAAGCACCACGTGGTAGTGGGTAATGAGCGGGACCCTTACCAGCTTGGCGGCGAGCACCTCGGCTGGGCGCCAGAAGGCGTGGTTGGCGTGGATGAGGTCAAAACGCTCCGCTCTGAGCAAGCGCGCAAACCGCCAAATGGCTTTAAGATAGCGCAAAGGGTCGCCCGGCTCGGTAAACCCTCCCCAAAAACGGTAACGCACCCCCCATTCTTCCAGGCGGGGCACGATGGGCCCTGGGCGCGGCAACAGCACCCACGGCTCAAAGCGGCTTTTGTCCAGATGCTTGAGGTTGGTAAACAGCACCCGGCTCGCCCCGCCCCAGTCGCCGGAGCTTTCGGAGAGATACAGGACCTTGATTTTAGCCATAGCCCATCTCCCGCGCGACCTCGGCCACGCGCGGCAGGACGCGCTCGATCTTTTCGCGGTTGGCGGTTGCCTTCCACTTGTCCTGGCCGATGGCCGAAAACGCGTTGTAGGGATGCTCTAGCACGTGCGCGCAATGGCGACGCAAGGGCTCGTCGAAAGGAACCTCGACCGCCGCAAAGACCCGGGCAAAGCCCGCCACCGGATCGGTAAGGAGCTCCTCGTAGAACACCTCGCACCAGCGCTCCTTCGCGATTTGGGATTTGGCCTCCAGGAGGGCGGCGTTGATAGCCCGGTACTGCAACGCGCATACCTCTTCGATCGAGGCGTTCAGGTACTCGCGCCAGCCCGGCGGCAAGAAGAAACACCAGCGCCGGAAGCGGCCGCCTTCGATGCTGACCGCCGCGGGAAGGTCTTTAGACCACAGGCCGAAGACCTCGGGCTTTTTCCAGCCCTCGATCAAGGAGTGGATGTTGTCGCCGGGATGGCGCTTGACGTAGACGAAAAAGGCGTCCGGGAACAGCCGATCAAGATACAAAACAGAAAAACCGTTTTGGTTGTTCTTGTCCACAAAGCGTCGTTTACCGGTGTGACCGTAAAACAGCTTTGCCGCCGCTTGGCGGTCTTTGAGGCAGGCCGCCTCCACCGGGATGGCGTGGCTGTCCCAGCCGCGCTCTGCGGGCGGATGTAGGCCCGCCCAGAAATCGTGGGTTTCTTTGTGCAGCGAGCCCAGGTGAGGGCTCTGCGATAAGGTTTTGTACACCAAGGTGGTGCCGGCGCGGCTGCAGCCGACCACAAACACCGGACGCTGGATGAGAGGACGCTTTAGATCGAACCACAGACCGCGAGCCAAACGCGCCAATTTGGCTTGATAAAACGCCGCCGTCTTATACACTTTCTCGCAAAGCTCTTGCATCGGGACTTATCCTATGTACGACATCGCCGGTTGGTTTGGCCCGCATCCTTCAAAGCATAGCCCAAATGCGCTCCTAAATGCTATGTTGGGCCGCCCCCAGGAAATTCAGATCCAATCCGATTGCGCCCTGGCTTCCGGTCAAGCCGGGCAGATTGCCACTTTCGGCCCGGTCAGCGTGCTCCTGTGCGGTCGGCCCACCTGGGCGGAGGCCGCCTTGGCCCAAGAGGCCGGCCGGCGCGGCGCGGCCGAGCTTTTGGCCCGCCTGTGGCAGAGCCATGGGCTTGCCGCTTTGGACCGGATCGGCGGCAGCTTCGCGCTGGCGCTTTACGACCGCGCTCGCAACGAAGGCCTGCTCGCCATCGATCGCATGGGGATATGCCCCTTGGCTTACGCCCAAGTCGCCGGCGGGTTGGTTTTTAGCACCGATCTTAGCGTTCTCTGTCGGCACCCGGCCGTTGGCCGCGAATTGGACCCGCTGGCTCTGTTTGCTTACCTGTACTTTCATACGATTCCGGCGCCTCTTTCGATCTACCGCAAAGCGCGCAAGCTCCTGCCCGCGCAGTGCCTGCATTGGCGCCAAGGAAACCCGGAATCAAGGTTTTATTGGCAGCCTGAGTTCACCGCCAGCGCAAAACCTGAAGCCGAACTTGCCCGCGAACTTCGCCAAGCGCTGGAGGAGGCGGTCGCAGGTTGCGTTACCGACCCCAAAGCCACCGGCGCGTTTTTAAGCGGGGGGCTAGACAGCAGCACCGTCGCCGGCTACTTAAAACGCCTCGCTCCGGACTCGGCCGCGGCCTTCTCGATCGGCTTTGCCGCCGAAGGTTACGACGAGATGGAATACGCTCGGGCCTGCGCGCGCCACTTTCAGTTTCCCCTGCACGAGTATTATCTTACTCCCGAAGACGTCATCGCCGCCGTCCCCAAGATCGCCGCCGCCTACGACGAGCCGTTCGGCAACGCCTCGGCAATTGCGGCTTATTACTGCGCCAAACTGGCGCGCGAGCACGGCAAGACCTGTCTTTTGGCCGGCGACGGGGGCGATGAGCTGTTTGCCGGCAACGCCCGCTACGCCAAACAAAAACTGTTCGCGCTGTATCAGCGCCTCCCGGCCGGGTTGCGGACGGCGCTGATCGAGCCTTTAGTCGCCGCCGGCGGCGTGCCGGGGCTTGCCAAAGTCAAAAGCTACGTGGAGCAGGCCAAGCTCCCCTTGCCCGAGCGCCTGGAGACCTACAACTTCCTCCACCGCACCCCGCTCTCGGATATCTTTGAAACGGATTTTTTAGCTTCCATCCCGACCGACTGGCCGATCGAGCACCTTAAGGAAATCTACCACCGCCCCAAGGCGTCCATGCTCCAACGCCTGCTTTACCTGGACTGGAAGCTCACCCTGGCCGACAACGACCTGCGCAAGGTCAACCGCACTTGCGCTCTGGCCGGAGTGGAAGCGCGCTACCCCATGCTGCAGGAGCCAGTAGTCGAACTGGCCATCCGCATCCCAGACCGCCTGCTCATGCGCGGCTTGGAGCTGCGCTCTTTCTACCGCCGCGCCTTTAAGGACTTCCTGGCCCCGCAAACCCTCGCCAAACCCAAACACGGCTTCGGCCTGCCGTTCGGGGTGTGGCTCCAATTCCACTCAGGGCTTCGCGAGCTGGCCTACTCCAGCCTCGACCAGCCGGCGCTTAGCGGCATCGTCCGCAAAGACTACCTCGCCGCGCTCAAACAAGCCCACTCAAACGCCCCTAGCTACTACGGGGTAATGATCTACGTCCTGATGATGTGGGCCCAATGGGCGCTCGCGCACCCAAGCGCCTGACGCCGTAAACCGGTATGGATTTGGCCGGCGCCAATTGCGCGGCCGGCTGTTCCTGTAAGGCCTTTTGGGCAAGGACCTTGGCCAGCACGATCAAGGCAAGCAGGTTGTAATAAAGATCGAAGTACGCCAGGCCCAAAAACGCCCCGGCGGCAAAATACCCCACCAAGCTGACCTGGAGCATGGAGGCCAAATCGTAAAGCCACTTTAAATCCTCGCGCGCTTTGGTCTGGCGCATCACCTGCCGACAGCTGCGCCAGGCGCTGTAGCCTATCGCCAAAAACAGCAAAAGCCCAACAAAGCCGTGCTCCCCTAGGACCTCGAAATAAATGCTGTGGGCGTCGTGGACGTTGCCAGGATCGGGCGCATACATGGCAAACGAGGGGGCTTTAAAACACTCAAACCCCCCGCCGAAAAACCGATCCTTGGCCAGGTAATAAGCCATCCACCAGGCGTTGATCCGGCCCATGGCCGACTCGTCTTGCTCGTAGGTTTTGATCGTCGCCATGCGCTGGTGCCAGGATTCGGGCATGAAGGCGTAGATCGCCGGCAAAGCGATCATAAGAACCAGCAACAACGCCCACTTCTTGCGGCTGTTCTTGACCAAAAACAAGGACATCGCCGCCAGCCCCAAAAAAGCTCCCCGCGACTGGGTGCCGACCACCGAGATCAGGCACAGAACCATGCCGATCAGGAGCAGGCGCTTGGCCCAGAACTTGTCGGTGGTCAGCTGGCAGTAGCGCAGCAAGGGAATGGTCATGATCAGCGCCAGGCCGATCTCGTTGTTGCCGCCGATGAAGGTTCCCGCCGGCCCGTAGACGGCATACGCCCCGCCGGTCAAAACGGTGAACACCCCGCCCTTGAAGCCGTAAAACCCGAGCGAGAGCGCGATCACCCACACCCAGGTCTGGATCCGCCAGCGGGTGGTCATGATCATCATGCTCACAAAGGTCATCAGCTGGATCTTCCAAACCTTGTTCCACTGTGCCCAGGCAAATTCCGGATATATGGCCAACAGCGTGGTTACAAACATCCAGCCGAGAAAGACGACCAGCAAGATCGTCTCGGCCGTCCACGGAATTTTCTTGGGCTCCTTGGAGATCAGCAGCGCAAACATCGTCGTCAACGCCACGATTTGGGCATAAGGGAAATCGTGGGCAAACTGCCAGGAGAGCTTGTGCGGGTTCATGTAGCCCAGCCAGGCCCACATCAGGATGCCGATTTCCGGCCGCTGCAAGATAAACGGCAGCGACCCGAACACGACCACGGTGACGAAAAGGTCTCGGAGTGGAACCCCCATCAGCCTCCTCCGGCAATCTCGCAAAACCGCGCGACCAAGGTATCGATCCGCCGCTCCCAGGCGTTCTCTCGAGCGTAGGCAAGAATCGCCGCACGATCGAAAGACCCTTCTAGGGCCTCGTCCAACGCGCGCTCTAAAGCGTCTGGAGCGCCAAAGGGCACGATCGTCCCCAGCTCCTTGCGGCACACCACCTCGCGGTTTCCGCCCACGTCGGTGGTCACCACCGGCAAGCCGCACGCCATCGCCTCCAGAAACACGTTCGCCCAGCCCTCGTTGGCGGTGGCCAGAACGAACACATCCGCCGCCGAGAGGGGAATTTTAAGCGCCTCGGGCGCCATAGGCCCCAAAAAGCGCACGTGCTCTGCAAGCCCCAGCCGGAGCACTTGCGCTTTAAGCTTTTCGCTCATATCCCCTTCCGGGCTGCCTCCCCCCACGATCAGGTAGATCAGGTGCGGATGGCGCGGCAAAAGCCTGGGTAAGATCTCGATCACCCGCTGCTGCCCCTTGCGCGGCACCAGCGCGCCGACGCTGACAAGCACCTTGGCGGTCTCGGGGATGCCGAGCTCAGATCGCGCCTGCCGCTTGGGCAGGGGATAAAACTTGGCCACATCGACGCCGTTGCCGACCACCTCGATCTTGGCGCCTGAGGCGCCCAAAGCGACGACGTGTCGTTTGAGCGATTCGGATACGGAAAATACCCAATCGGCTCCGGCAAGCGCCTCGAGGATCTTGCATCGCTGCGCCGGATCGCGGGACAAGGGCACCTCGGTGCCGCGCAAGGTGATGGTCACCGGCACCTTGAACCTTCGCCCGAGCTGCACCGCGGCGTAGCCGTCCGGATAGGCAAAATGCGCATCGATCAAGTCAAAGCCCACCTCGTCTTTGAGCCTCTCCAGCAACGCGCGGCAGCCTCGCGCCATCTGCGCCCCGTCCCAGCCTTTGAACAGGGCAGGAACGGAGAAAAACTTGGGATAGTACACCGGAACGCCGTCTTGGACCTCGCACGCGCTCGCCGGCAGGGGGCGAAAGTGCGGCCTGAAGGCGCGAATCCACCCTTGCCCTGGAAACCAGGGCTGCGGCGAGACCACCACCAGCGGCAAACGTTTGGCGACTCTAAACATGCGCTCGCGGATGAACAGACCCGCCTGCGGCCGGGCGGAAGACGGAAACAGGCTGCTTAAGACCAAAATCCTAGGCCGCGCGCGCATGGGCGAGCAATTTTTCGTAGATCGGCAGGTATCTGGCCACGCTCGCGCGCCAGCTGCGCTCTTGTTCGACGAAGCGGCGCGCCCTCGCGCGCAGGGCCGGCCACAGGTCGCGCGCTGCGAGCGCCTTTAACACGGCTTCGGCCAAGGCTGCCGCGTCGCCGGCGCGAAACAGGATCCCGGTCTCGCCGTCCCGGATCAGCTCCCGGTGGCCGCCCACGTCGGAGGCGATCACCAGCTTGCCCTGGGCCATCGCTTCTAAAGGTTTCAAGGGGGTGACCAGCTCGGTCAGGCGCATCGGCAGGCGAGGATAAACGAAGGCATCGACCAGGCGATAGTAACGCGGCACCTGATCGTGGGGGACGCGGCCGGTGAACACCACCGCTTCGGTCAACTGAAGGCGATAGCTAAGCGCTTTAAGTTCAGCTTCCTGCGGCCCGCCGCCGACCAAAAGCACTTTTACCTGCGGCCGCTGCGCGAGGATCGCAGGCAGCGCCAAAAGCAGCAAACCAAGCCCTTCATAAGCGTAAAAAGAACCGATGAAGCCCAATACGGTCTTGCCTTCTAAGCCCAATTTCCGGCCAAGCTCGAGGTCGGCCTCGCCGCCATAAGCGAATTCCTCCGCATTCACGCCGTTGGGGATCACCGTGACCTTGGCCTCGGCGATCCCGCGTCCGAGGATGTCGTTTTTCAGTCCCTGGCAGATGGTGGTCACCGCATCCGCCCGGCGGAACACGTAGGTCTCCAGCGCCCGCGTCAGGCGGTAGCGCAGGCTGCCTTCCGTGGTGGTGCCGTGGTCCACCGCCGCGTCCTCCCAGAACGCCCGGCATTCATAGACTACGGGCAGCCGGTGGCGGCGCGCGGCGCGCAGGGCCGCCAAGCCGTTGAGGGCCGGTGAATGCGCGTGAAGCACATCGGGCTTTAACTTAGGGATCAGCTCGTCCAGGCGCCGCTCCAAGGCCCAGACCACCGCCCAGGGGCCAAGCAGCCGACTCTCCCAGGCCGGCGGCGCCGGGGTGCGGTAAAACGCAAAACCGTCCACATTCTCCAACTCGGCAAAAGCGCCTCGATGCTTAGGCGAGGTCAGGTGGCAGGTTTCCAATCCCAAGCGCCCAAGCTCCTTCAAAATAGCGCAGGTGCGAAAAGTGTAGCCGCTGTGCAGCGGGAGGGAGTGATCGAGGACGTGGAGAATGCGCATCTAGTTTTGCCTTAGAAAAGCTTCCAACATCAACAGCGCCCAGATCGGCGCGCTAAAGTCGCGAAGGCCCAACTGGTGTTGCTCCACCAGGGTGCGGAGAAACGCGGGATTAAACCAGCCCGTATCCAGCATTCGCTCTCCCAACAGCGCCGCCCGCACCCGGTCGCGCAAGGGACCGCGAAACCAGGACGCCAAGGGCACAGCAAAGCCCATCTTGGGCCGATACAGCACGCGCTCTGGCAAATAAGGCTCCAAAGCCTTCTTGAACACGTACTTGCCCTCCCCGCCGCGGAGCTTGAGCTCCGGAGCCAGGCCGGCGACCCACTCGACCAGACCCGGGTCAAGGATGGGGACCCGAACCTCCAAAGAGTGCGCCATGCTGGCGCGGTCGACCTTGGTCAGAATATCGCCGGGCAAATAGGTCTTAAAGTCCAAGTACTGCACGCGCGAGAGCGGATGTGGCGGCGCCTTTTCTAGGTGGCGGTAAAACACCGAAACCGCCCGGTACCCGGCCAGCGCTTTCTTAAAACTTGCGCTGTAGAGCTTAGCGCGCAGCCCGTCGCCCAGCACCGCGACGCTGTGGAAATAACCCTCCACCGAATCGCGCGCCAAAGACTCCAAGGTCGACTTAGCGCGCAAGAACCTGGGGGCAAAATCGAGTTTAGGGTAAAGACGCCCTAACAGGCCAAACAGCGGGCGGCGCAAGGACAAAGGCAGCCAGGCGCGCAGGCGTTCCTCATAAAGATGCCAGCGATAGCGGCGATAGCCCGCAAAGTTTTCATCGCCGCCATCGCCGGAGAGCACGACTTTCACCTGCTGCCGCGCCAGCTCGCACACCCGATACGTCGGCAGCGCCGAGCTGTCGGCGTAAGGTTCATCGTACAGGCCAGAGAGGCGCTCGAGCAGGGAGAAATCGTCCGGGTCGACCTGATAAACGCATAGCCTGGCGCCGTAACGGCCAGCGACCTCCTTTGCGTACTCGGTCTCGTTGAAGGCCGGGTCGCCAAAAGCGATCGAGCAGGCCTCGACCGGACGATCCATCAGGCCCGCCATCATCGCCACCACCGCGCTCGAATCCACCCCGCCCGACAAGAACGCCCCTACCGGCACGTCGGCGACCAACTGCATCTTTACCGCTTGTTTCAGGTGGGCGATCAAGCCTTGGGCGGCTTCACGCGCGTCGCGCACGGTGGGGGCAAAGCGCACGTCCCAGTAACAGACCGGCTCTCCAAGCGGCTGACCGGGCCGCACCGTCAAAGTATGGCCGGGCGGCAGCTTGAAGGCGCCGCGGTAGATGGTCTTGGGGTCGGGAACGTAGCCAAACGCCAGATATTCCTCCACCGCCTCCAGGTCGAGGCGGCGGTCGAGTTTGGGGTGCTTTTTGAGCGCCTTGAGCTCGGAGGCAAACCCCAGCCAGCCGTCGGCAAAGGGCGCGTAGTAGAGCGGCTTGACTCCCAGAGGGTCGCGCGCCAGAAACAGCACTTTTTGCGCCTCGTCCCACAATCCAAACGCGAATATCCCGCGCAAACGCTTGACGCACGCCTCCCCCCAGGCCAGCCAGGCGTACAAGATCACCTCGGTATCGCCTTGGGTGCGAAAAAGATAGCCTTGCGCTTTAAGCTCGCGGCGAAGCTCCTTGAAGTTGTAAATCTCGCCGTTGTAAGTCACCGTCACCCGCCCGTCGGGCGTGGACATGGGCTGGGCGCTTCCGGCAAGGTCGATGATCGCCAGCCTGCGGTGCGCCAGCCCAAGGCCCGGGGCAAGATAGACGCCCTCCCCGTCGGGGCCGCGGTGGATTTGGGTTTGGTTCATTTGCTCCAACAGCTCCCGGTCGACCGGACGTTGGCTTTCAAGATCGATCAAGCCGACGATGCCGCACATACTCTAGGCCTCAAGGTCGCGAAAGCAAAAGAGGTTCTCCCCTTTGAGCAAGTACTCAAACGGGTATCGGCTGATGCAGGAAAAAAACGGCCGGCTCGTTCCCTGCCAGGGGAAAAGCCAGTCGTCGAGCTCTATCACGATCAAACCGCTCTTCTCCACCCACGCGGTATTGCTTGCAAACAGGGCCGCCTGCGCCCCCTCGATGTCGATTTTCACCAGCCACGGAGAGGGGCACCCGGCAACCGCCAGCAGCTCCTCCACCGTGTAGGCGCGAACCTTGGCCTGATCGCCCTGCGCCGGAGCGACTCGAAACGCCGCAAACCCCGCCTCCGGGTTGACGATGCGCAGCCATCCAGGCGCATTCCAGACGGCGCCGTGGAACACCTGAATCTGCTCTTTGCCGGCGACGTTGCGCGTTAAAACTTCCAAATTGCCCTCATCCGGCTCCACCACCAGGATCTGCGCCTCGGGGAAACGCTTGGCGAACCAAATCGCCGCCAGGCCGATATTGCCCCCCAGGTCTAAAATGACCGGTCTTTGACCGCGCTTTAGTTGGCTTTGGTATTGCTCGAGCCAGCGCCGGTGATGCGGAAAAGCCGAGGTATCGTATTGTTCTTCCACCAAACACTGCCAGAAAATCGCCCGATCGCTCGCGCTGTCGCGCAAATAGACCTTGCCCAAACCGGGAACTCGATACGCTTTAAGCTTTTCCGATTTATAGGTCGAACCGGATTCGATCTGCATCCACAGCCTTCCGCCCCAAAAGACGCCAAAACGGCGCTGGTAATTGGGCAGTTTGGTAAGCTTTCGGGAAAAGTTATTGGCTAAGGAGGCTGTCATAGACTTTCATATAGTTTTCGATCATTCGAGTCAGGGTAAAGCGCTCTTCCACCTTCGCCCGTCCACATCGGCCATGGGTTTTGCGGCGGCTCTCGCTTTCGACATAGCCTGCCAAAGCCTCGGCCAGGCGCTCTGGATCTTCCTTGGGCACGAGGGTTCCATTCTCCCTTTCCGCCACCAGCTCCACGTTTCCGCCCACGGCGGTGGCCACCACCGGCAGGGCGGTGGCCATCGCTTCGAGGAGGGTGTTGGAGATGCCTTCGGCCTGCGAAGGCAGCACGAACACGTCCAGGCCGCGCAACACCTCAGGAACATCGTCGCGCTCGCCGGCCAACCAAGCCAGCTCAGACAACCCAGCCCGATCCAGCAGGCGTTGGCATTCGGCGCGCAAAGGCCCTTCGCCGACCAGAACCAGGCGCGCGTGCGCCTTAAGATGGGGGTAGCGCTCGAGCAGCGCGATGAACGCCTTGACCAAGGTCGGCTGGTCCTTGACGCCGTGCATGCGCCCCACGGTGCCGATCAGCACCTCCTTAGGATCGGTGAAAGGGCAACCTGGAATCGGCGCGCGCCCATTCGGGGGCGGGGAAAAGCGCTCAGCATCCACACCGTTGACGATACGGACGATCTTAGCCGCAGGAACGCCCACCTCTTCTCGCAGATAGGTCTCGATCTGCCGCGAAAGGGCGATGTAACGCCGGATCAAAGGACGAAACCAGCGCCTAAAGTTGCGGTATTTTCGGCCGTCGGGATCGAAGCTGTCCCAGCCATGCTCGCCGTGGATGCGGATCGGCACCCCCGCAAGATACGCCCAAAATTGACACTCTAAGGTCGCGAGGTTGCGGGTGTGGACGATCTTGGGCTCGAGCTCGCGCAACAGCCGGTAAAAGCGCAAGTACGCGCGCCAATCTTGACCTTCGCGCTTGTTTAGGGCATAGATCGGCACCGGCCGGCGCAGGCGCTGCCTGAAAGCGGTCGCCTCCGTCAGGCAGACGATGGCGTGACGATACCGGTCTTGGGGCAGATGGTTGAGAAGGTTGACCAGGCCGTTCTCCAGCCCCCCCACCCCTAAGCGGTGGATAACGTGAACGATCAACGGCGCGCTCATCGATGCCGCCCGGCTCCCGCTTGCGCGAGCGCCTTTTCAAGCTCAGGCAGCATCGCCTCGGTAAAATCCCGCAAGGCCGCCACCGCCTTTCTCTGGTCGTCCTCAAAGGCGGTGGCGATGACGATTCCGGCGGCGTCCTGCGGGCGGCCTAGCAGCTTGTCCTTGGCTTCCAGCAGCTTGGCTAAGGGTTCGCTGACGGTGAAGGTGGAAGACACCCAATTCCAGCGCCAGACCAAAAGCTTGGCCAAAGCGGATTGCAAAAGGCCCTCGCGTACCTTTAAGCTTTGCCCGGCCAGCGGGACTTTGCGGACCCTCTCCCAAGGCATCTGCCACACCGGATGCTTTTGCGGGATCAGCACGTTCTGGGAATTGATCAGCTCCTTGCCCTGGGCCTGGGTGCGGTAGTAGAGCACATACAGCTTCACTTGCCGCCCGCCGTCGGTGTAGCTGGCCTCAAACACGGCGTCGGGGAAGAGATAACGCGGCTTCCAGGAAGTCGGCTCGAGTGCGCTTCTTCGCCAGTTTCCCGCCTGCTGCGGCAGCTTAAAGTCCACCGGCGCTACCGGCGCCGCCTGCGCCAGGTCACGCACGATTCTTGCGTACCCCGGCCAGACCGCAAGCACCAAAAGCGCCGCCAAGGTCACGGCGATAAAGGACGGCCAAGGAGCCTCACCGACAGGCGACTCCATCGCCACTTGCGGCTCTGCGGGCAACGGTCGCTCTTGCCACAGCGCGCCGATCCAGAACAAGAGCAGCATCACCAGGCCGAAAAACACCCAGCCGTAGATGTAATGATCCACGCCGAGCGCGAGCTTCATGTCGGAAAAATGCGCGATCATCACGATCATATAGGCTCTGAGCCCGTTGGCTATGATCGGGACCAAAGTCGCCAAAGCGACAAAGACAAGGCGCCGCCACAGCGCGCGATAACTCAGGTAAGCGTACAGACACCCTAAGGTGATCGAGGCGATAAGATAACGCAGGCCGCTGCATCCCTCCACCACCGACCAGTCGCCCGAAGGCAGGCTGAAAAACGTCCCCTCGCGGTAGACGGGGATGCCGGTGAATTTGATCATCGCCACGGTGAAATCGGCGGTGAAGTTCATCAGGGGGGGGATCAAAAACTCGCCGACCGGCACGGCGAAGAACAAAAACCCCAACGGGAAGGCGATCTCCCAAACCACCCGCCATCCCAGCACAGCCAGGGTCAAAGCCAAGATCAAAGCGATAAAGCACAGCTGCTCGACCACCAAGACGTCGGTCACCTTGGCCAGCAACCAAACCAATCCCAGGCCGGCCAAGGCCAAGACGCCGCGCCCGTCCGGCCGCGGCGTTTGGCGCAGGAGAAACAAGCGGCGCCGCCAGATCAGCCACAGGCTGAGCGGGAAAATGAGGTAGCCGTGGGTGAACGTCTCCGAACGCTGCCAGATCTCGACCATGGACCAAAAGCTCGGGAAATACGCGGCAAACAAGGCCATCAGCCCCACCCCTAGGCTCGTCAAGGCAAGCGGCCAGGGCTGGAAAACCACGGCTTGGATCCCCGCTTTGGGTAGGGTTTGCTGATTCATAGCGCCAACACGGCGTCCAAACGCTCAAGGTGCTTATTCCAACTATAGCGCATCTCCACAAAGCTCCGGTTGGTCGCAGAATAAAAAGGCAAAAAATCGCGCTCGCGCAAGGCTTGAATGATCAAATCGGCCATCTGCCCGGGTGCATCGGCAACGCCAAGGTCCAAACGGCTTTGGACCTCCAACCCGTCCATCGCCATCGAGGTAGCCAGCACCGACTTGCCCATCGCCAACGCCTCTAGGATTTTGTTCTGGATTCCGCGCGCGATCCGCAGCGGCGCCACCGCCAGGCGCGCGTGGGCCAGATAGGGGCGAACGTCGGGGACCTGACCGGTCACCACCACGCCTTCGCGCCGCCCGAGCAGCTTGACCTCGGCACTCGGGCGCGCCCCGACGATGTAGAAGCGGGCCTCCACGTGATATTGCAACACCTTGGGGAACACGCGGTCGGCGAACCAACGCACCGCATCGACGTTGGCCCAGTAGTCCATCGCTCCGGTGAAGACCAGAACCTGTTCTCCTGGACGATAGGGAGAGGGAAATTCGCGCCCAGGCCGAAAATAATCCGTATCTACGCCGTTCTCGACAAAGTCCACGTTCGCCGCTTCCGGCACCAGCTGCTTGAATAAAGCCGCCTCCTTAGGCGAGACGAACAAGCAAAGATCAAAAGCTCTGGCCACCTTACGGTCGTATTCCAAGAGCTTGGCTGCCTCGCGACTATAAAGCCAGCGGCTCCAAAACGGCTTTTTGGCCGCGTATTGGCGCCACTTGTCCGAGTCCACGTCGACGAAATCGAGGATCTTAGGGAAGCGCCAGCTTGGATTCACAAACTGCGCCATCGCCGAGGAAAACACGAACACCGCATCGATCTTTCCCGCCTCGACTAGGCGGCGGCACCAGGCATAGAGCCTAGGGTCGGCGTATAGGGCCTGGGTCAAGGGCCGGCCGCGCACCAGGCCGGCCAATCCCCGGTAGGCAAAAGCGCGGCGCGGCAAGGGCAAGATCAAACGCTCTTGGGTGTAATCGGCCAGCGCTTGGGCGTGCTCCAAGTCGCTTAAGAAATCGACGAAGGTGCCTAAGAAAACCCGGTGCCTTTGAGCAAAGTGCTTGAGAAAGCGAAACGAGCGAATCTTGTCGCCTTTGTTGGGCGGGTAAGGGATGCGGTGGCTGAGATACAAGAGATTGGCCATTTATCCTAAGCTTCTTGCCAGCCAAGGCCCGATCAGAGAAGCCATAGGCAAAGGCAGGTGCCGCCAGAGCTTTACAAACAGGCGGTACTTAGGGTTTAGGGGATTGATCTCAGGGAGAGCGGACGATCGGATAAGTTCGTATTCGTAATGCAAAGGCTCCGGGGTGAACCCCCAGTGGGTCTTGAAGCGGAAGCTGCCGGTGCCTTGTTTGCTTCGCCCGTAGTCGAACACCCGCACGCCTTTTGCCACCGCCCGCCGCATTACTTCCCAATACATAAAATCGTTGGCGTGCAGCTTACGCGCCGCCGCCGTCCCGCCGCCGTAATAAGGCAGCACCTGGTCGCGGAAGTAAAAACTCATCACCCCCGCCACCGGTCGGCCTTGATGCTCCACCACCAAAACCTCGCACGCTTTGCCGAAGACTTGCTTTAAGATTTGAAAGTAGCGCTTGGAAAATACCGGCGTTCCTAAGTTGCGCACGCTTTCGGCGTAGACCCGATAGAACCGATCGATGCCTTCATCGATCGTAGCGCTCAGACCCGCCTCCATCCCCTTGCGCACCATCGCCCGCTGCTTTCGGGGGATGGCTTGAAAGTTGGCCTCAACCTCTTCGGCCAGAACCTTGCGGAAAGTGACGTATAAGTTCGATCGCGGCCGGTTTGAGTTCGAAGGCTTAAGATAGCGCAGCTCCAGCCAGCCCACCTGCAGTTTGCGCGCCAGATCAACGGCGGCTTGCTCCAACGCGGCTAGAACCTTCGGATCGCAAGCCAAGGCCCCGCCGTAAACGCAAAACGGGGTCGAGATCAACCGATTCCCGAACAGCCGGCTCTTGATCTGGGCCAAAGGCAAGACTCCCACGATTTCCCCGTCCTGTTCGGCATACAGGTAATAGCTCGGGTGGCCAAACGCCTCTTCCAAGACCGTCTTCCAGCCATGAAGGTGGAAAAAGCTCGCCTGCGGGTGATTGGCCACGAACGCATCCCACCGGCTGCCTAAGCGCGCGCTCAGGATTTCTATGCGCATGCGTCCGGCCTTAAAAATACGTTGGTCATCGTGTCCCAGCGGAAATCTCGCAACAGCGATCGCAACCGCCCCTCCATACGATCCAGATTCAGGTAGTGGCGCAGGCGGGTTTTAAAGCCGAGTCCACTGGGGCGCGGCTGGTCCGGGTCGAGCTCCCAGGGGTGAAAATAAAACACCGCCGCTTGCCCTTCGCGATTGACGCGGGAGAGCGCCCAGCGGGAGAGGCGATAAGGATACAGGCGAAAATAGCCCCCGCCGCCGCAGGGGAAATTGCGGCCGCCTAGGCGCACGGTGGTGACCGGAATTTCCAAGAGTTCAGGCGCCGCCTCGGGGCGGAACGGGAATCTGGGCGCTTCCGGCCAGCCGTAAAGGTCGTGGTGGACCGGATAAATGCTGGAGCTGTACTTAAATCCAAGCTCGGCGAGCACGGCCAGCGCCCACAGATTTTTCGGGCCGATCGAGTAACTCGGTGCGCGGTAGCCGAGCACCGCAACGCCTGCGGCATCCTCTAGGATTCCTTTGGCGCGCGCCACGTCCTGGTAAAACTCTTGCCTTGACTGCTGCGTCGCCGGCGCGTGCGCGTAACCGTGGCAAGCGAGCTCGTGCCCGGCGGCGACGATCTGGCGCACCAGGTGCGGATAACGCTCGGCCACCCAGCCCAAAGTGAAAAAGGTCGCCCGGATCCCCGCCTGCGCGAACAGCTCCAAGACCCGCTCGGTGTTAGCGACCACCCGCTGCGGCCATTTCTCCCAATCCGCCGTTGCAATGTAGGGCGCAAACGCCAGGACTTGGAAGTAATCTTCCACGTCCACGCTCATCGCGTTGACCTGGCTCATAAGAATTCGGCCTCAATCGCAGCCACGATGCGCTCGGCCGCCCGCCCGTCCCACAATTCCGGGATCCGCCCGCGTTTGCCGCCGGTTTGGAGGATCTCCTCCACGCCGGCGAGAATCTTGTCCGGGTCGGCGCCGACGAGGGTATTGGTCCCCTCGGTCACCGTCACCGGCCGTTCGGTGTTTTCCCTCAACGTCAGGCACGGCACCCCAAGCGCCGTGGTCTCCTCTTGCAAGCCGCCGGAATCGGTCAGCACCAGGCGCGCGGCGCGCACCAGCCCCAGCATTTCTAGATACCCAAGCGGCTCAGTCACGAGGATCTCTGCCCGGTCTAGGATCGCGTTGAGCCCAAAGCGCTCGATCCTTTGGTAGGTCCGGGGATGGCAGGGAAACACCAACGGCACCCTGCGGCTGACTGCGGCCAGCGCCTTGAGCAAGCTTTCCAGCACCCGAGGTTCATCCACGTTGGCCGGGCGGTGCAGGGTCAACACGCCAAATTCCGAAGGCGCGCGCCGGCCATAACGGGCCAGGGTTTGCACCGGCGGGATGGCCTGTTCTAAATGCCGCAACAGGGCGTCGATCATGACGTTGCCGACGAAATGGATCTTGGCCTCGGCGATCCCTTCGCGCAGCAAATTGTCTCGGGCGGAGCGCTCGGTGGTGAAAAGCAGCTCGGAAAGCTGGTCGGTCAGCACCCGGTTGATCTCCTCCGGCATGGTGCGGTCGAAGCTGCGCAATCCCGCCTCCACGTGGATCAAAGGCACCTGCTTTTTGGCCGCCACCAGGCCGCAGGCGAGGGTGGAGTTGACGTCCCCCACCACCAGAACCGCAAACGGGGCGGCCTGGTCCAGGACCGGCTCGAAGCGCTGCATGATCTGGGCGGTCTGCAAAGCGTGGCTGCCGGAGCCGACCCCCAAGTCCACGTCCGGTTCGGGGATTTTGAGTTGGCGGAAGAAGGTTTCCTTCATCGCCGCGTCGTAGTGCTGACCGGTATGCACTAGGAACGGCTCGATGGTTTGCCGCGCTTGGAGCGCCGCACAAATCGGCGCGATCTTCATGAAATTGGGCCTAGCGCCGACCACGCAGACCAGTTTGGGCAGGCTCACGTTTCCTCCTTGATGGGATTGGGCTTGAGCTGATTCGGGCTGGACTCTCGGTTGCCGGGAAATCGGTCTATGGGCGCGTAGGCGGCGTCCATGTCCAAATGCAGCAGGATCGCCTTGCGCAACAGCTCCTGTTCCCGCTGCACGATCCGCTGCAGCTCCGCCACCTGACGTTCGAGTTTCTCGATTCGATCTTGAAGGGGCAACGGGAGAGGAAGGGCCTGGCTCAAGACGGGGCTGATCGCTTCCTGAGCGACGACAGGATCGGCCGGCAGCGCTGCCTCCTGCTTGACCTCATCGATGACGACTTGTACAACGCGGCGGTCGATCTCGTGCAACTCTTCCAGATACGCAAACAGCAAGAGGCGGTCGCACAAAGTATTGATCACTCGGGGAACGCCTGAGGTGGCCTCGTGGATGCGGCCAAATACTTCGTCCTGAAATTTAGGATCTTCCTGCCAGCCGGCCTGTCTCAAGCGGTGGAGAATATAATCGCGGGTTTCTTCCGCGGTCAGAGGGCGTAGGTGGTAGGTGGCGATCACCCGCTGGCGTACTTGGAGCAGAAGGTCGGACTGCAGCGACCTGCGGAACTCGTCTTGTCCCAAGAGAAACGCCTGGAACAAAGGCCGACCGCCGAGCTCGAAGTTGGACAGCATTCTAAGCTCCTCGAGCGACTGAAGCGGGAGGTTTTGCGCCTCGTCTACTACCAACAGCGCCCGTTTCCCCTCGCGCGCCCGATCCTTGAAAAAGCGCTCCAGGTTCCTAAGCAAAGTCGCCTTATCGTCCCCGTTATAGGACAAGCCAAAAGTGGCGGAAACGATCCTCAAGGTATCCTCCGCCCCAACCTGAGAGGTGACCATCAGCCCGGCAACGAGGTTTTGCTGCGGCAAAGACTGAAACAAGGTTTTGGCCAAGGTGGTCTTGCCAGTTCCTGGGGCGCCGGTTACGACGATAAAACCCTCGCCTTGGGTGAGCCCGTAGCGCAGATAAGCCAAAGCCCGCTTGTGCACTGGGCTGTTGAAGAAAAATTCCGGGTCGGGGGTGAGCTGAAACGGTTTTTTGCTGAGCCGATAGAACTTGGTGTACATCCGTCAAAACCTCATGTTGATGGCCGCCAGCGCCCGGTTTTCCTGATAATCCAGTTCAGCACTATCCGAGGACTGCTCTTGGTGGCGGTATTCCACATAGGCGTTCACGTCGGGGCTCAAGCGCCGGGTAATCCGAAACGCGGCGATCCAAAAAGTGTTGCCCCCCCCTTGCACCCCGAAACCGCGGCCTCTCCCGCCCGCCAAGTCAGACGTTTGCCAGTTCCCATGAACCAGAGAATAGGTCCTAGCCCCCCAGCGCCAGGTCCAACTCCCGTATAGGCCAAATACTTTGGATTCGATCTTGCGGACCTCGAAGGTCCTGCGCTCTTGATACACCCGGGCATTGAACGTGTTTTTGGCGGTATTGCCGGTGAACGACAGCTCTCCCCGCCTGCGCACGAATACCTCATCCACCAGTTCCGGCAAGTTGATGGCCACCAACACCGGCTGCTCGTCGACATTGCCGAACTCATTGAAGATCTGCTGCTCGGCGAGCACGGTCTGGGTGGTGGTGACCGTCTCGAAGTAACGCCCCTGCCAGACGGTATGGCGGGTGCGGTGCTGGATCAAGCCCTGAAAGACGTTGCCGGTGAGGCTGCCGACGTTGTTACGCTGGTAACTTCCCTGGAGCAGGGTGCGGCGGGTAGGCTGGAGGGTCACGGTGACAAAGCTGTTTCTCCCCCCGCCGGCAGTGATGCTCAACTGCCGCATCGGGGTCCAGGTGGCGCCTACGGTGTAGAACAGCCCGTTGCGGTTCGTGCCCCGGGTGGAACGAAACTGGTTGTCGACAAAACCGCCTTGGACAAAAGGACTGAAGGTGCGCGTCAAGCGGTAGTTGATCCGCCCGATCCCGGAGCGGAATCTCACCTCCTGGCCGCCGACGCGGACTTGGCGGGCATTTTGGATGCCGCCGCTCCAAGTCAAGAGGTTGAAGCGCCGCCCGCTTTGCAAAAAAGCCGACTGCGTATAGGTATGGGTCGCTGAAGCCTGGCTGGTGGAAGTCGTGACGTAATTGTACCCAAGGCTGGCTACGGCGTCGGCGTACCCCCCGAAATGGTGGCGCCAGACGGGGCTGAGGCCAAAGGTATAGAAATTGGCGCGGTTGCCGGTATTGGCGAGGTTGTCGGCGAACTGGCGACCTTGAGGGTTGATCAGGGTCTGACCGGCGCTGGCGCGGGCGTTTAGAAAAATCGAGTTGCGCACGAGTTCGGCGGTGGAATTGGCCTGAAGCTGATGGCGCAGGTCGTAGCTTCGCCCCCCTTGGGTGGAGAAGATGTTCTGCATGCGGTAGTTGAGGTTGAGAGCCAAGCGCCCACCCCCGCCCAAGCCGCCTCCCCCAAAACCACTAAAACCCCCAAACCCTCCACCCAAGCCCCCGACGCCACCCAAGCCTCCCCCTAAGCCGGCGCCGCCAAAGCCGCCAATTCCCCCCAGTCCTCCGCCGAATCCGCCAATCCCACCCAATCCCCCAAATCCGCCAAAGCCGCCGCTCACTCGCCCCCTGGAAATCGAAATCCCTGGGTTGATCTCGGTCACCCAGGCATCTTTCCCACCCTCCGGGCGCAAGTTGATGTTGTCGCTGTAGGTCTCCCTCAAGGTTAAACTCGGCGTGATCTGCCACTGAGCGGCGTCGGCAGGAACATAGGCGCCAACCAAAACAGACCCGAGCAGTATCCAGCGGATGCGTTCCATGCCGCCTCATTCGCCGTAGTTATAGTATTTATATCCATAATAATAGCCTAGCCCAAAACCTTGGGTGGTCTTGTTCAAGATGCACCCTACCAATTCGCAATCCGAAAGCATCTCGACGGCCTCCTTGACAAGGTATTGCGGGGTCGATTCGGACTCGACCACCAGCAGCACCTGGCCGACGTGGCTCGCCAAAACGCTGGCCTGAGTCGTAGCCAAGAGAGGCGGCGAATCGAAGATAATGACCCGGTCCGGATAGCGCCGGGACATTTCTGCGGCCAGTTTGGCCATCGCCTCACTGGCCAAAAGCTCCGTGGCGTGAGAATGGCGGCGACCGGAGGGAAGCAAGGTCAGCTTAGGGATATCGGTCCGCAAGAGCACCTCGCTAAAAGTCGCCTGATTCTCCAACAAATCGATCAGTCCCGCTCGGTCGCTGACCCCAAACAGCCGAGAAATAGCGGGTTTGACCACGTCGGCGTCCACCAAGAGCACCGTTTTGTCGCGCTCGGCGGCAATGCTCAAAGCTAGGTTGACCGCATTAAACGTCTTCCCCTCCCCCGGCACGCTGGAGGTTACCAGAATCAGATTGGCGTTGGCGATCCGATTGCGGGTTTCGCCAAAGGCGTTGATCAGCAACGGACGCTTGATCAGCCGATACTCCTCGGCCAGCTGCCCCTGCGCCGCATCAGGCGACAGCATGCCTTGTTCCAGCAGCTTGGCCACATCGACTTGGATTTGCTGGCTCTGCGGCGTTGATCTTTCAGGCTTTGGCGCGGGTGTGCTTTCGCATGCTGCGATTTCCCCTTCTGCAACCGGCGCTCTGCTCTCCGGGGAAGCTTCTTGTTTTTCCAGCGCTTTTTCAATGATGCTCATGGACACCCCCACTAGATATTTAGAGAGTACAGGTTGATTCCCCGGATCTCCATCAAGACCAGCACCGCAAAGGCGAGCAACAGCCCCGCGCACGCGCCGCAGAAACCGAGGAACTCGCGCAACTTCTGCCGGCGGATCGCCGGCACCCAGTGCATGGAAACCTGACCCAGCACCGGCAAGCTCGTGACCTCGCGCAGTTGCTGAATAGAAATAAATGTAGGCCGAACCAGGGCCAAAAGGAGAGTCAGGCCGAACCCGACCCCAAAGCCTACCCCCAACACGGCGGCCGAAAGCAAAATCCGGTTGGGAGCCGAAGGCTTGGAAGGCACTTGGGGAGGATCGACTACCCGGAATTTGACGGTATCGGTATTCTGCTCCACGCTTTCAGATAGCCGAGCTTGTTCCCGGCGCGCCAGCAGAGTCTCAAAGTTGTTCTTGATCGTGCCATAGTCGCGGTTTAGGTTTTTGAGCTCGGTCTCCACCTTGAGACGGGCATCCATCTGCGCCTGAAGTTTTTGAATCTTGTCCTCATAAGCCTTCACTCGGGCTTTGAGAGAGGCTACGTTGGCTTCGGCTTCGCTCAAAGCGAGCTTCATCTGTTGGAACACCGGGTTGGTCGCCCCGCCGGCAAGCTCGCCCGCAAGGTCCTCAGCGCCATTTTCGCCGTTGACCAAAGCCTCTGCCTGTTGCTTTTTGAGCTCGGCGATGCTGCGCTTTAGCGCGATAACCTCGGGATGCTTGTCGGTATATTTAATAAGGAGTTCCTCGATCCGCGTCTGAAGAGCCTGGATCTTGGCTTCGGTCGGGCTTTGCGCTGTGCCGAAATCTTCAAACATCGGCTCCTCGTCCTCCAACTGGCGGGCGATCTCATCGCGTCGGTTTTGTGCTTCCTGGACGGCGAGTTTGGCCTCTTCCAGCTGCGCCTGGGCCGCCTGCAATTCACCGTAGAGATCGCCTCCTTGACCTGGAAGCAATCCATAGTTCTTGCGCTTGAATTCCTCGATGGCTTTTTCAGCTTCTTGCATACGACGCTGATACTCCAAGATCTGCTGGTCGAGGAAGCGCTGGGCGGTTTCGGAATCGCGCCGGGTCTCCCCTAAAGCCTGTTCGACGAATATGGTGAGCATCGCCTGCACTAAGCGCTTGGCCAATTGGGGATCGGCGTCTTCGGCCGAAATGGTAAAGATATTCACCTGGTTGGCGCTCTCGATGGCCAGAGAAGATTTAAGCCGGTTGATGATCGCCTCCATGATCTTTTCATCCTTGGCCGCCAGGTCCAGATCGGTCATCCGGGCGATTTTCTCCAGATTCGGTCGAGTGAACAACAGCCTCGTCATCAAGCGTACCTGTCCGGAAACGTCGGGCTCGATGGTCAAGCCGTGCAACAGCGGACGCAACACCGAACGGGTATCTACGAAGACCTTGGCCTCTGCCTTGTATTGATCGGGCATCTGCGAGACGAAAACCCAGCCTGCGGCGCAGACCACCCACGCGGCCAGCACCCCCCACCATTTGTAGCGGCTCGCGACCTTGAGATAGCCTAAGCCTTGCTGCAGCAGTTCGTACATAACCAAGCTCCGCGATCAGTTAAAAGAACGCTTCGGGGATGATCAGGATGTCTCCAGGCAGTAAATCGACGTTGGCGGAAATATCGCCGTCTTTTAAGAGATCGTCGATACGGACCCGAAATTGCTGCTGCTGGCCGTTGATCCGGCGCACCAAGGTAGCGCGGTTGCCGGCGGCAAATTCGGTCACTCCGCCGACGGCGATCATCAGATCGAGCAAAGTCATGTGCTCCCGATAAGGAACCGCCTGTGGGTTAGCCGCCTCCCCCACCACCCGGATCTGTTCGCTGAAAGGTCCGACAAAACCGGAGACGATCACCGTCACCAAGGGATTGCGGATGTAGCGCGACAGTTCCTTCTCGATGTCGCGCGCCAGCTGGTAAGGGGTCTTGCCGGTGGCGGGCAACTCCTCCACCAAGGGCGCCGAAATCTTGCCGTCGGGACGCACCACGACGGTGCGGGTGATCTCTGGGTTGCCCCAAACGAACATTTCCAGAGAATCCCCGGGGCCGATGATGTAGGTGTAATCGGCCGGCGGTTCGGCCCGGGGATTGAGCAAGGGATACCGGGCGCAAGCGCTAAGACCCAGCAATACCACAAGCCACCCGATCGACCTCAGACAAGGTATTTTTCTTATTGCCACAGCTTCCTCCCTCGACACCGCAACTTTCCAACTAAATTTAGTAAAAGAATTCAAGCAGTACCAGTTTCTCAACCGGCCTTAAAGACCACGAAGCATCGGCCTAGACCACGATCTAAAGCCACAGACGCATCGTATAAGAAATCCTTTCTGGCTTCAAACTTCCGCCGCCGACCGTCCCCAAGCCCGAGAAGCCTACCTGGGCCATGGGAATTTCTCCTTAAGCCCGATCGTCTAAGTGTCCGCTCCATTATAGGCGCACCTTGCGTGAGAAAAAGGATTGCGCAGGATTTATTTATCTGTTATCAATTTCGCTTTTTAAATTTTAAGGTTTTTCCGCCTATGGAAACTGCGCGAGAGACTCCTGCAAAAATCAAGCCCCACCCTTACGAGCCTTACCAGCCCAAAGAAGGCGAAGAATACATGAGCAAAGCCCAGCTCGAACATTTCCGCAAAATCCTCCTCGCCTGGAAAGCGCAGTTGATGGAAGAGGTGGACCGCACCCTGCACCAGATGCAAAACGATGCGGCCAACTTTCCCGACCCCACCGACCGCGCCACCCAGGAGTCTGAGTTTAGCCTGGAGCTTCGCGCCCGCGACCGCGAACGCAAGCTGATCAAGAAGATCGACGAGGCGCTCGAGCGGATCGAGACCGGCGAGTACGGCTATTGCGAGACCTGCGGTGTAGAAATCGGTCTAAGGCGCTTAGAAGCCCGCCCGACCGCGACCCAATGCATCGACTGCAAGACCGTGGAAGAGCTGCGCGAAAAACAAATGGGGCAAGCGTGAATCCAGTCAAAACCTATCCCGTTCCTCCCGCCATCGAAGCGGCCGCCCACATCGATGCCGCGCAATACCGGCAAATGTACGCCAAATCTCTAGAAGATCCAGACGGTTTTTGGGCCGAACAGGCCAGGCGCTTTGTGACCTGGGAACGGGAATGGCAAACCGTCTCCGACTGGGATTTCACTACCGCCCGCATCCGCTGGTTTGAAGGCGGCAAGCTCAACGCTTGTTATAACTGTTTAGACCGCCATCTAAAGTCCCGCGGCGATCAAACCGCTCTCATTTGGGAAAGCGACGATCCCCAATTTTCCCGCAGCCTAACCTACTGCGAGCTGCATACCGAGGTCGGGAAATTCGCTAACGTTTTAAAGCGATTAGGCATTAGGAAGGGCGATCGGGTGTGCATTTATCTGCCAATGATCCCCGAGGCGGCCATCGCCATGCTCGCTTGCGCCCGCCTCGGTGCGATCCATTCGGTCGTATTCGCTGGGTTCTCTGCCGAGGCTTTAAGCGAGCGGATCCGAGACGCCGGGGCCCGTCTCCTGATCACCGCCGACGAGGGTCTGCGCGGCGGCAAGCGCGTCCCTTTAAAAGCCAACGCCGACCTGGCGCTTGCCGCCTGTCCCGACGTGACCACGGCGGTGGTCGTCCGGCGCACCGGCGCCTCTGTTCCCTGGCAGCCCGGTCGCGACGTCTGGTACCACGAGGCCATGGCCGCTGCCCCTGTGCCGTGCGCGCCGGAAATCGTGGACGCCGAAGACCCGCTGTTCATCCTTTATACCTCC
Organism: Methylothermus subterraneus; assembly: GCF_054656915.1. Classification (NCBI taxonomy): domain Bacteria; kingdom Pseudomonadati; phylum Pseudomonadota; class Gammaproteobacteria; order Methylococcales; family Methylothermaceae; genus Methylothermus; species Methylothermus subterraneus. Next base: position 339,475 of record NZ_BAAHXK010000001.1, read on the forward strand.
GGCTCCACCGGCAAGCCCAAGGGAGTGCTGCATACTACCGGCGGCTATCTGGTCTACGCCGCCATGACGCACAAATACGTTTTCGACTATCACGATGGGGAAATTTACTGGTGCACCGCCGATATAGGCTGGATCACCGGCCACACCTATCTGCTCTACGGCCCGCTGTGCAACGGCGCGACCACCCTCATGTTCGAAGGGGTGCCCACCTGGCCGGAAGCCGACCGCTTCTGGCAGGTGGTGGACAAACACCAGGTCAACATCTTCTACACCGCCCCGACCGCGATTCGCGCCCTGATGCGCTGCGGCGACGCTTACGTTCAGCGCACCTCGCGCCGCTCGCTGCGCATCTTAGGCAGCGTCGGCGAGCCGATCAACCCGGAAGCCTGGGAATGGTATTACCACGTCGTAGGCGAAGGCCGCTGCCCCATTGTCGATACCTGGTGGCAGACCGAAACCGGCGGGATTTTGATCACCCCCCTGCCCGGCGCCACCCCCTTAAAACCCGGCTCGGCCACGCTCCCCTTTTTTGGCATCGAACCGGTGATCTTAGACGATCAAAACCGCGAACTTTTAGGGCCGGCCGAAGGGGTGCTGGCCATCAAGCGCTCTTGGCCAGGCCAGGCGCGCACCCTGTACGGCGATCCGCAAAGATTTCTAGAAACTTACTTTAAACCCTTTCCGGGCCATTATTTCACCGGCGACGGCGCTCGCCGCGACGCCGACGGCTATTACTGGATCACCGGTCGAGTGGACGACGTGCTCAACGTCTCCGGCCACCGGCTCGGCACCGCGGAAATCGAAAGCGCTCTGGTCGCTCACCCGGCCGTGGCCGAGGCGGCGGTCGTCGGTTATCCGCACCCGATCAAAGGTCAGGGAATCTACTGCTTCGTGATCTTAAAAGCGGGTTTTAATGCCAGCGAGACGCTCAAGCAAGAACTGATCGACCAGGTCGCGCGCGAGATCGGCCCGATTGCCAAACCGGACGCGATCCGCTTTGCCCCCGATCTTCCCAAGACCCGCTCGGGTAAGATCATGCGCCGGATTCTACGCAAAATCGCCGCTGGGCAGACTGAAGATTTAGGAGATACCTCAACGCTCGCTGATCCGTCGGTGGTCGCGCGCCTGATCGAAAACCCTCAGATTTCCTGAAACCGCGCCAAGTTCATGGCGAAGCGGCGCTTTTCGGCATCCTCGAGTTGAACCAAATTGCTCAAAACCTCCTGCACTTGCGGATCGTCGATTTCGTTTAAGGATTCACGGTACAGCTCGATGAGCGCGTCCTCAAACTGCAACACGATCTTGGCCACCTCCTCCACACTCATGTTAGGGTGGACTGCGATTTCCCTAAGCTTCTGTACGATCTTGGGATCGGGAGGATAAGGCAGCCAGGTGTCTAAGATCTTTTGCTGGGTCGCCTCAGAAAAACGCGCAAGCGCTTGGCTTAAGTTCTCTTCATGGCGCTTTAGATACTCCAAAAGCAGCTTCAGGCGCGTGCTCTGCTCGACGCTCTCGATGCGCTCGGCAAGCGCTTTGATCTCCTGATGCAGCCATTTTCCGTATTCGAGCACGTCCTTGACCTGTTCAAACGAGCGAAGCTTGGTTTCCATGACTCTCCTTTGAGGGTGCCTTCGTGATACACTCAAAACCATTATACCCATTTCTGCTTTCCGTCCATGAACCAACTTAAGCTCACCCATCTCAAAGAACTCGAAGCCGAAAGCATCTACATCATGCGCGAAGTCGCCGCCGAGTTTGAAAACCCGGTGATGCTTTATTCTATTGGCAAAGACTCCTCGGTGATGCTGCACCTGGCCAAAAAAGCCTTCTATCCTGGCAAACCGCCGTTTCCCTTGCTGCACGTAGACACCACCTGGAAGTTCCGCGCGATGTATGAGATGCGCGACAAGGTGGCCAAGGAGTTCGAGCTCATCGTCTATAAGAATCCCGAGGCCGAAGCGCTGGGGATCAATCCTTTTGACCACGGTAGCAAAAAGCACACCGACCTCTGGAAAACCGAGGGGCTCAAGCAAGCTTTGACCAAATACGGGTTTGACGCCGCTTTCGGCGGCGCCCGCCGCGACGAGGAAAAATCGCGCGCCAAGGAACGCGTCTATTCCTTCCGCGACCGCTACCACCGCTGGGATCCGAAGAACCAGCGGCCGGAGCTCTGGAATATCTACAACGGCAAGATCAACAAGGGCGAGAGCATCCGCGTTTTTCCCCTGTCCAACTGGACGGAACTGGACGTCTGGCTCTACATCTATCTGGAAAACATCGAGATCGTCCCCTTGTATTTCGCCAAAGAGCGGCCGGTGGTATGGCGCGACGGCACTTGGATCCTAGTCGACGACGAGCGCATGCGCCTTTATCCAGGCGAAAAACCCCAGATGAAAATGGTGCGTTTTCGCACCTTGGGCTGCTATCCCTTGACTGGGGCGATCGAATCGACGGCGACCACCTTGCCCGAGATCATCCAGGAGATGCTCTTAACCCGCACCTCCGAACGCCAGGGCCGGCTGATCGACTACGACCAGGCCGCCTCGATGGAGGAGAAAAAACGCGAAGGATACTTTTGACGCCATGCACGCCAACGACCTAATCCGCACCGACATCGAAGCGTACCTGCGCCAGCACGAGCAAAAGGAGCTGTTGCGCTTTTTGACCTGCGGCAGCGTGGACGACGGCAAGAGCACCCTCATCGGCCGCCTGCTCCACGATACCCAGACGATCTACGAAGACCAGCTCAAGGCGCTGGAAAAAGACAGCGCGCGCCTGGGCACCACCGGCGGCGAGCTGGATTTGGCCTTGCTCGTCGATGGCCTGCAGGCCGAGCGCGAACAGGGAATCACGATCGACGTCGCCTACCGCTATTTTTCCACCGCCCGGCGCAAGTTCATCATCGCCGACACCCCTGGCCACGAGCAGTACACCCGCAACATGGCCACCGGCGCCTCGACCTGCGACCTGGCGGTGATCTTGATCGACGCCCGCAAAGGGGTGCTGACCCAAACCCGCCGCCACAGCTTTATCGTCTCGCTGCTTGGCATCCGCCACATCGTGGTCGCGATCAACAAGATGGATCTTGTAGATTACCGCGAGGAAGTATTCGACCGGATCCGCAGCGACTACTTAAGTTTCGCCCAAAAACTTGACGTCCCCGACATTCGCTTTATCCCGATCTCGGCCTTGAGGGGCGACAACGTGGTGGAAAAAAGCGCTAACATGCCTTGGTACGCGGGGCTGACCTTGCTCGAGACGCTCGAGACGGTAGAAGTGGCTAAGGACAAAAACCTCAAGGACCTGCGCTTTCCGGTCCAATACGTCAACCGCCCGCATCTGGACTTTCGCGGCTTTAGCGGCACCCTCGCGGCTGGAATCGCGCGCGTGGGCGATGAGATCGTCGTTTTGCCCTCTGGCCAGAAAAGCCGGATCAAACAGATCGTCACCTACGACGGCAATCTGGAGGAGGCGTTCCCGCCGCAGGCGGTCACCTTGACCTTAGAGGACGAGATCGACATCAGCCGCGGCGATCTGATCGTAAGCCCAGATAGCCCTCCCCAGATGGACTACCGCTGCCAGGCCCACGTCGTCTGGATGACAGAAAAGCCTTTGGTCCCTGGCCGCCAGTACACGATCAAGCAAGCCACCCGCACGTTAAGCGGATCGGTGGCCCGGATTCTGCATCGCATCGACGTCCACACGCTGGAAGAAACCCCCGCCGACCGCCTCGAGATGAACGAGATCGGCTTGTGCGAAGTCGCTTTCAACGCGCCGCTGGTATTTGACCCCTATCAAAAATGCAAAGGCACCGGGGCTTTTATTTTCATTGACCGGTTAACTAACGCGACCTGCGGGGCCGCCATGATCTACGCTGCCGCCGGGGACGAAACCAAGCTTGGCCCCGTGACCCCAAAGGAACGCGCCTCCCGTTTCGGCCAGCAGGCGTGCGTCGTCTACCTGACCGGCGCCTACGCTTTGGAGCTTGCTTACCGTCTGGAGCGGCACCTGTTCGATACCGGTCACGCCGCGGTCGTGCTGGACGAGAAAGTCTTGCCGGGAGTGGGGCCCGAGCTGGCGCAAGCTTTCACCCACGCCGGCCTGATCGTGCTGTGGCCCTTGGCCGAAGCTCGTCCCCCTGTCCCAGAGGGGATGGTATTAGACGCCGACCGGCTGGACCTGGAACAAGCCTTAAAGGAACTTAAAACGGCTCAGATTCTGCACTAGGTCGCCACGACCAAATCCACCGCCTAAGGCGGCGCCAAGCGGTAACTTCGACCGTGGGGCCGAGCCGCGCTCGGATCGCCCCATCGCGCGCCGTGTCGAACACCTGGGTGCCAAGCGAGCGATAGCGCGCCAAAACCTTCTGGGACGGAAAACCGAAGCGGTTGCGATAACCGCTCGCGATCAACGCGTACTTAGGTTGCACGGCGCGCAAAAACAGCCAAGAAGAGCTGGTGGCGCTGCCGTGATGCGGAACGATTAAGACCGGGGCCTTGAGGGAGGCTCCGTACCGCCGCACTAGGGCCGCCTCTCCAATCCGCTCCAAATCGCCGGGAAAAAGCACCGCCCCCGCTCCGGTTTCGATCTTCAACACGCAAGAGCGGTCGTTTTCCTTTCCAAGCCGCGCCGGCTCGGCGTTCTCTGGCCAGAGCAGCGAAAACTTTACCCCGTCCCACTCCCAGCGTTGCCCTGCCTGGCACGGAGCGGCGCCGAAGCGCTGGAACTTAGCCGCCGCGCTGGTCAGAACCGGCGCCGGAAAGCTTTGCATAAGGCCGACCAGCCCACCGCTGTGATCGAAGTCGCCGTGGCTGAGCACGATCAAATCCAGCCTCCTGCGCCCGGCTTGCCTAAGAAACGGGGCGATAATATCGCTGCCGGCATCGAAGCGCTCGCTCAGACCCGGGCCGGTGTCGTATACCAGCACGTGGTTTTGCGTCTCGGCCACCGCTGCCAAACCTTGGCCCACGTCCAACACCGTCACCCAAAGCTCTCCGGACGCCGGTCGCGGGGTTACCCCCCAAATCAGCGGCGACAGCAACACCCCGCCCAACCAGCGCGCCGGCAAACCGCGCGGGGCTAATAACCAAGCTATCCCTAGGCAAGCAAGCGGCAGACTCCAAAGCGGCGGAGGCGGCAACGGCCAAGCCCCATTGTGGAAACCGGCCAGCCAGGCCAGCGCCGGCCACAGCCGCTCCAGCACCCAGACCGACCCGGCAAGCAGCAGCGCAGCCAGGGCCGGAGCCAGAGATGCCAAGGCACAGCTTACCAGCACCCAGGGAACCACCCCGAAGCTCACCACCGGCACCGCTACGAGGTTCGCCAACGGGGCGGTCCCACCTACCTGCTGGAAGAAGAAGATCGAGCACGGCGCAAGCCCTAAAAACAAATAGCCTTGGACTTTCATCAGCGCCCAGCGCGGCGGGCGCAGGCGACCGGAAACGGCGTACAGAATCCACGCCACCGCCCCAAACGACAGCCAAAAGCTCGCCGAGAGCGGCGCGAGCGGATCCAGCCCGCCCACGAGGAGCAAGGCGGCGCCAAACGCCTGCCCCGGATCAAGGCGCCGGCGCCAGAGCCCTGCCCAAAGCGCTGCCCCCAACATGATCAACGCCCGTTGCGTGGGCAGCGAAAATCCAGCCAGAGCGGCGTACCCGAGCGCGCTGGGGAAGGCGAGCAAGGCCCCGATCTGATCGGCGGCAAGCCGCCAATGCCCAAACCACAGCCAAGCTTTACGCCCTAACCAGAACGTCAGCCCCGCCACCATCGCGATGTGCAAGCCGGAGATCGCCACCAGATGGGCGGTGCCGGTGCGGCGCAAGACCTCCCATTGCCGCTCGGTAATTCCCTCCTGCGCCCCGACCGCCAGCGCTTTTATGATTCCACGGTAAGGCGAGCCGGCCAGCTCGGCGTCGATGAAATCGGCGATCCTCTGCCGCCAGTCGGCCAAGCCGGAACTCTCCGCCAGGCGCCGGTTCGGTCCTTCCGGGCGCACGTAACCCGTCGCCCCAATGCCTCGGGCAAACAGCCAGCGTTCGTGATCGTCCCCACCGGGATTGGCAAAACCGTGGGGGCGCTTTAAGCGCACTTTGAGCTGCCAACGCTCACCCGCTCTAAGTTGCGGGCCGCCGTACCAATTCAAACGGATCCGCCTAGGTAAACCCTTCGCGCTTTGCGAATCCAATTGCAAGTCAAACCGCCAACCCCAAAGGTGACGAACCGGCAGATCCGCGATGCGCCCGGCCACGCTCAGATCGCGTCCTTCTAAAGCCGGGTCCAAAGGACGCCAATACCCGTGGAGATACCCTAAAGTCCAAACCACGCCCAACATCATCCAAGCCGGATAATTCAGGCGCCGCCAAAGCAAGATCAGCCATCCGCCAAAAGCCGCAGCCACCCAACCCCAGGCGGGCACCTCAGGCAGCAAGAATACAGCCAACTGCCCGCTCAAAAAGCTCAGTCCAACGCCAAGCATAAACTTCTTGATCCAAGAGGGGTTAGAAATTGCTAAAATCAATTATGGTCAATTTGAGAAGGGTTCACCGCCCGCGGCTTAATCTAGGAAAGTTATGCCCAAAAAATTCATCCAGCGTCTTTTGCCCGAACATCACGTCATCAAAGAGCACAAGCATCTGCAGTTTCTCGGCGAGCACCTGCACAATCCCAACCTCTGGCACTTAAACCGCCGCTCGGCGGCGTTGGCCTGCGCGGTAGGGTTCTTCGTGATGTACCTGCCCATTCCCGGGCAGATGATCGTGGCCGCCGCCCTGGCCTTTCTCGTCGGAGCCAATCTGCCCTTGTCGGTGATCTTGGTGTGGATCACCAATCCCCTGACCTGGGGGCCGATGTTTTACCCGGCCTACAAGCTCGGCGTCTGGATCCTCGGCAACAGCAAAGAAGTCAACCCGGAGAAATTCAACCTACTGAACGAAATGGGAGACATCTTTTGGCCGCTGCTGACCGGCAGCCTGATCTTTGGAACCGTGCTGGCCGCCCTTGGCTACGTCGGGATGCAGGCGGTATGGCGGTGGGTGACAGTAAGGCGCTGGCAAGAACGCAAGAAGCGCAATCAATCGGCCGGGTAAAGCCGGCCGTCTTCCAGCTTGAAGATTTTATCCATGCGATCGGCCAAGTCCCGATCGTGAGTCACCACCAGGAAGGCGATTTTGAATTCCCGGTTTAGCTCCAGCATCAGCCGATACACGAGCGCGGCGCTCTTGCGGTCTAAATTGCCGGTCGGCTCGTCCGCCAGCACGCAGCGGGGACGGGTCACCATGGCGCGGGCCACCGCCGCGCGTTGGCGCTCTCCGCCGGAGAGCTCCCCAGGCTTGTGGTCAAGGCGCTTCTCCAGCCCCACCCGCGCCAGAATCTCCAGCGCCCGCCGCCTGGCCTCGGCAATCCCGACTCCTCCGATCAAAAGCGGCATGGCGACGTTTTCGAGGACAGTAAACTCCGGCAAGAGGTGGTGGAATTGATAGACGAACCCTAAGGTCCGGTTGCGTTTTTGGCAAAGCTTCTGCTCGCTCCAGCGGCCGATGGCCTCACCCTCCCACAGCACCTGGCCGGCGCTTGGGTTTTCCAGCCCTCCTAAAAGATGCAGCAAGGTGCTTTTGCCCGAACCGGACGCGCCCATGACGGCGATTCGCTGCCCGGGCTCGACGGCCAGATCGACCCCCTTGAGCACCTCCACTTCCAACGGCCCCTGCCGAAACCGCTTGGCCAAGTCCCGGCAGGACAGCACCGGCGCCTCACTCATAGCGCAGCTCCTCGGCCGGTTTGACCTTGGCCGCATGCCAGGCGGGATAAAGAGTAGCCAGCAAGGTCAACAGGAAAGCCGTGGCGCCGACCCGCCAGACGTCCTCCCAATGCAGTTCGGAAGGCAGTTCGCTGATGTAATACACGTCGGCGGCTAAGAAATGCACGCCAAACAGCCGCTCGATCGCCGGGACCACAGTCTCCACGTTCAGCGCCAAGGCTACCCCGCCAGCGACTCCGGCCAAGGTTCCTCCAAGACCGAGGATCGCTCCCAACAGAATAAACACCCCCATCACCGCTCTTGGCGTCAGCCCTTGGGTGCGCAGGATGGCGATGTCGGCGCGCTTGTCGGTAACCACCATGACCAAGGTGGAAACGATGTTAAACGCCGCGACCGCGACGATCAGGAGGAGGATGACGAACATCACCGTCTTTTCCATTTGAATGGCTTTAAAAAAATTGCTGTGCATCCTCGTCCAGTCGGTGACCAGATATTCCCCACCCAAACGGGCAGTCAAGACTTGCGCAATTTGGGGGGCGGCGAACACGTCGTCCAACTTCAGCCGCAGACCGCTGACCGCCCCTCCCAAATGCAGCAAGTTGGCCGCGTCCTGAAGGTGTACTAAAGCCATGTTGCGGTCGTACTCGTACATCCCGACCTCGAATACCCCAACCACGGTGAAGCGCTTCAGGCGCGGCAGGATCCCCGCCGGGGTGGTGGTCAGCTGCGGGGTGATCACGGTCACCTTGTCTCCCAGCCAGACATCCAGATAGCGTGCCAGCTCCGCTCCCAAAACAATGCCGTACTCCCCGGCCTTGAGCGCTTCTAAGCTGCCGGCGGTGACGTGCCAGGCGACCTCCGATACCTGAGGTTCGCGCTCCGGCAGAACCCCGCGCAGCATGGCGCCCGAGACCCGCCGGTCAAAGGCGAGCATCACCTGCTCTTCGACAAACGGCGCACTGCCCAACAAGCGCGGGGAATCCTGCACGCGCTCGGCCACCGTTTGCCAGGCAGAGAGCTTGCCATCGAAACCGGTGACCGTGATATGAGAGGTCATCCCCAGGATGCGCCGGCGCAGTTCCGACTCAAAGCCGTTCATGACCGAAAGCACGGTGATCAAGGCCGTCACCCCTAAGGTAATACCCAGGATCGAGGTCAAAGCGATAAAGGAAATAAAATGCGTGCGTTTTTTCGCCCGGGTGTAGCGCAGGGCGAGGTAAAGCGTCAGAGGCTTGAACATACTAAGGCTTTTTCCGGCAAGTCGGGCAAACGCCGTACAAGGTCAGACTGTGGTCTTGAAGTTGATAGTTTAGGTCTTGGGCGATTTTCTGCTGCCGTTGTTCGATCACTTCGTCCTTGAATTCGTCCACCCGTCCGCACTTAAGACAAACGATATGGTCGTGATGGCTGCCCAGGTTGAGCTCAAACACCGAATTGCCGCCTTCAAAGTAATGCCGCCGAACCAGCCCGGCGGCCTCAAACTGAGTCAACACCCGGTAGACCGTAGCCAGGCCGATCTTCTCCCCTTCCTCGAGCAGGATTTTGTAAACGTCTTCGGCGCTCAAATGTTTGCTTCCCTGCCGCCGCTCCAGAATCTCTAAAATCTTCATCCGCGGCAGGGTTACTTTAAGACCGGCGTTTCTGAGATCTTGCGACTCCACAGCCTCTCCTTTAGACAACCTGTTCGCAGCTCACCCTCCGGTGCAAGCCCGACGAGGATAGAGTATCATTGCCCGCTCTTGGGCATTTAAACTGAAACTCAATGCGAAAGCATCGCATCCTCATTGCTTACTTTGCAAGTCAGATTCTGACCGGCTGCGTTTACCGCATCGACGTGCAACAAGGCAATCTAATCACCCCCAACCAGGTCGATCAGTTAAAGCCGGGCATGACTTTAAACCAGGTCCGCTACATTCTTGGGACGCCCTTACTTACAAACCCTTTCCAACCGCAGCGTTTCGATTATCTCTACAGCGTGCAAAAAGCCGGCGGCGCCAGGCAGGTACAGCACTTAACGCTTATCTTCGACGAAGATGGGCGCCTCGTTGGCCTACGCGGGGATTTTCGCCCGCAGCCCAAATCGGACCTGCAAGCGCATGAAATCACCACCATCGAGGTTCCGGCGCGCAAAATCGAAAAAGGCCTCTTTGAGACGATCCTTAACCTATTCAAAAAGTTGCGTGGCTAAGGGGCTTGTCCGCGAAGCCGCCGCGCTTGTTTGGGATCGACGGCAAGCGGCCGATAAATTTCTACCCGATCGCCGGGTTTGAGTTCGGTATCCTGCCGACACACGCGTCCAAAAATCCCGACCTTAGCCCTATCGATCCCCGGGAATTCCGCAAGGAGGCCGCTTTTTTCCAGCGCCTCACCCACGGTCATCCCGGGCGCGAAGGCAACTTCGATCACCCGCTGCACCTCGGGCAAGGCATACACCACTTCTACAATTTCAGCCATACAGGTGCTTTGCGCGCTGAATAAACGCGTTCACCAGGGTCTCGCTAATCTGGTTAAACACCGCCCCGAAAACCAATCCCCCAAGGCCACGGGCGGTTTCAAACTCTAAGTCCAAAGTGATTTTGCTGCCCTCCTTGCCGATCGGCTGGAACCGCCAAGCACCCTGCAGGTGTTTGAACGGGCCGTGCAGCAAGGTCATGCGGATCTCCCTTCCCGGCCGATTGAAGTTGCGCGTGGCAAACACCTGCTGCAACGCCCCACGGGCGATCTCGAGCTCCGCTTCGACCACCTCGGCCTCGCGCCTGAGCACCCGACCGGCGCGGCACCAGGGAAGAAACTTAGGATAGGACTCGATGTCGTCCACCAGCTCGAACACCCACTCCGCCGGATAAGCGACCAGCGCGCTCTTATGGATTTTCCGCATACAACGACGAATGGCTTTCTCTGCCTGCAGCCAGATAAAATAACAAAATTATGGCCGGTAAGAAAAACAAACCGAGCGAAGACCGCCTCATCGCCGTCAACCGCCAGGCCCGCCACGACTATTTCATCGAGGCGACCTTCGAGGCTGGGCTAGTGCTTGAGGGTTGGGAAGTCAAAAGCCTGCGCGCCGGGCGAGTAAGCCTGAAAGAAGCTTACGTGCTGCTCAAAGACGGCGAAGCGTGGCTGTTTGGCGCGCACATCTCGCCTTTGGCTTCCGCCTCCACCCACGTCCACCCGGACCCCACCCGCACGCGCAAGCTGCTCCTGCACAAACAGGAACTCAGCCGCTTAATCGGCCAAGTGGAACGGCGTGGCTACACCCTGATTCCCCTAAAGCTGTACTGGAAAAACAACCGGGCCAAGCTGGAGATCGGCCTGGCCAAAGGCAAGAAGCTCTACGACAAGCGCGCAGCGGAAAAAGAGCGCGATTGGCAGCGGGAAAAGCAGCGGATCTTAAAAACGCCAACTTAACGCCCGACCAGAAACCACTTCCGGCAACAAGCGCCGCCTAAGCAGGCGGCGACTCGACCGCCCGTCAGCTGATAAGCTCGGGAACCGCTTCGATCAGGCGGAAAGAAGCGTTGCGCAGCTGCTTGAGCACGACCACATCCGTTATCCGGGCGCCCGCCTGGGCGAGTACGGATTGGAAGTTCTCCCAATAAGTCACCTGACCGAAGTGGATGGTGGTGATCTTATGCAACATCGGCTTGACCTTCTCCACCAGCACCGAGCGGCGTTCCTGGAAGGTCTGGGTAAAAAACACTTTGCCCTCGGGTTTGAGCTGGCCCAGAACCCGATCCAAGGCCCCGACCGGATCGGGAAGCAGCATGAAACTGCCGCTGAAATAGACCGCATCGTACCCCCCCCCCTGGTGGTCGTAGACCGACTCCAACCGCACTTGGACGTGCTCGGTCAAACCGGCCTTGGCTAGGGCCTTGGTGCAACGCTCCAGATAATCGGCGTCGATGTCTATGCCTAAAATCCGAAGCTGCTTGCTCCGGATCAGATCGGCGTTGGCGACCACCGCGCCGCCCGTTCCGATCCCGACGTCGAGCACCTCGGCGCGGTCGGGCAGACGCTCGAGCACGGCGCGATACCAATTGATGGTCAACTTGGCAAAAGTGCGATCGTAGATTATCCCCCTCAGGGTACTGACCAGATTGTTGCGCGAAACAGAAACTTCAGCGGGTAAGTTAATGTTCATGGCGGTCTTTGTTTTAGTTATGACTGTAAATCCTACCGAAGTATACTTGGCTTGGCTCGGGCTGACAAAGGTTCTTTTTTTCATCCCATAAGGCGTTGCAGCAGCTCGCCTGCGGCATACGCCAGTCCGGCCGCTGCCCCACCCAGAGCCAAGGTCTCAAGCCCCGATTTCAGCCACCCCTGGAGCAGCACGTAGCCTTTGAGCACCCCGATCGCGAAGAAGGTCAAACCGGTCAGGCCGGCGCTGATCCAAAACGCCTGCCGGCAAAGTCCTCCCGGAATCAGATAAGGCCCAAGGGGCACCAGGCCGGCTGCCGAAAACCCGGCAAACGTCGCCAGCGCCGCCCGAAAGGGCTTAGGCAATTCGAGCTTAAGGCCCAGTTCTTCGGTGAGCATGGTGTCCACCCATCGCTTAGGGTCTTGGGTGATGATCGCAACGATGCGCTCCAATTCCTCGCCGCGAAATCCCTTGGCGGCGAAGACTTGGCGCACTTCCTCGCGCTCGCCTTCAGGCACCCATCGAATATGCATTTCCTCGATCGCGCGCGCCTTGGCCAACAAACCCTGTTCACTCCGGGCGCGCTGATAGTTGCTCACCGCCATGCTAAAGCCGTCGGCGATGAGGTTAGCCACTCCCAAGATAAGCGCCACCGAAGCCGCCAGATTCGCTCCCGCCGCCCCCGCCACCACCGCAAACGTGGTCACGCAGCCGTCGATCGCCCCCAGCACGGCGTCGCCTAGATAACTGGGGCGCCGGGCGCGGGCAAGGCGCGCCGCGATCGCCTCCGCTTGGTGTTGGGCCGCAAGCGCCTGAAGATCAAGATTTTGTTTGCGCATCGCTGGGATAAAAGACGGCAAACCCGGTACAATCATCGCACAGTACGCTTTAGGCGCCAATGCGGATCGATCCTGCCTCAAGAACCTGCGATTTTTGAAAATGACCCAAGCACGGCTGTTGGTCTATGGTTTGGTGCTCGCGGTTTCGCCTCTGCGCGCCGAGCCCCTGGTGGTAACGCCAGACGCTCAGCGCCTGGCCGGCATCCGCGTCGAAGCGGTAAAACGCCAACCGGTTGCGTTCGATTTCGAGGTTCCGGCCCAAATCATAGACCCGCTCCCGCTCATCGAGGCCAGCCACCGATTCAAAACCAAAACCTTAGAGCTGGCCGCCCAGGAGCAAATCGCCGCCATCCTGCAGCAGCGCTTGGCGCGCCTTGAGAAAATCGGCCACGACCTGCGCCGCGATCCTCTAGAGCAAACTCGCCAAGACCTGCTCGCCGCCAAAGCCCGAGCCGAGGCCTTAACGCTCGAGCTCGCCCAGCTTAAGTCCGAGCTCGCAGCCGAATGGGGGGCTACGCTTTTGGCCTGGGTGCAGACTGGCTCAGATAACTTAAGCCGGCTCGCCCGCGGCGACGCCTATCTGGTGCGCCTGACCTTTCCGCGGGACGATCTGCCCAAAACCGCCGTGCTCGAGCACCAAGGCGCATTGCTGCCTTTAGAATACTTAAGCCCGGCTCCCAAAACGGACCCTTGGTTTGCCGGCACCCCGCATTACTATTACCTCGCCTCCTCCTCACCCGGCCTGGCGCTGGGCCTGCGCCTGACCGCAAAAGTGCAGGATCGAATGGAGGCGATCCTCGTCCCGTCCCAGGCGGTGGTCTGGGAGCAAGGGCAGGCGTGGGTTTTCGTCAAGACCGCCCACTCCCGTTTTGAGCGTCGAGCGCTTCAGGCGTGGCGTGAGGCGGAAGAAAACTTATGGGTAACGCGCGGGCTTGAGCCGGGCGAGCAGGTGGTGGCGCAGGGGGCGCAGCTATTGCTTGCGGAAGAACGAAAAGCCCAGGTGCCGGATGAAGACACCGACGATTGAGCCTATCGCCGCATGCTCGCTGCGCTGATTGCCGCCGCGATCCGCCGCTGCGGGGCGGTGGTGGCGGCGGCTCTGGTGCTGTGCCTGTATGCCGGCTGGCAGCTCGCCCACACCGGCCTCGACATCTTTCCCGAGTTCGCCCCCAAACAGGTGGTGATCCACACCGAGGCCCCGGGGCTGACCGCTGAGCAAGTGGAACGGCGCCTGACGCAGCCGATCGAAGCCGCTTTGGGAGGCTTGCTCGGCCTTACCGCCCTGCGCTCGGAGTCGATCGCCGGTTTGTCGGTGGTGACCGTCCAGTTCGACGATCAAACCGACCTGTATCGCGCCCGCCAGCAGGTCAGCGAGCGGCTCGCTAGCCTGGCCCTTCCTCCCGGCGCAAGCCCGCCGGTCCAAGTGCCGCTCGCCTCGTCTTCGGCCACGATCCTCACCTTCGGCCTGACCGGCGCCGATCTTATGCGCTTGCGCGACTGGGTGGACTGGACCTTGGTCCCCAGGCTGCGCGCCGTCCCCGGCGTGGCGGACGTCAACGTGTTCGGCGAAGGCCGGCGTCAACTCCAGATTCAACCCGACCCCGAGCGCTTGATCCGCTTCGGGCTGGGCTTAAACGCGCTTTTGAGCCAACTCGAGCAAGCCCTAAGCCGCCACGGCCTAGGGTTTATCGAAACTCCCAACCAGCGCCTGGAGCTGCTGCTCGAACTCGACCGCGATTTGCCCAAGCGGCTCGGGCGCCTGGCCCTGGTTTCGGCCTCCGGCGTCCTTACCCTAGACCAGGTGGCCCGCATCCACTGGGCGCCTGCCCCCGCCATCAGCGCCGCCCAAATCCAAGGCGAGCGAGGCCTTCAGCTGATGGTGATCGGCCAATACGGCGCCGACACGCTCACGGTCTCGCGCGCGGTCGAGGCGGCGCTCGCCGAGTTTGCCCCGCTTTTGGCCAAGCAAGGGATCCGCCTGCACCTGCCGCTGTTTCGCCCGGCCGATTACATCGAACGCGCGCTTTCCAACTTAGGCGCCCACCTGCTTGTCGGGGCGGGGCTGGTGGTCGCGGTGCTGTACGCATTCTTGTTCGATTGCAAAAGCGCGCTGGTGTCGGCGCTGGCGATTCCGCTGTCGCTGCTCACCGCCGCCTGGGTTTTGGTCGCCTTTGGGGTCAAGCTCAACCTGATGGTGCTTGGGGGGCTGGCGATCGCCTTAGGAGAGGTGGCGGACGACGCCATCATCGACGTGGAAAACATCTTCCGCCGCCTCAAAGAAAATCAAACGCTCCCGCGTCCCCGCCCGCGCGCCCAGGTGGTTCTGGAGGCTTCTCTGGAAGTGCGAAGCTCGGTAGTCTACGCCAGCTTCATCGTGGCGCTGGCGTTTTTGCCCTTGCTCACCCTGGAGGGGGTCGCTGGCCGGCTGTTTGCTCCTTTGGGCTGGGCCTACATCGCCGCCATCCTCGCCTCGCTCGGCGTGGCTTTGACCGTGACCCCCGCGCTCGGTTTTCTTCTCCTCGCCAAAGGCCAAAGCGCGCCCTCTCCCTTGGCCTGTTGGCTCCAAGCCCGCTACGCGGCAGGCAGCGCCTGGATCTTACGCCATCCATCGGTAAGCTTGGCCGTGGCTTGGCTCGCGTGCCTGGCGGCTCTGGCCAGCCTGCCGCAATTTCGGGGGAGGTTTTTGCCGAACCTGCGCGAGGGGCATTTTATCGTCCACACCACCAGCTTGCCGGGAACCTCGCTTGAGGCTTCGCTCCATTTAGGCAAACAACTGACCCAGGCGTTCCTCGATCTCCCCCAAGTGATCTCGGTCGCGCAATGGGCCGGCCGCGCCGAGCGCGGCGCCGACACTTACGGCAGCCATTACAGCGAATACGAGGTCCGGCTCAAGCCTCTCTCCGGCAAGGAGCAGCAGCAGACCCTGAACGCTTTAAAGCAGATCTTAAATCGCTTCCCCGGCCTTACCTTCGAGGCCAACACCTTCCTCGTCGAACGGGTGGACGAGACCCTGTCCGGCTACCCGGCCCCCATCGTCATCCACCTGTACGGCCCAGACCTTGCCGAGCTCGATCGCCTTGCCCAACGCGTCGCCGAGTTGATTCGCCCTTTGCCAGGAGTGGATGCGGTCCGGATCCGGGCGCAAAGTTCATGGCCGCAGCTTAGGATCGAGCCGCGCGTTGAGGCTTTGACCCTGTGGGGCGTTTCTCCGGCGGCGCTCGGCAAAGTGCTGGCCGCCTGTTATCAAGGCTGGCCGCTGGGGGAAACTTACCAGGGCAACCGCAGCTTTCCCATCGCCCTGATCCTTCCGCCCAAGCGGCGCGCCACCCCCGCCGCGCTGGACGAGTTGCCGATCCAAACGCCTTCGGGAACCCTGCTGCCGCTCAAGCAGCTGGCGGCGATCCGCCAGACCGAAGGGCGCTACAACGTGCTCCACCGCAGCGCCCAGCGCGTGCAGACGGTCACGGTCTCGGCTTCAGGCGACACCGACCGCCTCCTAAGCCGGATCAAACGCGAGGTACAAAGGCAAATCGATTTTCCGCCCGGTTATTATCCCGAGTTCACCGGGGCGGCGGTAGAACAGGGCCAAGCCAGGCGGGCACTGATCGCCAACGCGCTGCTTGCGGGGGGCGGAGGGCTGATCTTGATCTATCTCGCGCTGGGCTCCTTACGCCACACGCTTTTGACCTTGGTCAACCTGCCCTTTGCGCTGGCCGGTGGGGTAGCGGCCGCTTGGTTGCAAGGCGGGGTGCTTTCGCTCGGATCGCTGGTGGGCTTTGTGACGCTGTTTGGCATCACGGTGCGCAACGCCATCATGCTGATCACCCATTACCGGCACCTGGTCGAACACCAAGGTTTGCCGTGGAATCAAACCACCGCGGTTCAAGGCGCCTTGGATCGCTTGCCGGCGGTGTTGATGACGGCGCTGGTGACCGCCTTGGCCATGCTCCCTATCGCCCTAGCCAGCGACAACCCGGGGCGCGAGATCATGGGGCCGATGGCCGGCATCGTCGTCGGGGGGCTTATGTCCTCGACCTGCCTGACGCTGCTGCTGCTTCCCCAGCTAATGCTTCGGTTTGGCAGGTTTCCGTCCCAGAAACGCAATTGCTAATTTCTAATCTCCAATGCGTCGGGCCTTGACTTCGGCAACGTAGTTTTCGAGCTCCTCAATTGAAGGTGGATGTCAATGTGTTTGCCCTGACTCATCCATGACCCGTCCGCTGTCGCTCGCGCAGCTTTTCGTCTACGGCCTGCCGGGGCTGGCGCTGGCTACCCTCGGGCTCCCGCTGTACGTGTACCTGCCTACCTTCTACGCCCGCGATCTGCTGCTGGGAACCGCCCGCGTAGGCGCAATTTTGCTTGTAGCGAGGCTGTTTGACGTGGTCACCGACCCTCTGGCAGGCTACATAAGCGACCACTGGCCTTGGCCGGACTGGCGCCGCCGGGGCCCCATGCTGCTAGGCGTTCCCTGGCTGCTGCTCGGCATCTGGATGCTGTTTCTTCCTCCGCCCGGCGTCGGCGGAAACTGGCTGCTTCTGGGGACGCTGCTGGCTTATCTGGGCTGGACCCTGGTGAGCATTCCCTATGCCGCCTGGGGCGCCGAGCTGAGCGTGGACTATCACGAGCGCAGCCGCCTGGCGGCGAGCCGGGAAGGATTTCAGGCTCTAGGGGTGCTGCTGGCTCTGACCCTGCCGACCTTGGCCGGCGTCGCCGAGAACGCGGGCGCCAGCCTGCAGTTGCTGTTCTTCGCGGTGCTGTTGACCCTAGCGCCTGCGGTATTCCTTGCTCTCCATCGGCTGCCGGAAAAACGGCGGCTTTTGCAGAGACCGGCTTTTGCCGCCGGACTGCGTCTTCTCGGCGCCAACCGCCCCTTACAGCTGCTGCTGATCGCCTATGTGGTCAACGGTCTGGCCAACGGCCTGCCGGCGACGCTGTTTCTGCTGTTCGTGGGAGAACGCCTGCAGGCCCCGCAGGCCGCCGGCCCCTTGCTGATCCTGTATTTCGGGACGGGGGTGGCGGCCCTGCCGGCCTGGCTTTGGCTGTCGCGCCGGATCGGTAAGCACCGGGCCTGGGCGGTGTCGATGGGGCTGGCGACCCTGTCTTTCGTCCCCGTACCCTGGTTCGGACCGGAGGACTTCTGGTTCTTCACTCTCACCGTGGCCCTTACCGGCCTGACCCTGGGGGCCGACATGACCCTGCCCACGGCGATGCAGGCCGACGTGGTGGACGTCGACACCGCCCAGGGCGGCGGTGGCCGGGCCGGGCTGCTGTTTGGGATCTGGGGGATGGCGACTAAGCTCGCCCTGGCTCTGGCGGTGGGGATCGCCTTTCCGCTGCTGGGCCTGGTCGGCTACGATCCCACCTTAAAGGCCCAGCCTCACGTCGCCCTCACCGGCTTGGGTTTCCTCTATGCCGGCCTGCCGGTGCTGCTCAAACTCCCTTGTATCCTCATCGCCTGGCGCTTTCCCCTAGACGCCGCCGTCCAAGCCCAGTTACAGAGCCAGATTCATCGGCAATACTACGATCGCGGAGGCGCTGATGAACTCCTTTAAGCTGAGGCGGTTTGTGCGGCTGACGCCTCCGGTGCGGCCCGCCGACTCGCCCGAGGACTGGCCGGGGCGCATCCAAGCCGGCGGCACCGCTCGTCATTTTGTCTCTTCGGAGCAGCGCTACCCAAGCTTTTTAGGGCCAAAGCCATGAACCGGAAAAACGCCGCTCTGGTCTGGTTCCGCCGCGACCTGCGCCTGGCCGACAATCCCGCGCTGATCGCCGCCCTGACCAGTCATGCCGACGTGGTTCCGGTTTACCTCCATGCGCCGGAAGAGGAGGCTCCTTGGCAGCCCGGCGCCGCCTCGCGGTGGTGGTTGCACCAGAGTCTGTCCCAGCTCGAGCAGTCCCTACGTGAGCGCGGCTCACGCCTGACCATCCGCCTGGGGCCCACGCTGGAGAGCCTGCTCGCCCTGTGCCGAGAAACCGGGGCCGCTGCGGTGTATTGGAACCGTCTTGTCGACCCCGCCGTCCGCAGACGGGACGCCCAAATCGTCCGGACGTTGGAATCCTGCGGCATCCGCCCGCTCGTTTTCGAGGGCGATCTATTGTTCGACCCAGCACGGCTCAAGACTTCCCAGGACCGGCCGTTTAGGCGTTTCACCCCGTTCTACCGCGCTTGCCTGTTTAAGGGGCTGCCGACCGACGTCCAGCCAGCGCCGCCAAGGCTTCCTAAAGTCCCGCCTGGAATTGCCACCGTGCCGCTGGCAGCACTCGAGCTTATGCCTCGCATCGGGTGGTATCGAGGCCTGGCCCAGACCTGGCAGCCCGGCGAGGCGGGGGCCCTGGCGCGGCTGGAAGCTTTTCGTTCGGGGCCGCTTGCCGAGTACGCATCCTTACGCGATCGGCCCGACCTTCCCGCCACCTCGCGCCTGTCCCCCCACCTGCACTTCGGCGAGATTTCCCCCAAACAGGTGGCGGCTTCCATTCTAGCGAGCGGCCACAGTGGGGAGGCGTTCCTGCGCGAACTGATCTGGCGGGAGTTCTCCCATCACCTCTTGTATCATTTTCCTAAGCTGCCCGGCCAACCTTTGGACCAACGCTTCCACGCTTTTCCCTGGCGTGTAGCTAAAGACGCTTTGGCCGCGTGGCAACAAGGGCAGACCGGCATCCCCCTGGTGGACGCCGGCATGCGCGAGCTTTGGGCCACCGGTTGGATGCACAACCGGATACGCATGGTAGCGGCTTCGTTCTTGGTCAAAAATCTCTTGATCTCTTGGCAAGAAGGGGCGCGTTGGTTCTGGGACACCCTGGTGGACGCGGATCTGGCCAACAACAGCCAAAACTGGCAATGGGTCGCAGGCTGCGGAGCCGACGCAGCGCCCTTTTTTCGGATCTTCAACCCCGTGCTCCAAGGGCGTAAATTCGACCCGCTCGGGAATTACATCCGCCGCTGGGTGCCAGAGCTTGCGTCTTTACCTGCCTGCCTTATCCATGCGCCCTGGGAAGCGGACCCCACCGAGCTCAGGCGTTACGGCGTCGAACTGGGCCGGAATTATCCCCATCCGATCCTGGATTTAGCTACAAGCCGAGCTTTGGCCTTGGCTGCGTTTGCCAAACTAAAAGCACCCCACCGCAACGATGGTATCCTAAACCCCACCTCGGACGACGAGCAAAACCTATGATCCGCCTAAGCTACCTCAGCCAGGCCAGCCAAGAGTTCGCCGATGCGGAATTAAACGCCTTTCTGGAAGAGTGCCGAGCGCGCAACCGCGCCTGCGGCATCACCGGCGTCCTCTATTACGGCAACGGCATGTTTCTGCAAGTCCTTGAAGGGCCCCAAGAAGCGGTAGAGCAAACCTTCAAACGCATCCGCAAAGATCGACGCCATCACGACATCCACTTGATCGAGAAAATCCCGGTCTCTCAACGTCGCTTCGGCGAATTCAACCTGGCTTTCAGCCGCCTCTCAGACGAGGATTTCCAAAGCGTTGCCCAGAGCTTT